>DAIDJG010000031.1 GCA_027451445.1 Singulisphaera sp.
ATCGATGAAACGAGCGAAACGTTCATCTGGTCGGCGCACACCGAAAACATGGGTTTCAGCGCCGTGAACTGGCTGGAGAAATCGGGCGAGATCCTCTACCTGTCGGAGCGGGACGGCTGGCGCCATATGTATCTCATCGACCCCGCCACGGGGCAGATCAAGAACGCGATCACGTCGGGCGAGTACGTCGTCCGCGGGATCGATCGCATTGATGAGGAGAAGCGGCAAGTCTGGTTCCGCGCATGCGGCAGGAATTCGGGCGAGGATCCGTACTTCCTTCATGAATACCGTGTGAATTTCGACGGCACCGGGCTGGTTGCCCTGACGGAAGGAAACGGCAGCCATACGGTACAGTTCTCCCCAGACCGCCGTTATCTGATCGACACGTACAGCCGGGTCGACCTGGCGCCGGTAAACACACTGCGCCGGAGCGACGATGGTTCGCTCGTTTGCAAACTCGAAGAGGCGGACATCTCCGCGCTCAAGGCCAACGGCTGGGAAGCGCCTGAGGTGTTTACGGCCAAGGGGCGGGACGCCAAGACGGACATCTGGGGGATCATTTGCCGGCCTCGCCAGTTTGATCGATCGAAGAAATACCCCGTGATCGAGCAAATCTACGCGGGCCCGCACGGCTCCTTCGTGCCGAAGACATTCAGCCCCACGCGGCGGTTCACGTCGTTGACGGAACTTGGCTTCATCGTCGCGCAGGTCGACGGGATGGGTACGGCGAATCGCTCGAAGGCGTTCCATGACGTCTGCTGGCACAACATCAAGGACGCCGGTTTTCCGGACCGAATCCTCTGGCACCAGGCGATTGCCAGGAAGTATCCGTCGTACGATATCACTCGCGTTGGGATTACCGGCACCTCGGCCGGCGGTCAGAACTCGACGGGGGGAGTGCTCTTTCACCCCGAGTTTTACAAGGTCGCGGTTTCGGCGTGCGGGTGTCACGACAACCGGATGGACAAGGCGTCGTGGAACGAGCAGTGGATGGGATATCCCGTTGGGCCGTGGTACGCGGAATCGTCGAACATCGACAACGCGCACAGGCTGCGCGGAAAGCTGCTGCTGATTGTCGGCGAGATGGACACGAACGTCCCGCCCGAGTCGACGTACCGGCTGGCTGATGCCCTGATCAAGGCGGGGAAGGACTTCGACCTCCTGGTCGTTCCCAACGCGGGTCATGGCATGGGGGGTGCCTACGGCCAGCGCAGGATGCAGGACTTCTTCGTCCGGCACTTGCTCGGCACCGAGCCGCCCGATCGCAACGGCGATCCCACGCGCGATCGCTCGGTTGTCCGAACCGAGGACGTGAAAGGGGAGCCAAAGCCGCCCGAAGCGTCGCTGGACCTCGACGACCTGAACGCGGACCGCAGCGAGTTGCGTGGTGTCATCGAACGGTACGTCGCGGACCTTGGAAGCCTCCGGCGCTCCGGACCGCCCGCCGCGTCGCCCGAGCGCGATGAACGGATGCGGCGGTTCTCGCAAGCATGGCTCGACCAGCTCGAAAGGCTCGACTTCGACGCCTTGGGACTCGACGGCCGCGTGGACTATCTGCTCTTCAAGAACCACCTTAACCACGATGTCCACCAGCTCGATCAACGGCTTCGTGAGCGAGCCGATGCCGCATCCTTCGTTCCCTTTGCGCAGACGATCCTCGAACTCGACCGCGCACGGCGCGACGTGGAGCCGACCGACTGGTCGAAGGCGGCCGAAACGCTGACGCGGCTGACGAAGGAGACGGCTGAAGCGAAGCGAACCCTCGAGGAGCGATCGAAATCCAAGGACCCAGTGAAACGCGCGATCGCCGTCCGGGCCATCGCGACCGCCGATGAGCTGAGTAACACACTTCAGGGCTGGTACCGCTTCTACGATGGCTACGACCCACTCTTCACGTGGTGGACCCAGGAGCCCTACAAGGCCGCCGACGAAGCACTCCGCAGCTACACCACCCTGCTTCGCGAGCGTCTGGGTGTTCGGTCCATGCCGTCCGAAGAGGGTGGCGGCCGGCGCCGCGGAGGAGGACGTGAGGATGTTCCGCCCCCGGCCGCACGCGAAGGCGGCAAGGACATCGTGGGCAACCCCATCGGGAGCGACGCCCTGAAGCGTGAGCTGGCCGCAGAGATGATCCCCTACTCGGCGGAGGAGCTGGTCAAGCTTGCCGAGGTCGAACTCGCCTGGTGCGAAGCCGAGATGAAGAAAGCCGCGCGCGAAATGGGCTGCGGCGACGACTGGCGCGCGGCCCTGGAGCGTGTGAAGTCTCACTACGTCGAGCCCGGTAAACAACCCAAGTTGATCCGCGACCTGGCCGTCGAGGCCATCGAGTACCTCGACAAGAACGATCTCGTGACCATCCCGCCGCTCTGCCGGGAGTCGTGGCGGATCGGCATGATGTCGCCCGAGCGACAGCTTGTAAACCCGTTTTTCACAGGCGGAGAGACGATCAGCGTCTCATACCCCACGAGCGGCATGCCGCACGACGCCAAGCTGATGAGCATGCGGGGCAATAATATCCACTTCTCGCGCGCGACGGTGCATCACGAGATCATCCCCGGGCACCACCTGCAAGGTTATATGAGCGCACGTTACAAGACCTATCGCGACCTCTTCCAGACCCCCTTCAGCGTCGAAGGCTGGGCCCTGTACTGGGAGCTCTTGCTCTGGGACCGCGGCTTCGCCCGTTCGCCCGAGGATCGCGTCGGAATGCTCTTCTGGCGCATGCACCGCTGCGCCCGCATCATCTTTTCACTCGGTTTCCACCTCGAGAAGATGACGCCGCAGCAGTGCATCGATTTTCTCGTCGATCGTGTGGGCCACGAACGCGACAATGCCACGGCAGAGGTGCGCCGGTCGTTCGCGACAAATTATGGACCGCTCTATCAGGCGGCGTACCTACTCGGCGGACTTCAACTCCGGGCGCTTCACAAGGAGCTTGTGGAGTCGGGCAAGATGGCTGAGCGAGCCTTCCATGATGCGGTTTTGAAGGAGAATCGTATTCCGATTGAAATGGTGCGGGTTCTCTTGCGGAAGGAAAAGCCGAGTCGGGATTACGCGACGCGTTGGAAGTTTTACGGCGAGGTTCCGGGTCGTGAGTGAGAGGGGCTTCAAACTTTACAGCGGTTTCGAATGAGTTACACATCGTCGAGAGTTGCAAGTAAGGGGGGTCGGACCGCCCGCCAGGGCGGGAGGCCCACCGGGGTTGCGCGGTCGCGCTGACCGGTGGGCCTCGCGCCGCTGCGCGGCGTTCCGACCCACCCTACGGATTTAGATATCGCGATCATGGCGCGAGGTCATGGACCGTGTTGTGAATGACCCCTTCGACCTTTTCGCCGTCCACGCCGCGCTTCAGTGAATACCGGACCTCCATGCACCAAGCGGGCTGGATCCCGGGAATCTCGAGAAAAACCGTAAGGCCGTCATCCGAAAGCCGAACGTCCGACACTTTCAAAACGCGTTCATTCTCGTGCGGAGAACCATAATCGCTCGTTCTCCGCAAGGACCATGTCTTGACCGCGTATCGGCTCACGTCGTGCGCCGTCTGCGGATCGAGCCGATCGCTGAACGTCAGCTCCAACCCTTCCTTCTGCGCATGCAGGGCGACCGGCATCCCGAGCGGTTTCCCGGTGTAACGAATGCGGTAGAATCCCCCCGGCTTCCTCGCGTCGCCGGCCCAGGCGTACATGCCGCATGTGTAAAGCTGACCGTCCGTCGGGTGGAACCTCCCGCGCATGATTCCCGTCGGCAAGGCGGGGAGCGGAAACGGCGTCATCCCGCCTTGAATCTGCCCGTTGACGGTCTCATGCAGGACGAGAAACACCTTCCCTTGCCCGTACGACAGATTCAGCAGCGCCCCTTGCAACGGCTTCCAGCGCGGGCTATCGACCCACAGGAGTTCGCCCGGTGAGCGGTCCATCTTGGAGGAGATCCAGGCGAGCGGCTTTTCCATCGCGCTGTCGGACGTATCCGTCACGTCGTGATAGCCGAACATGTTGCCGTAGAAACCGCCCGGCTTCACAAGATTGATCCGGTTCTCGGGGGTCCAGTGCCCTTGCTGATCGGTAACGAAGAAGGTGCCATCGGGATTCAAACAAACCCCGTTGGCGGCGCGAAAGCCCTGGGCAACGATGTCGGTCCGCAAGCCGTCCTTGCTAACCTTTAAGAGCGTGCCGTGGTGTGGGACGACCGCCGGCAACGCGTGCCGGGCCGACTTCGCGTAGTAGAAGTTTCCCTCCGCGTCCGTCTGCAAGCCCATCGCGAACTCGTGGAAGTGTTCGGTGACCTGGTGGTCGCTGTTGAAGTTCTCCACGAAGTCGATTTCGCCATCGCCGTTGAGATCATTCAGGATCGCGAGCTGGTCGCGGCACGTGACATAGATGCGTCCGTCGACGAGCTTCACGCCGAGCGGCTGGAACAACCCGGATGCGATTCGCTTCCAGGTCAGGGTCGCCTCCTTCGAAGATGAGCCGTCGGCGGGGAGACCATTCAAACCTGAGACGAGCCAGATATCCCCATCCCAGGACGAGACCACGGCGCGATCACTGCCTGGCTCGAAGTCGAAACCCGTCAGCCGGATCTGGGCGAGCCATGGATTGGTGTCCGGTGGGGTGAGTTCATCGACCGCGAAGGGACCGGAATCGCGTCCGATCGTTGGACGGGTCACGATCGGCTGCGGCCAGCGCATCGGACCGCCGTGCGTAAGCGTTGCAAGGTCGCGAGCAGGGTCGTCGATCCGCATCGTTCGAGGCAATTCCCGCGCTGCCGCCGTATTCTCGGCTCGACCTGTCCAGAGCGTGAACCTTAGCGGTTGTTCGCCTTTCGGGATTCGAAAGCGAAGGTTGCCGTCGCCCGGAGTCAGCCACTTACTCCCCTCGAGCGTTGGCGACACCCCTGCCACCAACACCGCGGTTTGCTCCGGCTTCGCCGACGTGCCGCGCTGGACTGTGCCGTCGTGTCCCTTTCCGCTGATGTCGGCCACTCGGTTGGCTTCGACCTTTGCCATACGCCAGCGGGCAGTGAATCCCTCGGCCGGCTCACCTTCCGTCGCAATTTTGGCAATCGCGCCGTCCGAGAGTGCGCGCTGATAGAACCTCACGTCATCCAACTGACCATCGAAGTGGCTCTTCGCTTCGGGAAAGTTGGGCGCCGCAAATCCGATCCGAACCAAATGTCCAGCCTCTTCACCCTTGGGCCGGAGTGGCTTACGTCCATCGAGGCGACCATCGATGTAGAGCCGGAACAGCCCCGGCGCGTGCTCCCACGTCACGGCAACATCATGCCAGCGGCCATCATGGATTTGTTGCCGTGATTGAACGACGCCCACCCAGCCGATGTCGAAGCAGAGGCGGCCGTCTCGAATGAAAAAGGCTTTGCCATCGGGTTTCCAAGCGTCGGCCGGCGGAAGCTTGGAAAAGATCGTGCCGCCGCTCCGTGTGTTGACGCGTGCGGAGATCGTGAAATCGGCATGGGTCAGATCGAAGCCCTCCGGCCTGGCAACATCGAGAAAAGTCTTGCCGTCAAACGCAAAGGGCGCAGGGTGCCCTGCCCCGCGTTGGCCGGCACTGAGAACTGCCAGGGACGAAGCCGATCCGTCGGGTGCGGCGACCAGAGTCAGTTGCGAGGAGCCGGCGGGGTGACGCGCGACCTGGAGGATCAGATCTCGCGGTCTTGGTCCAAGGTTGAACGTGCGCGTGAACACGCGCGAAGATCCCCCCGCGGCGACGCCTGGCGATTCGAGAATCTCGGTCGAGCCTACCGTGTAAGCAATGATCTCAAGCGGCCCATGGTGATAGAGCCCCTTGTAATGGGCCCACGCCCGGGGCAACGGGCCATAGGCTTTGCCGTCGCGACCTCGCACCCGGCGGTCGTCGTCGAAGCGACCGGTCTCGGGGTCGGCCCAGCCGGGGCCGGACGGATTGGCCAGCATCACGTCGCCGACGATGTGGGGATGCACTTGATGCCGGCCGTTGAAGGCGATGCTCTCCCAGTCAATGAACTTGTCGCCGACCCAGTTCGCCGCCACGCGGAGGGTGTCGTGATCGAAGACTGTCCAGGCATGACCACGAGAGACTCCACCCGGACCAAGATCGAGCCGGACGGCGATCCCTTTGTACGCGAAGTTCGAGCCGTCGTTGCCGACTTCATAAGTCCCGGTCAGGCTCGGGCCGTAGTCCATCGTGACCCAGGGCTCGATCACCCTCGGCTCAGGACCGGCGGTGTCCCCCTTGGGGAGGCGCGCGAGGTACGACGCGTCGACGACGGCGTACTGCGTGTTGTTGTACGGCTTGAGGTAGGCCTCACGAATGTAATGAATCACGTCGTACTTCTGACGCGGAACCATCCAGGTCTGTGGGGCCATCATGCCGTGGCCTCGCGTGAGGGTCTGGTACATCGCGTAAGGATCAAAGCCGTTCTTGAACTGGCCCGACGCAAACCGGAGCGAGGTCGGGAGCGATCCGAGCTGCTCGCGAGTGCCGTGGCAATTCGCGCACGACAGGCTGTAAATGGCCTCGCCACGTTGGAGACTCTTACGGTCGAGCTTTGAGATCAAGCCCGCGTGATCGACGTGCGCCTCGTACTCGGGGAGGACAAGAGCGAGCTGCGCGGGGTCGGGCTGCAAGGCGACAGCTCGCGAGGGGCCGCCGTCGCGGATCTCAATCAGATAGCGGATGAGGTCGAGGAAGTCCTGACGGTGGGTGAGCTGATTAACCTGTCCGACGGGCATCAGCGAGGTGGAGTCCACTTTGCGGTCGTCAATGGTCGCCTTCGCGACGGTCACGACCCGTCCTTCCGCAGATGCATCGCGGAGCGATATCCGGTCGGCGGTCTCGTCGGTCACGAAGCCCGTGATCGTCTTTCCGTCCTCGGTGAGAATGGTCGTCGTCTCAAAGCCTTTACGGATCGACCTGGAAGGGACGAGAACCGATTCGACGAGAAACGCATCGCTAACCTCCTTGCCGAGTTTCGCGAGGTTCGGCCCGAGAGCCGTCTTGGAATCCTCGTCGGCAACCGAGTGGCAACGCGCACACGCGAGCTGGGCCTGGTGAAAGAGCAAGGCCCCGTGGCGAGCATCGCCCGCTTCCCGGGCTGCCCTGGCCAGCGCTTCCGGTGACTCGGCGCTGAGTGCACTCTCCAACGTTTGCCCCTGCGCCCGCGGCGCAGCCAGAAGCATGCATGCAGCCATGACCAGGACGATTCGTTTCCACTCGCGTCGAGACAGCATTCGGAATGCCTTCAAAAAGAGAAGGAACGTGAACGTGCGAAACGCCAGCCGTGCGGTTAAGGCGGAATCACCATCCTTGATGACCTTCGACAAGCCGTCAAGGCTCCTGGCCCCAACGAATAACCGCTGACCGAGAGCGAACGGGCCCCTATTTTGGCGTTTCGTCCGATCCCTGGCGCACGAGCCGAGCGCGGTCGAGGGGCAGACACGGGTTTTGATGGCGGACGAGTCGCCTCCGAACTACTTAACAGGCAGGGCAAGTCGGCAGGGATCCGGTGTACGGATTGCTACAATGCCTCCTTGACGAACATTTGACAGTTGGGCAAAACGGTCGGGTTCGAGTGGTGATACAAATTGCGCTCATAATGACATGAAGTGGCGCATATTCGCGGCTGAAAAAAAGAGCCGTACACGCTTTTTTCACTTGCCCGGTTCCGCGACCCTTGGTATTTGATGTTTATCACACAGACTGTTTCTGAAACGGCCTCCGAACTCCTACGACTTCGAGAGGCTGGGGGGCGCTCGGTCGACAACGACTGTCGGCCAGAGCGAGGCTACTGCTCCGCGCCCTGAGTGTTTCGCGCATCGTGAGCGGTAGACTGACGATCGACATCACCGATTCACCCCCCGAGGTGCAACGTGGTACCACACGCCCAGAGCAGCGCGCGCCGTCACAAGCTCCGAACCGCCCGGCGGTCGACCCATACGAAGCTCGTTGCCGAGCACCTGGAAGTCCGGCTGACGCCGGCGACGGGGTCGATCAGCGGCGTGGCCTATAACGACCTGAACGCCAACGGAGTCCAGGATGCGAGCGAGCCAGGCATCGCGGGCCAGACGGTCTTCATCGACCTCCACCAGGACGGCACGCTCGACCCCGGTGACCCAACCACGACCACGGCGAGCGACGGCTCGTACCAGTTCACGGGCTTGCAACCCGGCACCTATCTGGTGTCCCAGGTCCTCCCCTCCGGTTGGCACCAGACGACGCCCAAACCCACGCTCGAACGGGCCGTGTCGGTGATCGCCTCCGCCCCCTATACGTTCACCTTCGCAAATTTCGCCAGCACCACGGATCAGACGATCCCGGCCTACACGGAAAACGGCTTCGTTTTCAACACCACGGCACAGCCCACGTCGCAGTTCACGATCTATGGCAGCTCCGATAGCACGCGTTACGCCGGTGAACCTGCCCTCTCCGCCGAGTGGTCCCCGAGCACCATCAGCTTGATGCGCTCTGACGGTACGCCGTTCACGCTCGACGCGATGGACCTCTCGACGATCTGGAGCAGCGTCTATACCGTGACCGTGACCTTCACCGGGCACCTCGCGGGTGGCGGAACGGTCACGCAGGCCTTTAACATCGGTAGCCAGCTCGGGTTCCATCACGTCACGTTCAATGGTTTTACGAACGTCCAGTACGTCACCTGGAACTCTACGGGCTACAACGACTATCACCAGTTCACGAACGTGACGGTGGAGACCGGCGGACCGCTTAACGTTTCTGGAGTGAACTTCGGCAGCGTCAACACCGGCGCCGATGCGCCTCCGTCGGGGGCGAGTCCAACCTACATCGTGAATGAAAACTCTCCCCTGACCGTCGCCAACACGGGGGCCCTCACGAATGCGTTCGACCCCGACAAGGATCCGCTCAGCGCCATTCTGGTGTCCGGGCCCGCGAACGGGACGCTGACGCTCAGTCCCCTCGGTCCATTCACCTACACGCCGAACGCCAACTTCTACGGCACCGATTCGTTCCAGTACGAGGTCAGTGATGGGACCGAGCTCAGCGCGCCGGCAACCGTGACGATCAATGTCCAGAAGGTCGAGTACGCTCCCACCGCCGTCGCCGACACGTACAGCGTGACCAAGTCCACGCCATTGACCGTCAGCGCGGCGGCGGGCGTGCTCGCCAACGACAGTGACGTGAATGGCGACCCCTTGACGGCGATCCTCGAAAATAACCCTGCTCACGGCTCACTCAAGTTGAACGCCGACGGCTCGTTCACGTACACGCCGTTTGGGGTCTACCTCGGCCCTGATACCTTCGAGTACAAGGCGAGCAATGGGACGCTCAGTAGCAACGTCGTCGTCGTCACACTCAATGTCACGGGTCCGGACGATCCACCCGTGGCAAACAACCACAGCTATACCGTCGCCGAGAACACCGTCTTGCAGTCGAACGCGCCTGGCGTACTGTTTGGCGACAGCGATCCGAACGGACAGCCGATCACGGCGGTCCTGATTTCCGGACCCTCCAACGGAACGCTTCAGCTCAACGCCAACGGCTCGTACACCTACACGCCGAACGCCAACTTTTACGGCACCGACTCGTTCCAGTACACCGACAACGACGGCCAGCTCAACGGGAACACCGCCACGGTAACGATCACGGTGGATTCCCCGCCGGTGGCCGTTCCCGAGAGCTTTTCCACGACCGAGGACGTTCCGCTGACCGTTGCAGCGCCTGGCGTTCTCGCCAATGACACGCAGGCTGCCGGCAACCCGCTCACCGCGGACCTCTGGACACTGCCAGCGCACGGCACCATTAAGTGGAATGGCGACGGCTCATTCGTCTACACGCCCAATCTCCACTACTACGGCACCGACTCGTTCCAGTACCTCGCCTCGGACGGCAAGCTCGATAGCGCCGTCGTGACGGACACGGTCAACATCGCGTTCGTGAACTACCCGCCCGTGGCGAACAATGACCAGTACACGATGAATGAGGGAACGTCCCTCACCACGGTAGCGGCGGTCACGTCGCTGAATATCCAGAGCCAGCAGGGAGACTACATCGGCGGCGGCCAGAACTACAGCTACGGGGCAAACGACGGGACGTACACGGTCACCCGAAACTATTCCAACGGCGTCTCGATTCGTTTCGTGCCTAACGTTAACCCGATCGACTCGTGGCAAATCGACTTCGCCGGCCCCAACAATGCCCTGTTGACCCCGGGAACATACGACAACGCAGTGCGCTATCCGTTCCAGTCGGGTGGAGAGCCGGGCCTCTCCGTGTCGTACTACGACCGTGGCAGTAACACGCTCACAGGGCAGTTCACGATCTACCAGGCGACCTACGATGCCAGCGGGAACGTGATCAGCTTCAACGCTTCGTTCCTCATGCACAACGAGGGGTTGCCACCGGCGCTTTCGGGCCAGATCGAGTACAACGCTTTTGCCGGGCAGACCGGCGTGCTTTTCAACGACACCGACATCGAGCACGACCCCCTCACGGCCCAGCTCGTCACGGGTCCGTCGAACGGATCACTGACTTTCAATTCGGATGGCACGTTCACGTACACACCGAGCCCCTTGTTCTACGGGACCGACAGTTTCACCTACCAGGCGAACGACGGCACAAGCCTCGGAAACGTTGCCACCGCGACGATCACGGTGGCTCACGTCAACCATCCCCCAACCGCCGTGATCGACAACTACGCGGTGGGTGAAAACCAAACGCTTTCCGTCGCAGGACCGGGCGTGCTGGCCAATGACACGGACCTCGACAACGACCCACTCACCGCAGTCCTTGTCGCGGGTCCGACCAACGGGAGCCTCACGCTCAATTCCGACGGATCGTTCGCGTACACGCCCAACGCAGGTTTTGTCGGTACGGACACGTTCCAGTATGAAGGCAACGACGGGCAGGCCAACAGCAACGTTGTCACCGATACGATCACCGTGGACGCGCCGGCGATCGCGGCAAATGCGACTGTGGCGGTCGCCGCAAACACGCCCGCGGCGATAACTCTGTCGGCAAGCGACCCGGAAAACAGCCCGCTCACATACACCGTGGTCGCCGGTCCGAGCCACGGTACGCTCAGCGGCACCGGGGCTAACCTGACGTATACGCCCGACAGCGACTATGTCGGCTCCGATACGTTCACGTTCCAGGCGAACGACGGCGTGTCGGATAGCAACGTGGCGACAGTGACCCTTGGTGTTGTCGGGACTCCGACGATCGCCTGGGCGAGCCCCGCGGATATCACTTACGGCACAGCGCTCGGCGCCGCCCAGCTCGATGCATCCGCGACATTCGGTGGACTCAACGTCCCGGGCACCTTCGTTTACACGCCCGCAGCCGGCACGGTCCTCAGCGCGGGAGCGAACCAGCCGTTGTCGGTCACCTTTACGCCAGACGACACCACGGACTACAACTCCGTGACGGCGTCGACAACCATCAATGTGCTGAAGGCCTCGCCCTCGCTGACATGGGCAAACCCGGCGGACATCACCTACGGCACGGCGCTGAGTTCGACGCAGCTCGACGCCACAGCCTCGGTGCCGGGGACGATCTCGTACACGCCCGCGGCGGGTACAGTGCTTGGCGCGGGCCAGGGCCAAACCCTCTCAGCGACCTTCACGCCCACCGATACGACGGATTACAACACCGTCACGGGCACGGCGACCATTAATGTCCTCAAGGCCAACCCGACGCTGGTCTGGGGCGACGGCACGCACTTCCAGATTACTTACGGAACACCGTTGAGCGCGGCGCAGCTCGACGCGTCCGCATCCTTCGGTGGCGCTCCCCTCGCGGGCACGTTCACGTACGTGCCGGCGGCGGGCACGATCCTGAACGCTGGCGTTGGACAGATCCTGTCGACCCGTTTCAAGCCAACCGATTCGGCCGACTTCAATGACGCATCGGCCTCCGCATTGATCGATGTGGCCCAGGCGACGCCGACGTTTGATTCCCTGGCTGCACCCACGATCGTGTACGGAACGACGACTCACGTCTCGGGCCACATCGCTGCGGGCACGCTTGTCCCGACGGGCATGGTGAAAATCACCATCGGGAACCAGACCGCGGGCGCCGAGATCGACCCTTCGACCGGCGACTTTGCCGCCGACGTGGCCACGGCGAATCTGGGCGCTTCGTCCACGCCCTATACGATCACCTACAGTTACGCGGGCAGTACCAACTTCACCGCCGTCAGTGCGACGACCGGCTTGACCGTCAACAAGGCCAACCAGACCATTTCCTGGAGCAACCCGGCCGCGATTACGTACGGCACTCCTTTGAGCAGCACGCAGCTCGATGCCACGGTTTCGGTATCCGGTCCGGATCAAACGACCGGCGCGCTGACGTACTCGCCGGCGGCGGGTACCGTTCTCTCGGCAGGGCCGAATCAGACGTTGACCGTCACCGCCGCAGCCACCGCCAACTACAACGCGGCGACTCGGACGGTCACCATCAGCGTGGCGCCCGCCACGCCGGTGATCACCTGGGCGAGCCCCGCGGGCATCACGTACGGCACCGCGCTCAGCAGCACCCAGCTCGATGCGACCGCCTCCGTGCCCGGTACGTTCAGCTATTCGCCGGCGGCGGGTACGGTTCTCACAGCGGGCCAGGGTCAGGTCCTCACAGTCACATTTACGCCCACCGACTCCACGGACTACTCGACGGTCAGCGCCTCGACGACGATCGACGTCGCGAAGGCCCATCTCACCGTCACCGCAAACAACGCGGACATGGGTCACGGCGACCCGGTACCGACGTTGACGGCCTCAATCAGCGGATTCGTCAACGGCGATACCTCTCAGGCTGTGAGCGGTTCGGCTGCCTTGAGCACGACGGCCACAAGCACGAGCGCGGCGGGTACCTACCCGATCACGGCCTCGATCGGCACGCTCTCCGCAGCCAACTACGACTTCGCATTCGTCCCCGGCACGCTGACCGTGCACCCCAAGGTGCTCGACATTCGCGTTCACTGGGGAACGCAGACCATGTCGCTGCTCGGCCTGACGCGCGACCTGCCGTTCATCAACATCAACGCCGTTGACGTCCTGTTCAGCGATGACGTTACGGTCGGTAAGAGTGACCTGTCCCTGTCGAGCACCACGGGCAGAGCCTACACGTTCAGTGGGTTCAGCTATAATGCGACCCAGCACGACGCGACCTGGACCTTGCCCACGGCCCTGGGGATCGACCAACTGCTCCTGGCGCTCGATTCCAATTTCGGTGCGAACGTCAATCCTTCAATCTCCGTCTGGAATAACAACCCCCTTTCGTTCACCGTGCTCCCCGGTGACTTCAACGGAGACCGGCAGGTCACCAGGGCCGATTGGCAGGGGGTCCAGGCGGACGTGGGGATGAACGTCGTGTGGGCGGATCTGGATGGCAACGGCGTCGTGAACCGACAGGATGTGAACGACGCGAAAAGCCTTGTTGGCACGAGCATTACGGGCGGCAGCACCAGCCACAAGCACAGCCACGGGAACGGTCACGGGAACTGACCAGCGCTACGCTTCGATCGACAAGGCGCTGGCTGCGAGTGAGATCGGGCTCTTCCCGGCCGTCCTTCCAGCGAAGGCGGCCGGAAACCCGAGACCCCATCCATCCAGCGTCGGCCTGGTCGTCGCCGCCACGAGATGATCGTGGTTCGCCAACTAGGGAAAACAACGAATCTCGCACCCGCAGCGCGTCACGATCCGCTCGAGAGTCATCAAGAAGCCCGCGTCGATCGTCGTCGTCAAGTACGGCATTTTGGCGGCTGTTTCGCCGCTTCATGATGCGATCGATCAAATCGTCGAATTCGATCCACAGGCGCTGCGGCATGGGTGCAGGATCGGGCGGACCATGCGGGGCTGTCGATTTAAGAGTGCGAAAACGCGAGTCCAGATGTGGCGCAGTGACCGAGATCGCCGATCTCGCTCCGTCTCCACACCCCGACCGTCGAACGGGATCCGTGCGAATCAGGTTGGCAAACGACCCGCGTCTTCCCAGCGCGGGTTTCTCGGTACACAGCGTGGTATCGATCGGGTAAGAGTCTGTCCCACAAGTCCCGGGAGCGTGGAAACTGGGGACTGGCACCGTCCGAAGACGGCCGGAGCCACTCTTCATTTTCCCGCCTCACGCACTATTGGGAGAGACTCTGAGACGCACCCAGACGGAGAACGCTGCGCTCGCTATAGAGAGCGATCACCGTCGCATGCGGAACGCACAAAGGTCTATTGCGTTTGGGCAGCACGATCTGGGCCAGAGGCTTCGATGCCGTCGGTTGTCTCGCCGATCAGCGCCTCGAGGTTCATGCGACACGCCGCAACCTTTGGATGATCGGGTTCGATGAACTGGACGAACATCTCCAACGCGCGCTGATAGAGCGACTCAGCGTCGCTTCGTCGTCCCTGATGAGCAAGGAGGACGGCGAGGTTGTGTTGAGTCAGGGCGATGTCGGGGTGCGCGGGCCCGAGGAGCCGTTCCTTGATCGCCAACGCACGCCGCAGGGCGTCCTCGGCCGGCGCCAGATCGCCGCGTGCCTGAAGGAGGACACCAAGGTTATTCAGGTTCACGGCGATCTCGTAATGCTCGGGGCCGTACGCTCGCTCGAAGACGGCGAGCGCCTGCCGATAGAGCTCCTCGGCCTCGTCCAGCCGGCCCAATTCGGCGACGATAGCCGCCAGGGCGGCACGATCGGCGGCGACGTCCGGGTGGTCGGCCCCGAGGAATTGCTCGCGGATGACGACCGCCCGGCGCGCGAAGGGCTCCGCGCGCCGATAACGCCCACGCGCGTGCTCCAGACCGCCGAGGTTATGGTAGATCGTCGCGAGGTCCGAACGGTCGGCGCCGCTCCCGTGCGACATGATTCGAAGAGCGCGACGAAGCAACGGCCTCGCCTCGGCGAACCGACCCTGGTATTTGTGCAACACCGCGAGCTGATTGAGAATTGAACCGACCTCCAGACCGCGCGGTCCGTAGGCAGCCTCGGCAAGCGCCAGCGCCCTGCGCAAGAGTGGCTCAGCCTCATCGTAACGGCCGCGCATCCGGCGGACGGTCCCCACATTGCCGAGCGATTCGATGTGTAGCCGGACCAGGTCCGGATGGTTGCAATCGACGGCGTCCATGATCCGGACCGACCGCGAGAAGAGGTCGTCGGCATGGGCGTATTCCGATGTCTCCAGCGCAATCGTGGCGAGGGAATTCGTGATCGCGGCGACGTCCGGCTGATCCGGACCGACGGCACGCTCCATGAGTCGTAACGCGTGCCGGCAGGCGGCGCGTGCCCGATCACGCTTCCCCTGCGCATGTAGACCGATCGCCCGATCGTGCAGGGCGGCGGCGCGGTCGGCCAAGTTGTCAGGCGGAACTGCCAATGCGGAATGTACGAAGTTTGTGTTAGTCATCGCGTCGGTCGGCCCTGCGACATGGTCCTCGGCAGTCATCGGCGACTCAACCTGCGCATAATACCGTGCGATACTCGGTTACTCGCTGTCGTCGAGGGCGAGCAGGCGATCGGTCCCGGGCGGCTTACGGCTCGACGCCCCATTGGTGACCAAATCGTTGGGCCCACCAGCCCTGATCGCCAAGCGAACTTCGCTCCGGGCCTCGTTGTGATTCATGCTCAACGCCCCGAGCCCGCCGCCGGCCTTGATGCCGGTGTGGACCTTCAGGCCGCCCTGCGCCTCGTTGTGATTGGTACCAGCGGAATGAAGTCCGCCACCCTTGATACCGCTCTGGACCTTCAGGCCGCTCTGGGCCTCGTTGTGGTTTGACAATGTGAGCCCACCAGCCTTGACTCCGCTCTTGACCTTCAGGCCGCCCTGGGCCTCGTTGTGGTTCATCATCTTGAGCCCACCGGCCTTGATGCCGCTCTTGACCTTCATCGAAGAACTCCTCGATCCAGTGGTACAGGGTAACCCCAGGCCGAGATCGAGCGGGTGCTCATCGGAGATCTCGGCAGAAACGAGCGCGAGTCGCCGGTGTGTCGGAGTGACCGAGGGGGGGATTCACAGGAGGCTTCGCGTTGAGAGAACAACGGGCGCGGACACCTCGACGCGAACATAACAACAATCCCGAGTCGCTATGCTCCTCGTCGACGTCGGCCGAGGGTGCGGTCGGTGCAGGGCCGGGAAGTTGTTTCGCGCTTCGGTAATTCGTTCCGTGCATCTTGTTAATGTCCATCGCGGCGATTCCTGTGACATGATCGCGGCAGCCGGCCGTTCCGGGAGCCGGCTTGCAATCATAAGAGGTTTCAGCCGTTGACTTTCAGGGATGCGCCACAACGATCAGAGTGGAGGCTCGCTCCAGGACGTACGCGAGCGCGTCGCTGAGCGTCTGGGGGTCGAGTGCGGCGAAGCTTTCGTCGAGGATGACGAGGTCGGCCTCTTGCAGGAGTGCACGGGCGAGGAAGACCCGGCTCCGCTCGCCGTGGCTGAGCTGCCATCCGGTCTCGCCGACGACCTGCATCAGCCCGGCCGGCATCCGGTCGAGGAGTGGCCCAAGGCTCAGGTTGCGACAGACCCGTTCGGCCTCCTCGATGTCCGCGAGCGAGGGGGGCCAGGCGCGGCCCATCAGGAGGTTGAAGGCGAGCGGGCCCATGAGGATGTGGTTCTCGTGGAACTGAGGCGCCAGCGCGACTCGTCGTCGCCATGTCGCACTTCCCAGTGTTCGCCGGTCGAGCCCGTCCCAGAGGAGCAGGCCCGACTCCGGAACCCGTAGGCCCGCCAGCACCGCGGCCAGGGTCGATTTGCCGCCGCCCGACCGGCCTTGAAGCAGGATGCGCTCCCCATCGTTGACACCGAGCGAAGCGCGGTCGAGGACAGGCGCGTGATCGTCGCCATGGCGATAGACGAGCGTGCGCGCGTCGAGCCGAGGACGATCGACCGCGTGCGTGTTCTCAAACGGGGGCATACTGGCGAAGTCGGGCGAGCCGGACGGCTCCGTGCGCTGCGCGGCCGTCCAGAGCGTTCTAACGCGTCGCCACGCGATCACGGCAGCCGCCGTTTTCTCCAGAGACTCCGCCAGCGCCCGCAGCGCCCGGTAGGCCAGCAGCACCCCGCCGAGCCCCACAGCCAGCCCTTCGGCCGAAGCATCGCCGCGGACGAACCCCGGTACGAGACCGAACAGCCCCACGAGCAGCCAGCCTCGCGGCGACAGGACGTGAAGGCCCGCGCCCAGAATATCGAGCGTGCGGGAAGGGTGGAGGTAACGCTCCAACGCACATTCCTCGTCGTCGTGCCGTGCGTCATGTGGTTCCTGGGCCAGCCGGGTCCGATGACCCACCATTCGCTCGACCAGGTCGTTGGTCATCGCGATCCTCTGCTCGGTCCAATCGGCCCGCGCGCGGAAGTATCGCACACCCAGTGCGAACGTCGCCGCCACCGTGGCCGCCAGCAGCCCGACGTGCGGCCAGCCTCCAGCACCGAAAGCCAGTACCGGAACGGCCAGGGCAAGCTCCAGCGCAGCCGCCAGCCCGAGGTAACCGCCCGAGAGCCCCATGAGCTCGATCGCCTCTGACTCCAGAACCTGTCCATAAAATTGACCGATCCCGGCTCGCCGCACTTCATCTTGTCCCAGCGCCAGGACCCCGGCCAGGAGCCGGCGCTTGAGCAGCGAGCCTACGCGGACTGCGAACCCTCCGGCCGTCGCACTGACCATCAGCCGGCAGAGGGCGGTCGAGACAATCAGGAACACCCATGCCGCCAGCCAGCCGGCATCGATCCGGCCTGTCGTCGTCATCCCTCCAAGGAGCCACCAGGAGCCGATCCAGAACGCGGAGCCAAGGGCCTGTGCGGCGACAAGATTCATGAGCAGTCGTGGCAGTTCAGATTCGCGTGCTTGGGCCAGCACATGCGAGCCGGCGGGCGGCCGAAGGAGCCAGACGTTCCCCACGCGTGCCTCAACCAGGAACTGGTCCAGAAGCGCGCTGCGGACACGCGCTCGACGCCGGCGTGGCACGCCTGTTTCGGCCAAAACCCGGTCGACTTCCTTGGCGACCGACTCCTCGACGCCAAGGCACAGGACCGACCGCACGTCTGCGATCGCGACTCGGACCACGGCGTGGTCGGGTGTCAGGATGCGAAGGGACTTTGTGCGTCCGTCGAGGATCGCCAGGAACCGCGGGCCGGTCGCGCCGCCGAGCCGGGCTATGGCCGGTCCGGCGCGTTCGACGAGGCCGCGGACATCGGGATACGGGCAATCGACGGCCTCGGCCTCACAGCCGAGCCAATGGGCGGCCTGCGCGATCCAGCGGTCGAGCGACTCCGGGCTTTGGAACACCTGCCCGGGCGGCCGTGGGTAGTTCGAGGCTGTAAGCGGCAAATGGGATCGTCGCGCAAGGGCATCGAGCGCCTCGCCGAGGCGGGCGGCCGGCCAGCTCAGATCAACAAGCGAGTCGCTCATGTCCGCTTCCCTTCGCACACAATGCGGCCCTCCTCCACGAACAATCGCGACCAGGCCGGTCCGGACCAGAGTTGCTCGCGGACGACGGCCTCTGCCGCAAGCAGCGTGTGATAGCGCGACGCAGCGTCGAAGGCCAGATGGGCCGGGGCTCCGTCCTCCACGACCTGGCCATCCTCGACGACCAGAACCCGGTCGAACGAGGTCGTCTCGGCAACGTCATGGGTCACGCAAAGTAGCGTGACCCCCCGGAATCGCTCTCGCGCCTGCCCCAGCAGCCGGGAACGATCGTCACGATCAAGGCCGCGGAATGGCTCGTCGAGGACGACCAGCCGCGGCCTGGAGCGCATCCATGCGCGCCCGAGGCGGACCCGCTGCCCCTCTCCACCGGAAAGCAGGCCGCCCCCTTCGCCGAGGACCGTCTGGAGTCCTTCGGGCAACCGGCCGAGAACGCGGAACAGGTCGACGCCGGGCACCGTCTCGCTCAATCGTAACGGCTCATCTCGGCGTGTCCCGTACCGGAGGTTGTCCAGCAACGAGCGGTTCCAGATCTGGATTTCCGGATCGACCCAGGCCGTCTGCGCGCGCAGCCCGTCGAGCCGGGTCGCATCCAGACGCGCGCCATCGACCAGGACCCGACCGGCCGCCGGCTGGTGCCAGCCGAGCAATACCCCCACCAGGGTCGACTTCCCTGCCCCCGACGGACCGACGACCGCCACGTGGCTTCCTGCATCGATCTTCAGCGTCACGTCCCGCAGGATCGTGTGGCCGCCGGCGCGGACGCCGACCGATTCGAATTCGATCGTCACGCCTCCAACCGCCGCGTCGCCGCTGGAATGTTCGGGCGCGGACTTGGGGTCGCGCTCGGGTTGTTCCTCGGCGGCCCCGAGCGGCTCGAGAAGGCGAAGCATCGTGTTCCGATGGAGAGGATATTGCCGGACCAGGAGGGCCATTTCTTCGCCGAGCAGCGGCACATTCAGCGCCCAGTACGCAAGCAGAAGCGTGCCGCCGGCTTCCGCCGCCCGACCGGCATCGAGCAAGATCAGAGCAGCGGCGAAGCCAAACCCGAGGGCCGACTGCAGGGCCTCGCTGGCGAGCGCGCCGCGCACAAAGCGGCGGCTAGCTCGAGCCCACTCGACGAGTAGGCCCTCGTGCTCGCGCCGAACGGCCCCTTCGGCGGCGTGGGCGCGGATCGCGACGAGACCGAGGAGGGCGTCCAGATAGAATCGACCGAGCGCACCCGCATGCGTCCGCACCCGCAAGTCGAGCGCCTGGAGCCAGAGGTTGCAACCGAGCGGTACGGCAACCGCCAGACCTGCGGCCAGGGCGGCGACGGGCGCAATCCGCGGATCGATCCACGCGAGCGCGAACCCCGTCGCCGCGAGCGAAAGCGCCGCCCGCACAGCCTGGCCGACGAGCGTTGGGAAAACGCGGAGCTGATGAATCTTGTGACTTCGATCCGTCATGTCCGAGATTGGCCGGCTGTGGAAGTAGCGGTCCGCGAGTCGGGGAATCCGTGCGCTGAACGCAGCGCGAAACGAGATCTCGAGCTTCCGGCCGAGCCAGAGGAGGCCATTCGCGACGCCGAATTCGGCCAGAAGCAGGAGGCCGACAACCCCCGTCATCGCGGCCGACGCGGCGAGCCTTTGCTGGACGAGTTGCAGATCACGGCCCACGCCCAGCGCCGATCGGAACAGCAACGCTTCGAACACAGTCCCTCCGGCGATGAGGGCGAGACCCAGCACGAGTGCGACCAAGAGCCCAGCCAGGGCAAGCGGGCCGGAACCCTGTGTAACGAACACCCAGGGCCGGAGCCGCCGAGTCGCCGGCGCGGCGAGCGCTGAAGCCAGCTCTGGTCCAATCGCCGCGCGGTCGACGGGCTTCCATCCTGCGGTCGATGAGGGTCGGACGCGTACGAGGACCGCACCTCGCACCGAGACACACGCCTCGCCTGCTGGGCCGGGAGCAGCAGGCAGGATCGCGCGAAAACGATCGGGAATGGCATCCCTCTCACCGCTCTCGGACCTGGCCAGGAGCGACCGTACGAGCCGCCCCGCCTCGCGGCCGCGGTGAACGCCGCGTGCGCGGACCAGCGCCTCGACGAGCCGTGTCGTTGCATCGAGTGTCGCGAGCCGCTGCCAGTCTGGGTCGGCGGCCGCCTCATTGATCAGTGCGGCGGCCGAACGTCCGACGCCCAGTGCGCGAAGGCGGGCACCGAGCGGGTGGAGGAACTCGTCGCTCACCGCCCAGGCGTGCCAGGCGTCGGCCGGAAACGTGGACGAATGAGCGTAGGCTTCGTCGATAAGCCGCCGCCCCGACAGCCAGCGCCGTCCCTCGGCCGGGTCCATGACCTGCACCAGCGGCCCGTGACGGCGCCACGCTAGCACGAAATGCGTGAAGCCGTTCGGGAGCCGCATCACCAGGATACTCGGGAGCGCCCCGGCCTCTTCGAAAAGCAAGTGGTCAATGGGCACCATGACCTGCTCGGCCGCGAGGCCAAGGCGGCAGGCCACGGATTCCAGAACATCGATCGATGTGCCATCCACGTCGGTCTGACACACCTCTCGGAGCCGACCGTAGTCGATCGGAATGCCGAAACCTTCAAGGAGGCTCTTCAGCACGGCAGGACCGCAGTCCATCTCCGACGTCTGGACGACCTCGGGAACCAGCCAGCTCCAGCTCGATCGTTTGGCTCCCGCTCTCATCGGCTGGAATCCTGGGGCGACATCACCATCCCACGTCGCGCCGAAAGGTAGTGCCCGGCCGAGCGGAGCACCAGGGTCGCCGGTGATACTCGCTCCACCTCGACCTCGGCGGTGCCCGGCAAGCCGTGCGTAATGGGAATGGGAGACCGGGGATCCGGGATCAGAATCAGCTCGACCCGGATTAGCCCGGAATTGGGCTCGTTGCCCACGTGATCGACCTGCGCCTGCACGGGTCCATATTGCGTCCAGGGAAACCCCTGGAGTCGAAGCCTGGCGCGCTGGGACGTGTGAATACGGCCGAGCGCGGCGACGGGGAACAACGCCACCGCGCGCGCTTCACCATGAGGCACAATCGAGGCGACCGTCTCTCCCACGCGAACGACCGCGCCGACCCGGAGCGTCGGGGCCACGGCACCCACACAGCCCGAGATGGGCGCGCGGACGTAGCGTCGGGTGACCGCATGTTCGAGCCGTCGAATGATCGCCGACTCGGTCGCAATCTCACTGGCGAGCCGAACTGCATCCACCTCGAAGGCTGCGATTCGTGCGCGGTGGTCGGTGGCTTCGGCCTCGAGCTCGCGCTCGAGCCGCTCCGGAGCAAGATGGGTGCTTTTCACCAAGGCACGGAGTGCCTCGGCTTCGGCTCGTGCCCGCGCGTACTCATCTCGCGAAGTCGCGGCACGCGCTCGGAGTCGCTCCAGTGCATCGAGCTGGAGTTCCGAGTACTTCGATCGTGCCTCGGATTCTTCGACCGCCGCCCTGGCCTCCTGGATCGCGACATGTCGTGCGGCTCGATGCCGCGAAGCGGCCTCATTCTCAGCCGCGATTCGCGCACGCTGGGCGACGAGTTCGGCCGTGAGACCATCGTGCGTCGCCCTATGCTCGCTAAGCGCCAACCGCTCGTCCTCGGAATCGAGGACAAGGACGATCTCGTCTTTTTGAACATCGCGCCCGATGGATAGGTTCGTCACGGTGACGCGGCCGTCGAGCTGAACCGAAACGGGATGAGCCGCCGATTCGACCTCGAGCCGCGCATTTTCGGTCACTTCATACACGCGAACGGGAACAGCAAAGAACCAGGCGGTCCAGACGGTTACGAGCAGCCCGACTACGAGCAGCATACCTCGTCGCGGAGCGTCCGACTCGAGCGATCGCAAGGTCCGAGAGAACGTCGCGGGCATCGATTGACCTGGCTTCAGAAATGCCGTCGCCATCGTCGGCGCCGGGCGATCAGTCCAGAGTCGCCCGTGGGCGGCTCCTCGCACGACAGAACGGCGGCCGCGACGGCGGGCAAGGACGACTGCACCGGTCCATGCGTCCGCAGCGGCGCGATGGAAGTCTCCTGCTCACCGATCGGTTTGTGGAACCACGGTGCATGGGTGCCACGGGACCTGAAGTCGAGTCTGGGCATGAGGTCGGTCACGTGACGGCTGGACAACGGGCCATTACGCGTCTGGAAGGTCGACCGCGTTCCGGCATCGTCACCTGCCGCCGCACTCTCCCCGCCATCGATCGCTCGATCCCTGTCGGATTGTCGACGTGGGCAAAAACCGATGCCTCGGCTCGCTCGGCCCCTACCAGTTGAATGTCCGTCGCAGCGATTTGTGTGACATCAGCCGCGTTACTTTGTGCGAGAACCTCGGTGCAGCGTTCTCGAACGATTGTAGCGGTACCGCGAGACGAGGCACCTTGCGGACCACAACAGGCCGAAGGCGAGATCGCGACTAATAATTAACAATATAACAGCATGCCTTATTCAATCGGCCGAGAGGATCATGGCACGGCTCGCTCCGGCGGTCCGTCCGCGTGTACGTGGCCGTCGTCGGCTTCGCCTCGCGCGGCGAGACGGTCGGCCTCCTCACGCAGCAGTTGGAGCTCCACAATCTGGCGCCACGTCGGAATGTAGCGTCTCATTGCCTTGCGCTCCATAAACGTGAATATATAATTATCAGATCGGCGGCGCATCATATCGATGCTCAGCCGTTCCCACGGCGCACTCATTCCTCCGAGCACGGTCGGGTGGGACGGGTCCGTGGTTGCCTGATCGAGCCAGCGAGCGGCCTTGGCACGCCAGGCGGCTGCGACTGTCGTGTGATTCCGCTTCGCTTCGATGAGGGCGAGCAGCAGCCACTGGCGCGGGGTACCATCGTCGCGCTCGGGACTGATATCAGCGGCCTTGAGTGTGGGCCTGACCGCCTGACCCGACACGTTGTCAGGAAGCCGGCTGGCTTGCGCATAGGCGGCGAACGCGATGCGGACCGACTGGTGGGCGGCATCATATTGACCCGCGCGGTACTGCGCGATCGCCAGGGCGCTCATGAAATCCGAGTCCGATGCGAAGTACTTGGCGGGATGCTCCAAAAGCGTCAACAATCGCGCAGGGTCATCCTGACCATCGGGCCGGAGTGTGACGACCTGGACGATCGGGACCGAGGTCGTGACCGGCGTTTTGCGGTTTAACACCGCGAGCAGTCCAGCACAGGTGGCTCGATAGGCGTCGCGGTCGCCGAGCCGAGCCTGGAGCGCGGCGCAGCAGAGTCCTACCTCCAAAGGGGCGGGTTTGTGGTCGTGAACAATCTTTAAGTCGGCGGCGGCTGCCCAGCGGCCGAGTTCGGCCTCGGCGTTGGCCCGGCGTTTTCGGAGCTCCGGGTCTTCCGGGGCAGACGAGATGAGCGCGTCGAGATGGACGAGCGCCGCGAACGAATCGCCCGACGTTTCCGATTCGTCGGCGATGCGGCGATGCCAGTCGTGGGCTGACTCAGCCGGGTGCGCAGGCAACTCAGGTTCGCGTCCGTGAAGCGCGGTCCAATCTCGCTCCAGGACCTCGGCCGGAACCCCATCGGCCGCGCCATCGGGTCCAACTTGATGCCCTGAAAGCACCCGAGCGAGCCCCGCGAGCGAACTGGACGGAGTTCGCTTTGGGGACAGGTCCCACTGCTCCAATGTGTCAGAGATCGTAGTAACCGCGAGATGCATTGAGTCGCATGGCACCAGGCGTTCGACACCTGCCGAGATTGTTACGGGCGGCCCGAGGGGTAATCCCGTCACCGCCTCCCAGATGTGAATCTCGTGTGCCGACGACGTGAAGGCCAGCCGCCCGTCGGCACTGAGTCCCAGGGCAGGTCGAAGTCCGATGCCTTGGTCCGCGAGCGCTTTCTTCCAGTCAGGCACGATTTCCGTCAAGGGCGGGCCCACGGGGACGCCCGTGGCGACGTCCCAGACCTGGGCTGCACCCTGAGCTGGCTGGGAGATCAAGCGTTTGCCATCGGCGCTGAGCGCAATCAGGACGTCCTCGTCGCGCATGATGAGAGGCCCGTCACTCCACGCTTCACCGCGTTCGGCGTCGCGCCGGTGAACGGCCGCGTCCCCAACGCTGATGAGCACGACCCGCCCGTCCGGCGCAAAGGCACCGCAGGGGGGCATGCACCGGCCAGCAACCGTCCACCCGGACAGCGGTGCGCTGCGGCTCGGAGGCTCGGTCGAGGTCACCGGTGGACCAATGGTCGTGCCCTGGGCCGTGTCCCAAAGTTGGCCATACCCGTCCTGGATCGTCAGAAGGCGTCGGCCATCCGGGCTGAACGTCGCGAGAAGTACGATTCGCTTGGGGTCGAGCGGCAGCGGCTTGCCGCGATTGGTGATGAGGTCCCAAAGCCAGACGGCGGAGGGATAGCGGCGGTCGACCCCGACCACGGTAGCGGCGTATCGACCGCCCGGGGCGAGGGCAACGAAAGCGACCGTCTCCGCTTGTTTCAAGCTCACACTCACCGGTGGTTCGGCGCGGAGATCCCAGGTCAAGACCGGAGTGTTCTTCGCCGTCGGGCGCGCGGCCAGCACGGCGATCAGCCGCTTCCCGTCGTTGCTCAATGCGGCGTCCCGTGTGCTGAGGCCGGGGCCAAGAGGGACTGCGGGCCCCTCGGGGCCCCCGTCCGAACATCGCACCACCCGCAGGCTTCTTTGCTCGACTGTCTTGCTTTTCACGCGAACTGACTGCGACTCTTCGCGGACGACGAACCGTCCATCGGGCGTACACCACCGCCCCTCGATGGAGCGGCCTCGGCCGGGTGGCGGGCCGGTCAGATCCCAGGCGCGCGACTCCAGCTTTCGCACATTGGGCGAACGTCCGGCAGTGACCAGCATGCGGCCGTCCGGGCTAAACCGCATCAGTGTAACGGCCCCCGCCTGGCGCAGGAGGGGAGTGCGCGGTTTCAGGGTATGCGAGTCCCAGACCCGGGCCGCTCCGGCGCTCAGGGTAGCGAACCATCGGCCGTCGGGGCTGAAGGCAACCGCTTGAGCCATCCCGTGCAGTGGGACCGTGTTGTCCGGCGGAGTTGCCTTCGCGAGGTTCCAGAGCCGCGCTTCGGCCGTCCCTCCGGTCACCAGCCGGCGACCATCGGGACTGAATGCCGCGACGAGTACGCGGCCGAGTGGACCATCGCCGTGACTCAATGGTCCGAGTGTCAGCTTGCCGGTCGCGACATCCCAGACTCGTGCGGAGCCGAAACGGGCGCCGCTGCTGGAATTGGTCACCGTCGCCAGCCGTGTCCCGTCGGGGCTGAACACACTCTGCGTCACGGCGGTCGGATGCGCCAGCGGTGGCGTCTTCGGCCGTCCCGAGTCGGCATCGAAAACCTGAACGAAGTACTCGAGCGATACCAGATCCGCCCGGTAGGAGAGTACCGCGGCCAGGAGTCGGCCATCGTCCGAATACCGGATCTGGTAGACCTGCATTCCTTTTCGGTTCGCGAGTGCGATCGGCATCTCCGGCCCGGCTTCACGTCCCGTCGATAGCTCCCACGTCCGCAGCAGTCCCTCCTTCGCCGAAGTCGCCACCCGATTCCCGTCGGGGCGAAAGTCCAGGTAGTCGAGCCAGCCGTCGATCGTCATTAACGGCCCTGCAGGACGGTTCCGAACCACATCCCAGGCCTGAAGCTCGGTCGTCATCGCCTTGGTGACGTCGTCCCGACGGTTCACGGAGCGCACGGCCGTTCGGCCATCGCGGCTGAGATGAACACTGCCAGCGGGCTGGGGCAGATCTACGTGCGATTCAGCGACGTGGCCTGTGAGAGGATCGAAGACCGCGACCCGGTCCCCCGCCAGGCAGATCAAGCGCTGATCATCGCGAGCAAAGACTGCGGATTCCTTGGGATTCAGGGGCATCCAGCTCAGATGGACCAACCGGGGAAGTTCCCGCAGGGTCGCGCTGACGCGCATCCGGTGGAGCGGTTCGCGTTCGGTATGATCAGCGTCGAGAGCCAGGGCCTCAGCGTACCAGGGGAGTGTCGCAAGCCAGTCTCCCTCGGCACGTGGCACGTTGCCGTTGCTGATCAGGTGATTGACGAGTCGCTGCCGGCTTTCAGCCGACTTGGCCTCGGCCACACTGCGTTGAAACTCGGCGTCGCCCCGGGCGGTTTTCTCCGCCCGGGCGATTTTCCTTTCGCGCGTCGCCTGCTCGCGAAACTTCAGCGCGGCCCAGGTCGATCCACTCGCGGCGCTGAGCAGTGCTACGGCAAGTGATGCGGCCAGGGCGGCGATTGCGGGGTTACGGCGACACCAACGCCAGGCGCGTTCGGCACGTCCAACCGACCGCGCAACGATCGGCTCGCCACGGAGCCAGCGTCCCAGGTCCTCGGCCAGAGCCAGCGCGCTGGGATACCGCCGTCGCGCATCTTTTTGCAGGCATCTGAGACAGATTGTCTCCAGGTCGCGAGCAACGGAGGGATTCAGGTCGCGCGGACCCACCGGCTCGCGCTCCAACACCTGGAGGAGCGTATCCATCGTGCTCGCTGCCTGGAACGGCGGACGGCCCGTCAACAGGCAGTACAGGACCGCTCCCAGAGAATAAACGTCCGCCGCAGTGCCGACGGCGCGGGTGTCGCCGGCCGCTTGTTCCGGCGGCATGTAACTCGGAGTCCCCATCACGGCGCCACTTGCGGTGAGTCCGTCATCCGACTCGATCTGCTTCGCAAGGCCGAAGTCGGTCACTTTCGGCCGTCCACCCTTGTCCAGCAGTACGTTTTGCGGCTTGAGGTCACGATGGATGACCCCTCGGTCGTGAGCGTACTGAATTGCCTCAGCGATCTCGCGCGTGAGCGTCGCGGCTTCGCGCGCCGGTAACGGGCCGGCGGCGACCTTCTGGGCCAGGCTCTGACCCTCGATGAATCCCATCGAGAAGTAATGCTGGTCTTCGTGCGTGCCGATCTCGTAGATGGGTACGATCCCGGGATGATCAAGGCTCGCCGCAGCGGCCGCTTCCAGGTAGAACCGCTTAACGTCTGTCTCAGAGGCAAATTGCCCGGACAGGATCATTTTCAGCGCCACTGTGCGATTGAGATTCCGCTGACGGGCAAGATACACCACGCCCATTCCGCCGCGTGCCAGTTCGCGCACCAGTTCATAATCGCCGAAATAGCGGATATTGGCAGCCGTCGTGTCTGATTGTTCGGCCGTGTTGAGATCGACCGTGGCCTCCGCATCGAAAGTGTGATGGTGTGCGAGCGTCTCAGTTTCCGCGGGCGTCGACCGTGTCGCGGGGCTCAGCGTTGCCATCTCGGTCTGCGGCACGTCCACGCGCGCCGCGGGCGGCAGTGTCGGGGTTTCGCCCATCGGTTCGACGGAGTCCGAGTGACGCGGCTGCGCAAACTCAGCGAACGCTGCGGTAATCGCACGTTCGTAGGCTGGGAATCGGGCCAGGTACTCAGCGGCCGAAGGACGCTCGCCGACGACGGCGCGCAATTCTCTTTCCAGCGCCACGAGCTCGATAAGCAAAACCTCTCGGTCAGTCTCAGGCAGCGCATCGAGATGGTCTTCAATGCGCACCGCACGCCCAGCACGCCACCCATCTTCGAAGGAACGGCAAACTTCCTCGACGCGCCGCGCCCCTGCGGCATCAAGGTCGGCGAACGGGCTCGGTCCGGCGACATTCATGATTCAACCCTCCCAGCACGGTTCCCATACCAGTTGATGTCCGACAACGTCGCCGAGATGCCATGCAACCGATTGGGGCGTTCCGCGAACGCTCAGTTCCGCGCCCAACGCGACCCGTAAGGATTTCCTTTCCAGCACCGGGAATCCATCACTAGACGATGATCCGATTCGGCAATCGTTTCTCGAGTGTTGGTCCTCCCTCGTCCTTCAATCATCGGTTTGGGACAAATCCTGCTCGGACCACAGCTTGCGAATCAAATCGAGCCGTCGCGCAACCGTTCGGCGGGCGCAGCCGTGACGCGTTGCGATCTCTTCGCAGGTGTAACCCTCCAGTCGCCAGATCGCGACTTCTCGGAGAAGAGTGTCATCGAGGCAGTCGAGCAGACGTTCGAGCTCGTCGGCGGCCCGCGCTCTCAATTCGGGGCTTGCGTGCGGGCCGACGAGACTGTCGAGCTGCAAGCTTGCCAGGTCAGACTCTCGGAGCACTCGGCCGCCTCCGCCACGCTTCAGTCGCAGCTCGCGCCGCCTCTGAGCGCGGACCTTACGCACGGTGATCATCGCCAGAAGGCGCCAAAGCGCCTCGCGGCCGTTGACCTCGTCAAACTGTCCGTTCTCCGCCCCGGCGCAGAAGCTCTCGAACGCGCTCAGGACCGCATCCTCCTCATCGGCCGCCGCCAGCCCCGGTGTCCCCGGTTGAATGGAGGCACGGGCCAATCCAAGCATTCTGGAGAAAAAACGATCCCAGAGTGGCCCAGCGGCGGCACGGTCGCCGGCCTTCAAACTCTCAAGCCAGCGCGTAATCGAACCCTCTTCGTCGAGCATGTCTCCCCCTGGTGGGCAGCCTGTAGCGATACCGGGGGGGGGAAAGCGGAAGGGAAATATCACATCGAACAAACGCTTGGACAAGCGGTTGAGCATAAAGCGCAATCGGGTGCCAAGCAAGCGCAATTCGAGGCTTCACTCGTTGAGACTGTTTAGCCATAATTCGCAAACCCTTGGCCATCTATCGTTCCAGAGTTTCGTTAACTCTGAGAGTCTGCCCCAATAGTGCGAGAGGCGTGGAAATGGGGACTGGCTCCGGACGTCTTCGGACGGTGCCTGTCCCCATTTCCACGCCTCTCGCTCCGCCGGAAAAGGGGGGACAGGCACCTCGAAGACTCGGAGCCAGTCCCCCCTTTTCCGGCTCCGCTTCGCTTCCGGGACAGACTCTGAGACAAGCAAGTCGTTGAGTGTCAACAATTTCAGAGTTTCAGAGTAATTTCAAAATACTGTTCTGCTCTCTTATCCTCCATAGCGGCCCCGGCTGGGAGTCAATCGCTGGATGAGGATCCGCGCGGGTTGGGGAGAGGTCCGGCCGCGTGCATCCCTTATCTGTCGATCGAAATCCAGCGTACTGCGTGAACGGCCGCATTCTTCGCCCCTTCTCAAGAATTCCCGCCGCAATTCATGCCTCCGAACCGCAGCGCATCGCACGGTTGCACTTCGTCCTCTACCCTAATATGATCCGATCAATTCGTTAATTCTTCACGTCATCATACCACGAAAATGCTGTCAGCCTAAGAGTTTACAGAATCCGTAGCTGAGCCGTCTTTCGCTAAAAATGTTCCAGGAACTGGCCGGGCACTGAGCTCGGATTTACCGAGTGGGCGAGGGCGTCGAAGGGGTGACGCGTACCATGGTTATCAAGAAGCGTGGCGACCCCGTTTCGGGAGGGCGGCATCCGTGCCTACAATGAGACCCGATCGCCCCACCGCCGCGCGAATTGCGGTTCTCGAGCCGCTCAACGCGGTGTTGTTCGACGATCGACCATCACCCTAGCTCTTGGTGCGTCGCAATCCGTGGTTCGTTCCTTCCCCGACGGTTCTACGATACGCTGCCGCGACGTAACGGAGGAGCGACCATTCTGGTTTCGGAAACCTCGCGTGTTCATCTCATCGCTCATCATCAACAACCTGCGCTGTTTCGATCGGGCCGCTCTGGAATTCCAGTATCCCGGCCGCTCAGATGAAATCGCTGGCGGTCCGGACGTCGGAAAGGGCCTGTTGCGTCCCAACGTCAACCTGCTCCTGGGCGACAATGGGTCGGGTAAGACATCGATCCTGCGCGCGATCGCGCTGGCGGTGCTTGCACCAATCGTCGAGGGGGCCGGTTATGTTCCGTACCGCTTGGTGCGCCGGACGGCCAAGAGCCAGGCGGCTCGCGCGAAGATCGAGGGCCGGGTTCTCCTCCACGGGCAGGATCTCGATACCAGGGTCGATGTCGAGCCAACCGTTTCGTCGAAGCCCCTCGTAACCGAGATTCTCCGCATCCACGACGTGGAGAAAGTCCAGGCGAGGCGCCTTCGTGGCGAACCCTGGCCGCGGATGTACGACAACAGCTCTCCGGCGTTTCTCGTCGTGGGATATGGTGCCAGCCGGCGTGTCGAGGCGGACAAGACGTTCGACAGCAGCGCGCGGAGCAAGAGCCGGTTGCTCCGTTACGACCGTGTCGCTGGGCTCTTCGAGGAGGGCATGACGCTTACGCCCCTCGGCGCCTGGCTCCCCGATCTGGAATCGAACAACAAGGGCCGCTACACCCAGGTACTGCACCTGATCAATCGTCTGCTCCCCGAGGAGTGCCGCTTCGAGGGTGAACGCCAAGGGTCGGAGTACCTCTTCCGGTTCCGCGGCTCGCCCGTCACCTTCCCCGCCCTGTCCGACGGCTACCGGGCCTACATCGGCTGGATCGCCGACCTCTTGTATCATATCTGCATGGGCTGCCCGTCGGGAGTGAAGCTGGTCGAGAACCGCGGCATCGTCCTGGTGGACGAGATCGACTTGCACCTGCACCCGGAGTGGCAGCGCAGAGTGATCCCCGATCTCTCGGCGGCCCTGCCGAACCTCCAGTTCGTCGTCACGTCGCACAGCCCGCTCGTCGCCGGCACGCTCCAGGCGCCGAACATCATCCTGATGGACCAGGCCCCAAGCGGCGCAACCGTGGCCCGACGCCTCGACGAGCGAGTGCACGGCCTGAGCGCCGAACAGATCCTCCTCAGCTCCTATTTCGGCCTGAAGTCGACCCGCGATCAAGAAGCCGTCAACGATCTGATCGCGCTTTCGAAGCGCGTGCGCAATAACGATCCCGACGCTGCGATCGCCTTCCTGCGCCGGCTCTCCGGCCACCAGGACGACAACGACGTAGCCCCGGCGGAGCAACCTCAGGAGCAGACGAGCGAGCGAAAGATCCCACGGTCCCGTCCCGCTCCTGCTAGCAGGCCATCCAGCCGCCCCCAGCCCGGCGAAAAACCCGCGCCCCGCCCCACCGCCTCAGCGAAGAAGCCGGCGCGCCGCAAGCCGAAGTCAGGGCCCAAAGCATGATCCGCTACGAGATCACCCGCGCCGATCTGGAGGCCCAGATCGAAGCCGAGTCGCCCGGCTGGCTCGCCAAGGCGGCCAAACGGACGGCTGCCTGCCGCAAGAAGAAGGCGTTCGACGGCGGCGAGTCGATCTGGAGCGACATCAAGCCGGTCTATATGAGGCTCCAACATAACAAGTGCGCCTATTGCGAGCGCAAGCTCGAAGGCGAACCCTACGGTCGCGTCGAACACGACGTTGAGCACTACCGCCCGAAGAATGGCGTCAAAGCCTGGCCCGACGACCGCATCAAGGCCGAACGCAAGATCGACTACGAATTCCCGACCGGACGGGACTGGGACCAGGGTTACTATCTGCTGGCCTTCCAGCCGACCAACTACATCACCGCTTGCAAGTCATGCAACACGCCCCTGAAGGCCAACTACTTCCCCATTGCCGGCACGCGGCGCGGTCCTCAAGCCGACGATCCGGCCCGCCTCGCGTCCGAACACCCCTACTTGCTCTATCCTCTCGGCAACCTTGACGACGACCCCGAGGATGTCCTCACTGACGACGACCCCGAGGATGTCCTCACTTTCGACGGAATTGTGCCCAAACCCGTGAAGCGATCTGGTGACAACCGCCGCCGGGCCGTCGTCACGATCGACTTCTTCGAGCTCGACACCCGCGAGGAGTTGCTTCGCGGCCGTGCTGAGGCGATCTGGGCGTTGAAGTTCGCCCTGATCGTCGCGGAGTCCGACCTCTCCCCGACCGACAAAACTTTGGCGGAACGCACCATCGCCCGCCTTCAATCGGACCAGCGCCCACACACCAATTGCGTTCGTTCCTTCCTGCGCATCTACCGCCAGGATCACCCCCGCGCCGAAAAGCTGTTCCAGGCCGCGATGGACTACCTGGAGAGCCTTGACGCCCCCCTCGGAACCCTCCGCTGAACCAACAGCCAACGGGGAGGTGAGCGAGCGTGCGATCCACCACGCTTTTCACCGGCCGAAACATCCAGCACGGCCACGGAGCCGTGTGGAGTTCGGCCATAGGCTTCACGAATTTCAATCATTCAGCGGCTGCGAGCTCCGCAAGTACGCAAAAAGGTCGCGCACCTGCTGCTCGGTAAACCCCTTGAGCAACCCCTCGGGCATCAGCGACTTCTTTTGCGGCGCCATCTCCTCGATCTCGTCCTGACGCACGGTCACGTTCTGCCCATCCGCGCCGCGGAGGACAACGATCTGGTTGTCTTTCTCCACGATCGTACCGATCAACAGACGTCCGTCCTTCGTGGCGACGGCGACTGTCTCAAACCCCTCGCGCAGCTCAGCGCTCGGGTTGACGATGTTGAGAAGCATCGTGTTGACGTCGGTCCGCTGATAGGTTGTGAGGTCCGGGCCGACCTGGCCCCCTTGCTCGAAGAACTTGTGGCATTTGGCACACGTGTTCAGAAAGAGCTTCTTGCCGGCATAGGGACTGCCGTTGCCGCCTCGGAAGGCGCCTTCCAGTTTGTCGATCTCGGCCTTCATCTCGGCCGTCGTGGCACCTTCGACGCTGCCCCAATGCTTGGCGACAAGCCCGGCGATCCGCTCGTCCCGGTGCGCTGTGAGCTGACGCACCACGTCGAGAGGAACCGAGGTCCGGTCGATCCTGCCTTGATCGACGGCCTCCAGCAGCAGCAACGCCCACGTCTTGCGGCTTGCCAGTAGGCTAAGGGCCGTCGTGCGGGCATCGTCGCTGAACTTGCCGTAAAGGTCGACGACCGTCGTGCCGATCCGGGCGTTGTTGTACGGCTGCAACGCTGTGAGCGTGGCCAATCGCAAGCCGTCGTCGCGGGTCGCGCTCAAGATCTTGAGCAGGATCGGCACACAGCGCGGTTGGTTTACCTGGCCGAAAATGGTCACGTATTGCAACCGCTCGCTGCCGTCCGCCCCGTCGTTGGCGACGACCGCGAGGGCTTTCTCGACGGCTTCGGGCTTCCCCTGGCGCAGACCAAGCGGGACGGAGTCGCCGCCGAACCTGGCCAACGCTTCGGCGAGCTCGGTGGGGAGGCCGCCGAGTTTTCGACCTTGATAGGCCTCCTCAAAGCCGCGCATCAAGGCCTTCGCCCCGTCGGAATTGGGTGCCTGCCGCAACAACCGGGCGCACACCAGCAGATCTTTGCGGGCGCCGGTCTGCGCGAAGCGCCGCATCAGGCGGTGGAGAAGATGAGTTTTGACGAGCGGCTCTTGCCAGAGCGCCGGGTCTTCGAAGAGCTTGACGACCTGTTCGCGATCCGAGTCACACCACGACTCGAACGCCCACCAGACGAGCAACGGCTGATAGATGTCGCCCGAGTCCTCGTCGCGACCCGCAAGCCGTTGCACGATCGGCAAGCCATCGGAGGCGGGCAGCCGACGCGCCGAGCAGGCGAGCTGCACGCGCACCTCGACGTTCCGTTCGGTCCCCGCCATGTTGGCCAGCCGCTTGGCGACAGTGGCCGAAACCTGCTTCGTATCGCCGAGCAAGCGTACGGTCCAGAGCCGGACGAACGGGTCCGAGTGATTCAAGGTCTGCAACGCGACGGCGTCGTTGAAACCGCCGCAAAGGTTTAAGCCCCACAGGGCCTCCAGCGCGTCTTGTCCCTGAGACGAGTCAATTTGCTTGAGCAGCAGGGGGATCGCCGCGCGATCCTTGCGGATCGCCAAAAGCCTGAGTGCCTCCCGGCGCTGCCATTTGTTGGGCTGCCGTAGCTGCTCGACCAGCTCCGGAGTCGTGGCTTTGCCCAGATCGAACGGCTTCACCCCGGGCGCTGAGCCCCTGCCTCGCAGTCGGTAAATGCGGCCATTGGTGTTGTCGATCTTCCCTTCGTGATGGCGGAGGTGGGCGATCTGAATCTCGTACATGTCGGCCACGTAAACCGCGCCGTCGGGTCCCACCGTGATGAAGATGGGCCGGAACCAGGGATCGCTGGACGTGATCGGTTTGTCGATATCCTTGGTCTGGTACGACGAACGATCCGGCAACAGCTCGCTCGCGACGACATGGCTACCCAACGGGTGAACCGCGATCAGGTTCCCTCGATAACGCTCGGGCAGCGCAACCCCTTCATAGCGGACGAAGTCGTGCGTGAAGCGGGGCACGCTCCCGTGCTTCATGGCCTGGAAGTAGCCGAACGTGTAGGGGTTGGAGAGCGAGCCGTGCTTGCCAAATCCCTTCTGGAAGTAGCCCCCCTGCACGTAGTGGAAGCCACGCGTGTCGCCGCCGTTGTGCCCCGAGTAGACGCGTCCCTTGGCGTCGATCTCGACTCCGAAGGCGTTGCCGCCCCCTTCGGCGTAGATTTCATACTTGCGCGTTTCGGGATGATAGCGCCAGATGAGCTGGCCGAGCGAATGAACGGCCGGTTCGTTTACCCCGTAGTGCTTGATGTGCCCGCTGACGGTGCTCCCCTGCGCGGCGTAGAGCCAGCCGTCGGGTCCCCATTGCAGACTGTTGGCGTTGGAATGCGTGTCTTCCATGCCGAACCCTTCGAGATGGATCTCGGGGTCGCCGTCCGGGACGTCGTCGTGGTTCTTGTCAGGATAGAAAAGCAAGTAGGGCGGGTTGAGCACCCAGACCCCATCCTTCCCCTGCGCGAATGACGTGGCGATGTTGAGTCCGTCCAGAAACGTCTTGTGTTTATCAAACACGCCGTCGCCGTCGGTGTCCTCGTGAATCGTGATCTTGTCGAGACCTTTCGCACCATGCGGCGGCGGTTCGGGCACCTTGTCGTAGGTGGCGCGAAGGAATTTGTCTTCGCTGAGAATCTTCAGGCCGGCGGGGAACGGATACTGCCGGTATTGCATCACCCACATGCGCCCGCGCTCGTCGAAGCTGATGAAGAGCGGCTGGGCCACCAGCGGCTCCGAGAGGACTTGATCCAGTGCGAGATCGTCGGGCACCGTGAGCGCCTTCAAACCGTCTGCCGGACTCTTCGCCGGTGGCGGCGCGGGGGCTGGCTTGGGGTCGGCCGCAAGGGAGACAGAAAAGCCGACTAACAGAGCGGCCAGGGCCGCGAGGATGGTCCGCATGGAGATTGCCTCTTCGGTGGGACGTAGCGGGGAGGCCAAAGCGGGTGGGGCCGGGGCCATTATAATCGTGAGCCGCCGGACTGTGGTAGGGTGGGTCGGAACACCGCGAAGCGGCCCAAGGCTCATCGTCGTAGCCTGCGCTGTCGGTCGGCCTCCTCGCCCGGTCGGGTCGCTCCGACACCACCCGGCGTTCCGCTCCTGATCGTGGTCAAACCGACGGTCATCAGCGCTACTCGTTCTCAAACTTAAGATCGCCCACGTCGGTGACCTCGTCCGCCTTCACTTGCACGACCGTCCCCCGCGCCTCGCCCGCCGTCACATACCCCGCTCGCTCGTGCCACACCACCAGACGCTGCATCCCTGCAGGAACGCCCCGAATCTCAAACGAGCCGTCAGCATTCGTCCGTGCAAAAAACGGGTGATCGAACACGCGAATCACCCCTTGCATCCAAAAGTGCATATCGCAACGAACCAGGATAGGCTGTTTTTCCGCCACAAGACGCACGCTCAACTGTCCCAGAGGCGCCATCACCTGATTGAAGCCGCCGTTTGTGAATGGGATGAGGTGGATGTTGTGAAACGCGCGGTCGCTCGAGGTGAAGACCAGCCGTTGGCCTTCGTGGAGCGCGGTGACGCGGGGAACGAATTCGCAGTTCTCCTGGTCGACGATGACTTCCGAGGCTTGCTTGAGGAGGGTCTGCTCGGCCTTGGGGTTCGTTCCCTTGGGGTTCGCGAGGTAAGCGATGCCGTTCTTGATCCCTTTTGTCCTGGGATCGATCACGAGCGAGTCGTCGACGATGGCCAGGCCTCGGGCGCAGACCTCGGGGTCGCGCTCGGCGCGTCCTTCGGCCTGGAGAACCTGGGGCTTCGGGAGTTCCGCATGATCCCAGACCAGACGGCCTCGAATGGCGCCGAAACGGTTTCCCTTAGCGGGCTCGGCAGCTTGGCTGGGGGCAGTGTCCCGCCCCGTCGTCTGCTTGCCGGTTCCGGTATCCGTTTGATCCGCGGCGCGAGCGGGAAGTAAACGAAGTATCGCATGCGACGATCCGAGCGCCACCAGCACGATTCCCAGTGCTCCCATCCCCTGGAGAATGCGTCTTTGCATGATCACCTCGCCAGAGCACTCGTCTCGTTTCATGGCGCTGTACCGAACCGTTCTTCAAATGAGCGGCACGAACATTCCTGTCTGATTGAGCGTATCACGAAGGCGGAGGCGCGGACCAGTCCGACGCTGGGACGCAGGCAGATCCGCGCCGCGCAGCAACGGTTTCGCGTAAGGTCTTCGGTGAGGGCGGGGGTTGATTGCAGCTTTCCGTCTTCATCGTGTGGCTTTCCATCAAAATGTTTTCGAGGAGGGTTGCCTCCACGCACCTGCGGTGATACCGTCTTAACCTTGCCGCTCCCTCCGGATTGAGGGCCATTGGGCCAACTTCGTTTGCCGGATCGCGAACTCTCGCTGCATCGCCTGCCCGGAACAGGATTGAATTCGCAAACGTGCGACGAAGCCGTTTTCCGAATCGCTGTAGCCGCCATGAAGCCCGAAGCCACCACCGACAGCCGTCACTCTCGCGCCGCGCGCCCGTTGGGTGTGAATGTGCTTTCATCCTCCCCTGAAACATTCTCCGTGCGGATGACCCGGCTCGCTCGCAGACTCATGCGAGCCCCCACAGCCGAGCTGGTCGTTGACTTTGAGAACAGGCAGGATAGGCGGGATGGACTCGGGTTTCCTCACACGAGCCACGCGCGTCGAGCCCTTCTCAACAACGCCTTATTGCGCGTTGGTATCGATAGCACCGAATCCCTTGTGATCGCCGACAGCCGCGCTCACACGGACGTTACCGAGTGTGCGGCCCTCGCCCACACAGGGGTGATGGCATGTCTTGGCACAACGTTGGCCGACGAGTCGGGGCATGTGCTGGGACGGCTCTTCATCTGGGACCAAGTTCCCCGCGATTGGAATCACGACGACCTCGATTCGCTTCGGGATCTGGGCGCGTGGGTGGTTGCCGAAGCGGCGGTCCAGCGGGACCGCGCGGAGCGAATGCGGACGGAAGAGCGATTACGCGAAAGCGACGCACGGTTCCGGACGTTCATGGAACACCTTCCCGCAGTCGCGTTTATCAAGGACGACGAAGGGCGCTACGTCTGGGGCAATCCAGCCTGGGCCCGTCAGCATCCGGAGTGTCCGGACGGCCCGCTCGGTAAAACGGATGCCGAGCTCTGGCCGGAAGAAACGGCGCAGCAGTTCCGCGCGAGCGATCGCGCCGCTCTGTCCGCCGGTCAGACCGTCGAGATGGCGGAATCGTCGGCCGCGGCACAAGGGAGCCCGTTAGTTCACTGGCTGACCTTGAAGTTTCCCGTGACGAGCCACACCGGCACCCCGCAGATTGGCGGGATCGTGATCGACGTGACGGCCCTCAAGGACGCTGAGGATGCGTTGCAGGCGGCGCGCCGAGAAATCGAGGCGAGCGAGCATCGCTATCACTCCCTGGCCGAGGCGATTCCACAGATCGTTTGGACCGCGAAACCGGACGGCACAACCGATTACTGCAACCGTCAATGGGCTGAATACACCGGGCTGGACGTGACGACGGCCCTCGGACGGGGTTGGTTGCAAGCGATCCATCCCGACGACCGAGCGGGCGCGGTGCGGGCGTGGGAAACCGCCCAGGCCACTGGGGCGGGCTACGAGTTCGAGAACCGCGTTCGGCGGGCTGACGACACCTATCGCTGGCACCTCACTCGGGCGGTGCCGATACGCGGCCATTCCGAGCGCGTGATCGCGTGGTTCGGCACCTCAACCGATATCGACGACCGCAAACGGGCCGAACTGACTCAGACGTTCCTGGCGGAGGCGGGGCGGACGTTGGCATCGTCGCTCGACTTCGAAAAAACGCTTGACAGCGTCGCGCGTTTGGTGGTCCCGCACCTGGCGGATTGGTGCATCATCGACATGGCCGACGAGGGAGGCGTGCTCCGCCGGTTCTCGATCGCGCACACCGACCCCGCACGCGTGGCTCAAGCCTGGGATTTCAGCGAGCGCTACCCAACCAACATGAACGCGACGTGCGGCCCCGCTGCCGTCTTCCGATCGGGGCGGTCCCTGTTGCTCCACGAGGTCGCCGAAGCCCAACTGGCAGCCTACGCCCAGGACGACGTTCACCTGGCATTCCTGCACGAGCTGCAATTCCGATCGGTCATGTGTGTGCCGTTACTGGCGCGAGGGCGGGCGCTAGGCACGATGACCTTGCTGACGGCTGAGTCCGGCCGGCGGTTCGGACCGTCGGATCTGGAAATCGCCGAGGAACTTACCGCTTTCGCCGCGTTGGCGGTCGACAACGCCCGGCTCTATCGTGACGCCCAGGCCGCCCTGCGGTCGAAGCACGAGGCCCTGCGCCTGATCGACACCCTCTTTGACAATGCACCCGTCGGTCTCGCATTCCTCGATCGCGACCTGCGCTATTTGAGGATCAACCGCGCTCTGGCCGACATCAACGGTGTGGCTCCTGAAGATCACATCGGTAAAACGATGGAGGACCTCTTGCCGGCACCCCTGTACGGCAAGCTCCGGCCGATGCTGCAACGGGTGTTGCAGACGGGCGAGACGGCCAGGGACCTGGAGCTCCACGGTGAAACGAACGCCGACCCCGGCGTGAGCCACGATTGGCTCATCCGTCACTATGCCGTCCGCGACGCGGATGGTTCGATCATCGGCACCGGCGCCGTCGTGCTCGACATCACCGACCGAAAAACGGACGAAAGAGAACTACAGGCTGCAAAAGAAGCGGCAGAGTCGGCGAACCGAGCCAAGGATCGGTTCCTTGCCATTCTCAGCCACGAGCTGCGCACGCCGTTAACCCCCGTGCTAGCGGCCGTTTCCGCCCCGCTCGGACATCTCACTGACCATGAGCTGCGCGCCGAGCTCGAGATGATCCGACGGAACATCACGCTCGAGGCAAGGCTCATCGAAGACCTGCTCGACCTTTCTCGGATCGAACACGGCCAGCTCCGGCTCAATCTCGAGCCGATCGATGTTAATGATGCGATTCGTCAGGCCGTGGCCGTTTGTCGCGACGAGATTCTCGTCAGCGGGTTGCAGGTCTCCTTGGAGCTGGAAGCCGAGGAACATTACGCGATTGCGGACCACGCGCGGGTCATACAGATCGCCTGGAACCTGGTCCACAACGCCGCCAAGTTTACGCAGCCCGGCGCCTTGCTGACGGTCCGTACTCGCAACAGCATGACACAGGTCGGCGATCGCGAACGGATGACGCTGATCGCCGAGTTTTCGGACAACGGTCCCGGCATCGATCCGGACGTGCTGCCGCGAATTTTCGAAGCGTTCGAACGCGGTCCGGCGGGACACGGCAATCGGCAGGGAGGCCTGGGTCTCGGGCTCGCCATCTGCCGCAACCTGGCCGAGGCGCAGGGCGGCCGCTTGACCGTGAATTGTCCCGGTCGAGACCTGGGGACAACGTTCCTGCTCGAGCTGGCGACGACCCCCGCGCCGTCTCCGAAGCCGGCCGCTGTCCCGAGCGTCGTCGCGTCGGACCAGCCGCGTCCCGTCAAAGTCCTTCTTGTGGAAGATAATGAGGACACGCTCCGGTACCTTTACCTGGTGATGCGCCAGCGCGGGTACGCCGTGCGTACCGCATCCGACCTCTCCTCGGCCCGGCGACAGGCGGCCTCGAGCGATTTCGACCTGTTGATCAGCGACATTGAGCTGCCGGACGGGACAGGCCTCGAGCTGATGCGTGAGTTGGCCGTTCGCGGCATTCCCGGTATTGCCATGAGCGGTTACGGGTCCGAGGACGACGTCCGGCAGAGTCGCGACGCCGGCTTCGCAGCCCACCTGACCAAGCCGATCGACTCCGGGCGACTCCAGGAGACGATGCTCCGTCTCACCGCCAACGTCTCGTAACGCGGCCGGTCCTGGGGCTTGGGTGGGAACAACTTCTACAAGTTACCGGAGAGTCATTCGTGGATTTGGGAGGGCGAGGCTCCGTCCGATCCAGCTTTGATCCCGCGGCGAGTCTTCGAGTCGTGGGATCACCGCGAGCAGACACCGGGTTACCACACGCGATGTTCCAATGACTCGAAGACTCGTCATAGGAACAGGGCTGGCTCGGACGGAGCCTCGCCCTCCCGACGTCTTCGTCCCCGCAAAAAGTTTGGGCCTGGCTCCGCGTCAGCTCTTGCGAGATCCATGAGCGTCTCTCGACTCCTCTACAGCCGCCTGCTCGGCGACCAATTTGACTCGCTGCCCGAGGCGCTTCGGCGCTTTCACGCCGCACCAGAGGGGAGTCGCGCTACGGGTGTGCTGCGCGTCGTGCGAGCCCAAGGAAGGCTGCGGAGTGCGCTGGCCAGCCTGCTGGGATTGCCTGCATCGGGAGACGCTGTGCCGACCGAGCTCAGAGTCTCCGTCGAGGGAAACCGCGAACGTTGGACGAGGCGTTTTCAAGGCCGACCGATTGAAACGGTTCAGTGGGATTGGCACAACCTCTTGCTGGAGCGCTCGGGGCCTTTTTCGTTCTCATGCGCGTTACGCTTGGAAGGTTCGCGTTTGCATTATGAATTCCGGCGGGCCTGGTTCTACGCGTTTCCATTGCCGCAATGGCTGGCTCCCTGTGTCGTGAGCCACGTCGATGGCCGTGACAAGGGCTGGGACCTGTACGTTCAGATCAACGCCCCGTTCCTGGGGGAAATCGTGCGGTACGAAGGAGCCATGGCGCCCGTATGACGACGCCGGTGCGTATCGTGACTGTGCTGGGCGGTTACGGGATCTTTGGCGGACGCGTCGCCGAGGCGCTGGCGCACGACCCGCGTTGCCGGGTCCGCGTGGTAGGGCGAAACCGGAAGGTCGGCCGGACCTTCGCGCAGCGGATCGGGGCGGAATTCCAGGAGTGCACCCTGGAGGATCGGGAATCGCTCCGCGCGGCCATCGCCGATTCGTTCCTTGTCATCCATGCGGCCGGTCCGTTCCAACGTACGGATTACCGCGTCGCTGAGCTTTGCCTGGAGCAAGGTGCGCATTACGCTGACCTGGCGGATGCGCGCGATTTTGTCGCGGGCATTGGCGTTCTCGATGAACGCGCGCGGCAGCGTGGGCTGCTCGTCACATCCGGTGTCAGCTCGACGCCCGCCATCACCTCGGCGCTGATCCAGGAGCTGACCCCGGCTTTCGCGAAGATCGACACGATTCACACCGCGCTCAGCCCAGGGAACCAGAACCCGCGCGGGGCGTCGACGATCGGCGCCGTGCTGAGCTACCTCGGGCGAACGATTCGCGTCTGGCGCAACGGCCGGTGGGAGGAACGGCCGGGCTGGGGTGATGTGCAGCGGCTGGAGTTCCCGCCGCCGGTCGGGCGGCGCAGGGTGCATAACTGCGAGGTGCCGGAGTTGGAGCTCTTCCCCGCGCTCTTCAAGGCGGACACCGTCCGTTTCTCTGCAGGGCTGGAACTTGACCTGCTAAACTATTTGCTCTCGCTCTGCGCGCTGCCCTGTCGTTGGTTCGGGCTCGATTTGATGAGCCGCGCAGGGTTCTTTCTCAAGGCGTCGCTGATGCTGTTCCCGTTCGGCACGACGAACGGCTCGCTCGCGATCTGGGTGCGGGGACGAGCTCACTCGGGGAAGACGATCGAGCGGCGCATCGCGATCGTGACCGACTACGACGGCCCGGCCACGCCGAGCTCGGCGGCGGTCGTCCTGGCGCGGAAACTCCTGGAGGCCGGCCCTCCTCGTGCAGGTGCCCTCCCCTGCATCGGGCTCTTGGCGCTCGACGAGCTCCTGGCTCACCTGGAGCCGCTCGGAGTTTGGTGTGCGCGGGGCGACGAATTGGGATGGCGCTGATCATTCGACGCGGTGCGCACCTCGCCTACTTCAAGAGAGCGAGCTGGCGAGAGGCCGGGGCACGGACCTCGAACAAGGGCTTGCCCGGTTGGAGCAGCGCGAGCTCGAGCGCCGCGGCGTGTCGTTGCCTTTGGTAGCCTTTGCGAAGGGCTTTCTGAAGCGACTCCGCCGTGATCGGCGTGCCGAGCAGGTGGCGTGTATCCTTCGCGAAACGATCGCGGTGCGTGCTCCACCATTTGCGGACGAGCTCGGGGTCGGGCCAGGAGAGGTTATCGTCGGGATCCATGGCAACGTTCTCGTCCTCCGGATCCTCAGTAGGGCCAGACTCGAAGCCCTCGGGCTTCTCGCCTGCGAGCTTGTCGTAAGCAATATGGGCGCCTGTGATCAGGCTAAACGCCTCGCCGGCGATCCGAGCCAGTGGTGGGGACTTCATCTGTTCAATCAGCCAGGGGATGGCTCCCGGGTCACCGAGTGCACCTGTGGCAGCAATTGTGGCGCGCTGCCGTTTCGGATCCTGGACCATGGTTCTGTGCCAGGCCCGTGCGTCCGGAAGCGGCAGTTTCCGCATGACCGTCGCCGCGGCGCGCTCGGCGAAGGGGCCAGCCGCCTCTGCGATCGCCTGGAGGGCGACGATCGCGTCGCGGTGACCGGTCAGCAAAACGATCGACCAGGCGGCCCAGAAACGGCGCGGGAGTTCCTTGGACTTGATGTTGGCACGAACGGTGAGGTGATGATCAACCAATCCGAGCTCCCCGGTCGCACGCAGGGCACGGGTTGCGAGGAGTGGATCTTCCGAGGCGAATGCCTCCAACAGCGCAGGTCCGGGATTCTTGCGATGGAGTGCTGACGCTGCGATTCCAACTCGCCGATAGTTCGAGTCGTCAGCAGCTAGCAGTGATTTTATGGGCAATGCGGCGCGTTCAATCGATAGCCAGTTCAGAGCCGCGATGAGGCCTCGCGCGCCTTCCGGCTTGGCGGTGCCGGCCTGGAGTATCTCCGTGACTCGATCGGCAGAATCGCTCTCGAACGCAACGACTGCGGCGGCGAATACCTCGCCGGGCTGGCCTTTCTTCGCTTGGTCTCTAAGGACGTCCCAGCCCGCATCACCGGCAACCCGAAGACCGTCGAGGTGGGCTTCGACCCGATTATCGAGCCGCGCGAGGTCGGCAAGCAAGTAATGCGGCGATGAAGTCGCGACAGCGCGTAGAAGCCAGAGAAACGCGGCCTCCTCGGCGTGCTGTTCAACGATTTCGACGATCGGCTTGTTCACGGAGAATATCACGATCCAATCAGGGATCCGGTTCAGTCCCGAATGCGCCGTCCGAAAAAATAGCGTGCGCCATCCTCGTACTCCGCGACTTGAGGGCTCTCGAGGAACTCTTCGAGCACGTTGGCAGCGGCGAGTGGTTGGAGCTCACGATCGCGAAAGAATTCACGGCAGTCGATGCCGGTTGCCGCCTGGAACTTGTGCCGCAGGCGAAGGAACCGTGCATGCTCGAGATAGAAATCCTCGTTCGTGGTGTCCTTGACCCGAGCGAGCATATTGGAAGCCAATGCGACCACCCCAAATCGTTGGCCGGCCCACACCGGCGTTGTATCGCCGCCGCACGTCGCGGCGAGTTCTGCCACCCGCTCGTCGACCGCCTGCCGATAAGTCTCGGCCGGGATGTCGAGGTCGTCGGGAATGAATCGGTCGGGCTCTGGTTCGAGCACTGCCGAGATGAAACTGCAAATCAGGTCGCGGGATCGTCGGTCGGCACAGCGCACCCATGCCGCGGCCATGTACGGAACCAACCACAAGACCCCGGCGAACATCGCCGCCCGACAGGCGTCCGCTCGGAACTCGTCGTCGGGTGTGTCGAGTATGTACGACGCAAGGGCGGTCAGAGCCAGTTTGTCACCAGCATCACCGACCAGATCCAAACAGCCCCGGACGAACATGGGTGAGACTTGATAATTGATCAAACCGAGCAGATCTGGCAGTCGCCGGCGCTCACCCACCTTGGCCTGCTCGAGTGCGGCCACGAGGAGTCGCCAGTGCTCCGCGACACCGCGGGTATCGGGCGAAGACTCGTTGCCGGCATAAGCATATCCAAGTCCAGTGTCACTGAAGGTGCCGTGCAGGAAGAACGGGATGGGATCCGCAGGCATGGCAGTCTCGCAGCCTATTCGGGATTCCGGAACGCGTCTGCCGCGATCCCCGATCGCAATCAAGCGTTTCTAAAGTAGTTCGCGCGGCGATCTTGGATCGCGCTCAATCGGGTTTCCTTGTCCTTGCAATCGGCCCCCGTCGGGGCCAGGTTACCGTCTCCAGTCGGGCACCCGCCAGCCGCCTTCGGGACTCGGTGTGCCACAGCCCCGGATCCATCGGGAGGCGAGCCCGCGGGTAGTCCCATCTTCGCCTTGTACTCTGAGCGGTAGCCGTCCCAAGACGTTTCGATCGCATCCTTCTCTCTCTTTGTCGCAGGGTAGTATTTGTTGCACTTTTTGTCATCCCCAGGAAGGAGGTGTTTACACTTCGGATCGGTCTTGAGCTTCCGCAAAAAAGACGCGTCGGAGGGATTCAGGCTACCGTCCGCCGTTCCGTAGAACTCGGCTTCAGAGAGCGGTTCCTGGCCGTACTGCTGGGCCTTGGTGTGGGCCTCGCCTCCGCAACACGTGCACTTCGTTCCCTTGTTCTTCGGGCCGTCGTCGACCGCCAAATCGTCTTGGTCCGGCATTGGCGGTGTGCTCGGGGGACCGCTGGCGCAGTTCGAGCCAGTCAGGTCGAGGTTTCGATCGACGTTCGCCCCCTCAAACTGCACGTCCATCGACCAGGCGGCAAAGTAAGTCTTACCGGTGATTACATGAGTAACCACACTCGCCCCAAGCCCGTTAGTGGCCGCCTCGTCACCGAGCGGAGAGGTTGCATAGAACGATTGGTCCTTGAGCATCACCTCCTGTCCGCCGATCATGACTGTCTTGCTGCCGTTCTGCATGTCCTTGGAGAAGGACGTGTTCGGGTACGGTATCGGCACCGGGCCGGCTGGCGGGGACGGAGGGCTCAGGCAAACATCCGGGAATGCCGCGATCACCTTACTGTCGCCCGCCTTGCAGGCGATGGCGTTGCTGTTGGCGAACACGGTACTCATCGCTCACCTCCATCGACGACCGCGACCGCCCGCGATCCTGCAGCCGATCCAGCGAACAGCATCACTCGGGGCCCGGGCGCATACCCCTTCGCGATCGCCTCCCGCGCCACCACCAGCCCCACCAAAGCGGCCGCCGCACCGGAGTCGCCGATCGACTGGGCCGGGTGCCAGATTGGTTGTTCCTCCCGCCGCTGAAGCATCACACGGGATTGCACGAGCGACAACTCCTTGAACGCGTACTGCTCGCCGGCCACGTCCGACACCCGAAACGCGACCTCGTGCATCCCGAATCCAGCCTCCTCCAGCGACTGTCGCGCCGCCTTCGCCATCCCGAGGCCAAGGAGCGGTTCCTCGGTCTTCACGGAGGCTTTCTCCTCGGCAAACCCCAGTCCCCGCACCTGGACCGGCTGCCCCTCAGTCGCGGCCGCCGTTATCAGCACGGCTGCCCCGGCTTCGCCGGGGATCACCCCGTCTGAATTCTCCGTCGTCTTCAGCCGGTCGTGCCGGTCCAGCCACAGCAGCGAAGGCGCGTTCACGAACGAGTCCGCGGCGCACGCCACACAAGCCTTCACCCTCCCCGACTGCAACAACTCCCGTGCCGCCCGCAGCCCTTCGACCCCAGCCGTGTGTCCGGTCGCGAACACTCGACTCGCCGTGTGAAACCGAAGGCCAAGCCGATCCTGAATCAGCCCAACCACGCGGTCCGCGAGTACGCCCGCCCCACCGGGCCGATCAGGCTCGGCCAGCCCAATCAGCAGCGGCACCTGCGCGGTCGCGGCGATCGTCGCTCGGCCGAGGAGATCGCGGAGTGCAAGCTCCAGCAGCCGAAGCACTCGGTCCTCGCGCTTCAGATTCGAGCCCAGATCCGGAACGATTCCCCCGACAATTGGCTCGCCCTGGTTGTCGAGGTAGGACAGGTCAGTAAACCCGCTGATGTTTGCCCGTAACGCGGCGCACGCCGATGGGGCGTCGAGCCCGACCGCACAGACAAGCCCGCTCGCGACGACGAACATACGGTCGGCTCACTTCCCAGGTTTACGAGGAAAAGGTCCGCCGTGTTCCCGATTCCAGACGGCCAGCTCTTCGAGCGATCGAAAGCGCCGTTTCCCGCCCGGCGATCCGACGGCGACGGGTTTGGACTGATCGCCGATGAGCACTTCGCGCAACGCATTCAGCTTCCGACCCAAAACGGCGCTTGTACGCCAGACCACCATCACGCGATTCTGGTCGGGCTCAACAATCAGAGTATCCAGCTTCGGTGTCGCGGGAACGTCGCGATCACGAAAACGGAAAACGATCGGAACCTCCATGCGCGGCACGCGACATTCAAACGTTCCTTCGGCGCTCATGTTCGTGCAACGCACGACTTCGTCCCCTTGCAGGAACGGCATCTGCTGGTCGGCGGGTGCGCTGAGAAAGTATTGCTCGTCGAAATCGTGCGGCAGAAAGGGGAACCGCTCTTCACGCCAGCGTTCATCGTAGGTCCCGGCATACGTGAGCCGCGGCTGCCAGTTTCTCGCCGTAGCGCCGAACCCGATGGGTGCGATCGTGTCTGACCAACCGCGCATCGGCTGTCGCGGGTGTTCCAGGTTCGGTAACGGTTGCCCTTCGATGGTTGCCGGGTCGGGATTCTTGTGATAACCAACCCCCACCATGTTTCGCAATTCCCAGCCGTGCCGCTTGGGGTTGGCGTCGGTCTGGTCCGAGCCTCCGAAAGCGCGCTCGTAAATTAACGGCATGGTCACGAAGGGGACCGGTTCCGAGGGAGCAAAGCCGAGGCGACCCCTCTCCCAACGGCGGTCACCGACGACTTGAATTTCCTTTCGCGCCGAATCGATCTCGAGCGCAACCCGAATCGCCTTGATAGGTTTGCCCTGCGGCGCGAACGCCAGGCCGTTGACGATTATATCCGTACGGGGCTTGAACGCGGCGAATTCGCATTCGTATTTCAAGCTCGAGGAGGCAGGGTCGCCGTAGTGGACGTCGGTCGGAACCAATGGTTCCTGTTTTTCCGCAGGGGTCGGCTCGCCGCCCTGCCCGATCGAGAACGTTCCCTTCACCACGACGACGCAGTGGTCGCGTCCGTCCTTGTCCGCGGCGACGGTCAGACCCGCCTCCATTCCCGTTGTATTGCTGTGAATCTGCATCCGACGGCCTCAGTTGATCTGAACCGAACCGCCCTTGATGCGATTGACTCCGGAAGAACGGCTCAGGAGATACGTGCCTCGGATCAAAACCTTGCCGGCCCGCGTAAGCGTGATGCTCGCTTCGCCACAGCGCAGCACGATCTCCTTCTCGGCTGAAAACACGAGCTGTTCGTCATCGACCTTGGCTTCAGGAAGCGCAGCGGGCCGTTCCGGTTCCGTGGGTTGCCAGACGATGCCCAGAACGATCGGCAAGCGAGCATCGCCTCCCTCAAACCCCAGCACCACATCGTGGCCGAGACGGTCGGGGCCGAGAGGAACGGTGGTCCGCGAGGCCAAGGGAGAGCCCGACGTATTCAAGGGATGATCGACCAGCGGGACACCCGCTTCGGTCAAGCCCACGAACTTGCCGATGACCACCTCCCCTGGCGCAGGGCGCTGAGTTGCGCTGGGTGCGCGGCGGGAACTACGCTTCTTCGGCGCGACTTTCAACTCAGTCACCAGAACCTCGTCCGTGCGCAGGCGCTCGGGGTCTGAGGAGACCGGAAGGTCAGCCACCGAAAGCTCGTGCTCGCTAAGGTCCGTCGGAGGTGGGACCGATGTCATTCCACGCAAGGGAGCGCTCATCGCGTTCTGGGACCTCTCCGCTAATTTTGAAGGATCTTCTGGCCCTTCAACGTCATGTTCTTGTCCGCCTTGCCCACGATCTCGCCCGATCCCTGGATCGTGATGTCCTTCCCTTGGATCGTAATCGTGCCGTCCTTCTGCATCGTTATGCTGGCTTGACCCGTCGTCAGCGTGATCGAGTCAGTGGCCGTGATCGACAGCGTCTTGCCGACCGTGAGCGAATCCGCGTTGGTGATGTTCACCGAGCGGCCGCCGCTGATCGTCACGCCTTCATCCTTCGCCACGCTCTCGGTGCGTCCACCGTTGATCGTGATATTCTCATCCTTGGCGACCGTCTCCGTGCGTCCGCCATTGATCGTGATATTCTCATCCTTGGCGACCGTCTCGGTACGTCCACCGTTGATCGTGATATTCTCGTCCTTGGCGACCGTCTCCGTCCGGCCACCATTGATGGTGATGTTTTCGTTCTTCTGGACGGTCTCCGTACGATTGCCGTTGATCGTGATCTTCTCATCCTTATCGACGGTCTCGGTCCGGTTGCCGTGGATCGTAATGGTCTCGTTGTTGTCCACCGTCTCCGTGCGATCGTGCTTGACGTGGGTCGTCTCGTCGTGGTCGATGTTCTTCGTTCGATCGTGGCCGACCCAGTGCGACTCGTCATGTTCAACTTCGATCGTCTGATCTTTTTCGGCGTGGATGAAGACCTGCTCCGAGCCCTTCTTGTCCTCGAAGCGGATTTCGTTGAAGTTCGCCGGACTGCCCCCCTTGCTGCTCCTAGACTTGATGCCGCTTTGCGTGGCGTTGGCCGGCAAGTCGTAGGGAGGCATTTGCTCCGCGTTGTACACGCGGCCGGTGATCAACGGGCGGTCGGGGTCTCCTTCGAGGAAGTCGACAACCACTTCCTGACCAATCCGGGGATGTGAGACCAGACCCCAGTTCTTGCCGGCCCAGTTCTCGGCCACCCGAATCCAGCACGAGCTGCTCTCGTTCTTCTTCCCTACCCGGTCCCAGAAGAATTGGACCTTCACCCGGGCGTATTTGTCGACGTAGATCTCCTCTCCCGACGGTCCCGTCACGACTGCGGTCTGAGGTCCCTGGACAAACGGCTTGGGCGTGACGCGAGGCGGGCGATAGGCGACCGAGTCCGGGATGCACGTGAACGTGTTGGAATACTCAGCCTCGTCGGTGCTGCTGCCGTAACTCGTGTCGCTCGCGTGGTGCTGAATCGCGGTCACCACGTAGCCACCCTTCTCCGCGGCGACCTCGTGCTCAACAAGCGAGAACTTACCGCCGGGCGTGAAGGTGCAGCACTCGCTGGCTCCGCTCACCACGTTGTAGGGCGCCTCTTCTTCCTCCATCCGGATCTTGGTGATCGCGTCCCCCGCCCCTTTGACCTGATACTCGCCCGGGTAGTCGTAGAGCTCGAACTTGCTCATCCCTTTGAGCGTAAGCTTTGTGGGGTTCGAGGTCATGAGGCTCGTGCTGGGTGTCTCGAAGTTATAGTCAGTGCGCGACCAGAGGCCGGATCGATATTCGTATTGGTGCTCCCAGACGTTGACGCTGTTCGGTCCCGCCCCCTCGCCTGGCGAGTACTCAACCTTGCTCTCGCCGCAGGTGGTATACGCACTACTGGCGTCAGCGAGGACGAGCACGTGCTTATCTTTCTCGTGCCGGAAGTAATAGAAGATCCCTTCGTGCTCCATGAGGCGGGATACGAAGTTGAACGCGGTTTCCCGGTACTGGACGCAGTATTCCCAGGCGTTGTACGAGCCCTTGAGCTTCGATTCGAAGTACGTCGGGCCCGAGAAGCCCAGGCGGTTGAAAACATCCTCGATGATGTCGGGCGTTTTCTTGCCTTGATAAATCCGGCAGTCGGCCGAGCGAGTCAGGAACCAGAACCAGGGGACAACCTCCGCCCGGTAGAGCCGAAGGTTCTGCAGGCTCCGCCCGCCCGCAACAAAGCGATTGACGATGCCGTGAAAATAGCGCGGTTCCTGGTCGATATGGGCGACGCTCCAACCGACGGGCATGCCGACGATCGCGTTCGGATCGATGACGTCCTTCTCGGAGGCCATCTCGAGCTGAAAGCTGTAGAGGCGGGACAATGACTCCCGCCCCGTGAACGCGTTGAGCAGCAGAACGTCAGCGCCCAGAGGGGTCGTCAGTGAAAGGGATCGTTTGGCTTGAGTATAAGAAGACATAGTCGCCTTTAGATGCTATGCCACTTTCGGTTCTAGGATTGGCGTCGCCCAAATGGGTTCTCTGAAGACCTGATCCATGCGGATTCGAAGCGCGGATCCGCGGGGCGTCTCATAAGCCGAGGTTGTATATACCGCGGCCGAAGAGCACGGGCAAGGGTTTGGACGGCCGTGCTCGAGACGCGAACTCCCGCAGTGGCGACGCCCCGGCAAGGGTTCTGTGCCCACTTCGTCCGCTCTCCAATCATCACCTACGGCGAAGCAACCAATTCGTGTCGCGGGTCCAGCCATGAACCCTTCAGCGTAGCGAGCGCTCGACACAAGCGTGCTTGCATCACCGCGTTGGCTCAAATGACTCGGATGGCGAGGGTTTGCCGGTGGATCGAGCCGAGCGTCACAAGTCGCGCGAATGTGACGTAAGGTGATGCCTGGACCAAAGACCGGTCTGGAGCGATTCTCTCACGCGTCACGTCTTCAACTCGGTGAAACCGCCGCGCAGACGCGGTTCCATTGGCGCGGTCAGGGACGAAAACGAGTTTCAATCGAAACCGTGCACCGAGGACTACGGAAAGTTCTTTCGTCCGCGAGGAAATCAGGGCTGCCGCTGTCTGGCGACGGCCGATTTTGGACATTATCCTTGTAGAGTGGTGGTGCGGGACAGTATCCTGGTTAAAGTATATCATCCACTGAACTATTCATGGTGCGCGTTCGCCTGCGAAGGTCGCGTGGATGCGGCAGATCCTCGGAGTGGTGATGTCTTCGCCCGACATTCTCGATATCCCGAAACTGATTGAGCCGATCCCCGGGGCGAAGCCGACGGGCGAAGATCTGCGGTTGGACCCTTCGCCGAACTCGTCTTACCAGGCCGTCAAGCAGGCGCGCAACGCCGCACGCGTTGCCGAACGCCAGCTTTTGACTCCGCCCGCAGAAGGCGAAGAGGTGAAGCTGCCGGAGTGGCGGCCGGTCCTGAACGCGGGTGTGAAGGTCCTGCGCGAGCAGTCGAAGGATCTCGAGGTCACGGCATATGTGATCGAAGCCCTGCTCCGACTCCATGGATTTGACGGTCTGCACCACGGGTTTCAACTCGCGCGCGAGTTGGTGGAGCGATTCTGGGACAACCTTTACCCCACGCCCGATGAAGATGGGGTCGCCACGCGGGTCGCTCCCCTGGTCGGGTTGAACGGCGATGAGGCGGAGGGTACGCTCATCCTGCCGATGAGCCGGGTCGATCTCACCGACCCTCAGAGCATGGAACGCCTGACTCTGGTTCACTACCAGGAGGCGGTCGCCTTTGAGAAGATCAGCGACCCCAAGGTCAAGGAAAAGCGAACCAAGGAGGGAGCACTGACGCTTCAGGCGTTTCAGAAGGCCGTGGCGGAGACGCCGCCGCAGTTCTACGTCAAGCTCGTCGCCGACCTTCAGCAATGCCAGAAAGAATACGCGGCGCTCGGCAAAGCGCTCGCGGAGCGCTGCGGCAATTACTCGGTGCCTTCGTCGGCCATTCGCGCCGCGCTCGAGAAGATGCTCGATACCGTCAACGAAATCGCGCGGGGCAAGCTGCCGAGCCCCGCGGTCAAAAGCGAGCCAGCTGCTGCACGCGCTACGGCGCCGGCGCCCGGAGCGGAACCCGCCGCATCGAACGGTGTGACGGTCGACGCCGCCGGAGCAATTCGGAGCCGCGAAGAAGCCTTCAGAACGCTCCTCAAGGTGGCCGAATATTTTCGCGCGGCCGAGCCGCATTCCGTGGTTTCCTATTCCCTCGAACAGATCGTAGGCTGGGGTCGAATGCCGTTGCCCGACCTCCTGGCCGAGTTGCTTCCCGACGATGCCGCGCGTAAGGGTTTCTTCAAGATGGTGGGCATCCGGGGACCAGAGCCGCCGCCCAAGGAAGCACCCAAGAAATAACCTCGTTCTCCATACCGGTTCTGGGAACCGGCAGTCTCGCACGACCGTTTCTCCAGGTCGCACCTGGGAAGGGAGCTGAATCCCAATGTCATCGATTCACGATAGGCTAGGACGTGTACGTCCCCCCCGCGTGCACATCAGGTACGATGTGGAGATCGGCGGGGCGATGGTGAAGAAGGAGCTGCCGTTCGTGGTCGGAGTGCTCGGCGACTTTTCGGGTCAACCGAGCAAGGACGGCAAACCCGTGGAGCTGAAGCCGCTCAAGGATCGCAAGTTCATTCAGATCGATCGCGATAACTTCAACGAGATCATGGAGAAAATGACTCCGGGGGTGAGCTTCCGCGTGGAGAACACCCTCAAGAAGGACGGTACCGAGTTCCCCGTCCAGTTGGAGATGAAGTCGATCGAAGACTTCGACCCCGGCCGAGTGGTCGAGCAGGTGCCGGCCTTGAAGTCGCTGCTGGAGACCCGTAACAAACTGCGCGACCTGCTGACGAAAGTCGACCGTTCGGAAGATCTGGAGCGAATCCTCGAGCAAGTGCTTCAGAATACCGAACAACTCAAGAAACTTAACACGGAGCTCGGCACCGGCGCCGCAGCGGGAGGAGCAGATCCATCATGAGCACCGGCGAACAAGCCCCAGCAGCGGCTGGCGCAGCGGCCGAAGCCCAGGAAGTCTCCCTGGACGACATCATCAAGGCGACGAAACAGACGGAGCGTTCGCGCGCTGAAGACCTGATGAGGACCTTGACCGAAGAGGCCCTCAAAGGGACCGTCACCTTCAACAAGAACATCAGCGCGACCATCAATAAGGCGATCGACGATATCGACGCCGCCCTGTCCGAACAGCTCGCGGCGATTCTGCATAATCCCAAGTTCCAGGAGCTCGAAGGACACTGGCGCGGGCTGCACTACCTGGTCATGAACTCCGAGACCAGCTCCCAGCTCAAGCTCAAGGTGCTCAACGTCTCGAAGAAAGAGCTCTTCAAGGATGTCGACAAGGCCGTCGAGTTCGACCAGAGTCAGATCTTCAAAAAGCTCTATGAGAATGAATTCGGCAGCCCCGGCGGCGAACCCTACGGAGCGCTCATCGGCGACTACGAGTTCACGAATCACCCCGACGACGTCAACCTGCTGAGCAAGATGTCGAACGTCGCCGCCGCTTCGTTCTGTCCGTTCGTGTCAGCGGCGTCGCCCAAACTGTTCGCCTTCGACGAGTGGACCGAGCTGCCGAAGATTCGCGACCTCGAGAAAATCTTCGAGTCGGTCGAATACACGGCCTGGAAGTCGTATCGCGACTCCGAGGACTCACGGTTCGTGACCCTGGCCTTGCCTCGCGTCCTGTCGCGACTCCCTTACGGGGCCAATACGAAACCGATCGACGAGTTCGGCTTCGAGGAGGTCCCGCTGGAGAAGACCGGCAAGGCGAAGCCCGTTCCGCACGAACACTACGCCTGGATGAACGCCGCGTACGTGCTCGGCACCAAAATGACCGATGCCTTCGCCAAGTACGGCTTCTGCACGGCCATCCGCGGCGCCGAAGGGGGCGGCAAGGTCGAAGGGCTGCCCGCGCACATCTTCATGAGTGACGACGGCGATCCCGACCTGAAGTGCCCCACCGAAATCGGGATCACCGATCGCCGGGAGAACGAACTGAGCAAGCTCGGGTTCCTGCCCCTTTGCCACTACAAGAACACCGACTACGCGGTGTTCTTCGGTGGCCAGACGACCCAGAAGCCGAAGAAGTACAACACCGCGGACGCGACCGACAACGCCGCGATCTCGGCGCGTTTGCCTTACATCATGGCCACATCGCGCTTCGCGCACTACCTCAAGGTCATGGCCCGCGACAAGATCGGCTCGTTCATGGAGGCCGAGGACTGCGAGGTTTGGCTCAACAAGTGGATTCGCGACTACGTCAACGCCAGCACCAACGCGGGACAGGAAACGAAGGCCAAGTACCCGCTGCGAGAGGCGAGGGTCGAAGTCAAGAAAATCCCGGGCAAGCCCGGCTCCTACAACGCCGTCGCTTACCTGCGGCCCTGGTTGCAGTTCGAAGAGCTGACGGCGTCGCTACGTCTGGTGGCCGAGATTCCCAAGGC
>DAIDJG010000032.1 GCA_027451445.1 Singulisphaera sp.
TTGTTGTTTAACGAGTTACGTCGGTCCGGGAATCGCCGACATCAATTCAGAACCGAGCCCCAAAACGGTCAAAAAATCTCAGAAATATTACATAACCATCTTTGAATCTCATTGCCGCCAAATCTGCGAAACCCGAACTTAGGCAATCTCCTCGAATGGCCAGTCACCGAACGCCGAGATCCATTGAGATTCCGTGTATTGCTTGCCGCTGAAGTGACCCTTTCCAGGACGCCGCGTTTTCTTGTCGACGATTAGCGCATCGAGTTGGATACGGAGCCCTTGCACGAGGCGCGATGTTGATTCGCGAGACTTTTTTGTTACCTCGGGTTCGTGGATGTATTGGTTCCAAGCTTTCGGGCGCGGACCGACAATCTCTTCATAAGCTTCGGCATAGCCGATCAACTTCTTGAAAAGTGTCAAGCGACTGAAGAGTTTATCTGGAGTAAGCATTTATTATATCTCTCAATAATCAATAACAACTTCGAAAGATGTCCAAGAGTGATCCGGCGAACGCCGTTCTTCCCGTCCCCCTTCCCAACAAAGATTGCGAATGTTTTCTATACAAGCGACTCGCGACTTAAGTCTGAACCCAGAATAACTGGGCGTGATTGGAATCGCAAACAAAATCAAAATACCGGCCGCGCACCTAATCCAAGAAGTTCGCGTAAGCCGCGCAAAGCAATGTCATCTCTTTTGCTTTGTCGAGGCGGACTGCACAAACCTCTCATATTCTATGTGTGGCCAGTATCTGGCAACTCGGCGCCGACCGAGGCGCAATACCGCTCGACGATCGCGAACGCTTCCCGGTAATGCGGACGTCGAGATCGCTGCCTCGTCGGCCATCGTGGGAAAGTCCGCCGCCCATGATGAGGGGGGCGGCGGGAGCGCCGCGGGCCGCGTGAGTGGCGCGCGTCGCGAAGGTCACCTTGAGAGCGGAACGAACCTGCTCGAGATCGGGCTGGCCACGCTCGGTCAGGACGACGAGATCCACCCGATCGTTGGTTCGTGTGTTGAGCCGCCCCGACCAGGGGAACGTGTAGGCGTGCATCGTCTCGGCGAACGGCTGGGGCTTCGGGATCGCGAGCCCCCGCACCGGCGGGATGCCGGCGAAATCGAGCAGGTTGTCTCCGGTCAGCTCGTCCGGCGAGCCGAACGACGCGTCGCCGATCCCGACGTCGAGAGGGAATCGCGCGTACCTTCCCGACGAGCACGGCCTCGCATGGGTATCGGGCCCCGCGGGGGGCGTTGGTGAGCGCGCGCTTCGGCTCGCCGATGGGGTCGATGAGGTGGTTTCCCGCGTCCCGATCCGCCGCGGCCGGGAGCAGATCGCGGAGCTCGGGAACCGTCGGTCCGACCGCGTCGGGAGCGAGCTGGATCGAGAGGTCGACGTCCTTCGTCGTCCGGGCCGGAACCGGAGGTCCATGGCGATGCCGCCCTTCAGGAGCCAGGGTGGGGTCGCGTCGCAAAACCGCCGCGCGAGAAGCCTTTCGATGGCGAACTCGAGCTGCAGCGTACCGAGCGGCACGCCCCGCTTCTCCAATCCGACGCCTTCCGGAGCCGCATCTCGAGTGCCGTCTTGAAGGCCGAGGCCGAGGCCTATTTCTCATGGCGCCCAACAGATTGTGCGTGAATGTGGGAGACCTGGGGTGGCCGGGGCAGAGGAGGCCGGAAGGCCGACGTGCCCCGGAAGCGTCTCGCGGCCCACCGGGGCACGTGGAGCTGCGCTCCCTTTTGCCCCGGCCACCCATCCCGCTCGTTGGGGTGCACGAACTGTGAGGCGCCAGGAATGTTTATTCATTATGATCACCTTCGGTCGCTGCAAAAGAGGAGATACCGGCCTTCGGGTGCGCTCGTGAGATCGGTGATGAAGTGATCGTGGTGGCCCGGCTCGAGTGGTTGTGGAAGCTCATCCGGACCCTTGCGGATCGTGTAGAGAGCTCTCTCGTTGTGCTTGACGCCGACGAAGACGCAACGTCCGGTTGCTTCGGGGACGAGCGGATACTCGGGCCAAAGCGCAGGATCTGCGTTCCCGTCCCAGAGCACCTCGCTGACGCGGCCCTGATCCGGTTGACTCACATCAATGAGTGCAATTTTTTGCGCGACATCAAGTTGCCCCAGAACAGCAACGATCGTCCCCTCGCCGGCCCAGCTCGGCACGGAAAACACACTAAAATCCTCGATCGGAAGGGGACGGACGGCTTCGGTTTGCAAGTCGAGCAATCTGAGCTTTACGGGTTCCGTCGGTGCCCCAAACGACACCAGCAACAAGTAACGGCCATCAGGCGACCATTTGAGCCGACCGTACTCCCGGCTCACGCGTCGGAGTTCCGACCCATCGGCGTTCATCATCCAGATCCCCGTCTCGCTGGCGGACACAGCGCCCGAGTTGCGGAGGAATGCAATACGTTTTCCATCGGGCGACCACGAGGCGCAGTTGCCGGTGCTCAGCTCCCGGACCATCGGCCCGTTGGCATTCGCTGTGAGCGTTTTGATGCGCGTCGAGCTCCAGTCATTCTTCCGCGAGAGGTCGAACAAAATCCGGTCGCCGTTGGTCGACCAGGAGGGAGAACCACACGTTGCAAATCCAGGGTCGGGCTGATCGACGACCAGGGTGGCTTCCCCGCGCTCAATGTCCATCAGGTACAATCCAAGCCGATCCGTGGCCGTCGACGGTTTGGCGGGATGTTGTTTGAGCAGATTCGCCAGACGATCCTCCGCGCTTGTGTGTTCGTCCGACTTTGCGCTGAGACGCATGGACGGTCGTTCGGCCGGCGGGCTCGGCTCGACTTTCGCGATGACCGCGCGCAGCGGGTTAACGTGGTGTTTTGGGGATTTGTCTTCGGGGTCCCCGAAGGGATGGAACTGCAAGGCGACGAGGGCGCCGCTCGTCGCGGTACCGACGACCAGCAAGGCTCCCGCGGTCCACGCGAACTTCTTGAAGAGCATCGTGGATAAGACTTCGCGGGCCAATGCGGCGACCCCCGCCGGAGCCCCCCGCGTGGTCAGCATGCCCAGGGCGACGGCGACCGTCTGTTGGACGAGGGCGGGCGACGGCGCGGCCTCCGCCAGCCCTGGACCGAGGACCGCTGCGATCGCTGCGCTGGGCAGTGCAACACCGCGGCGCGCGAGGCGTCCGCGCATGAGTTCGCGCGCCTTGGCCAGACGGCTGCGAATGGTGCCCACAGGGCATTTCAGCCGTCGCGCAGCCTCCTCGTACGAGTGGTCCTGCAGGTAACAGAGGCACAGGGGTGCGCGGTATTTCTCGGGAAGCCGGTTGAGCTCCTCGTCGAGCACTCCTTTTACGTCGTGCCAGTCGCGGTCCCAGCCGGTCGTTGGTGCCACGACATCCTCCAGCGCCGATTCGCGTGCATGCCGGCGCCTGGCGTTAACCCGCGTGCGCGTCGCGACGCGATAAGCAACCCCGTAAAGCCAGTTGCCGACGAGGTCGCCATTGCCGAGGCCGCCGGCTTTCTTCGCCAAGATCAGGAACGTTGCCTGGAACGCGTCTTCGATGTCATGCGGGTCGCTGAGCATGCGACCGCAAACACCGAGGACCATCGGACCAAACCGTGCGACGAGCGCCTCGAAGGCGGATTCATCACCGTGTTCGACGAAGCACGCCAGCAATCGGCCGTCGTCCGCACCGGTCATGGTCCCCCGCCCGAACAGGCGATTCACCTGTCGGAGCAAAGCTCCGTTGCGCCTGTCCACCATACTCCTCACCTCCTCGCTTCGTCGTCCTAAGGATGTACTGCACGATCTGCGGCCTGAGTTCTCTTTTTTTGAGAACATTTCTCAAGTTGGCTGCAGCGATAGGTTTACGGTTTATCAAATCGCACTGCCAAGCGCGGGTGATTCCAGTACAGAGCCGTTCGATTCGGCTGGAGAAACCGAGAACCCGGCTCATTGTTCATGCAGTACATCTTCAGGACAACCAGGCGATGAGGCCGGAGGGGAAACGGCACGACTCGTGGCCTATCCCACTTGCGCTCAGACGCTTGAAAGATATTGCATTTTTCGGCTCTTCATTCCGCTGTGCTCGTTTGAAGACGACACGGACTGGGGCCCTCGGTTGCCTGGGGATCGCTCGATGGGGTTTTTTGGGCTTAGACGCGCTCTCAGTTGTGTAGCACTTGCTGTGTGCACCTCAGCGGTGGGGGTGGGACGGTCGGTCCCAAGGACCCCGGAGGTTCTGGTGCGGAGCGAGTCCCATCAGATGTTCCTTAGCCAGTTCCCGATCGGATTTCCCGACGGATCGGGCTGGGTTCTCGACACCGAGACGGGGAACGCGACGGCGCTCAAGGTCGGGGGAGAGACATTCCACACAGCGTCCTTTGCAGGGTGGGTCGACGCCTCGGGCGAGCGGCAAGTCGCGGGCTGGTGGGTTCGTTTCGAGGGCTCAGAGGGGTCTCGCGTGCTGACAGGCAGCGGGTTGGGGCGGGTCTCGTACCCGAGTGGCCGCGTTCTCGACCGGATCGAGGAGGTCCCCGTACCGGCTCATCCGCCGTGTTGGTATCCAGGCCCGGATCCCCGCATTCTCTTCGCGACCAGCGCAGGAGCGCTGGTTCAGTATTCGTTCGACACGGCCGGGACCGATGGTTCGTGCGCATCGAGCAGGCTGCGACCGATCCGCTGGCTGAAGCCGCCCGAAATACTGCGCCACCCGTTCGTGGAGTACCTGGTGTGGCTCGCTCACCCTGGGCTGCGCGGTCGAATCCTGGCATCAATCCGTTCGGAGTTTCCCAACTCTTCGTCGATCGCCAGGGCACCGTCCCGGTTGTGGTGGCTCCGGCTGAGCCGCGATGGTCTCAGCGTGCAGGACGCAGAACCCGCTGACGACGGCACATGGCGCGCGGATCGAGAGCAGGGTGCGTCGCTCCCAGCGCTGAGTATGCAACCCGATGGCAGCGCCCTGGTGGCGTTCCTCCACATTGTTTCTTCGGGGCATGCCAACGGGCTGTGTATCGCCCCGCTCGAGATCGACGGCGCGCGGGGAACAGCCACCATTCGGCTCGCCCGCGCACGGAAGCTGGACGACGAGATTTGTGAGGTCCCCCCCGCCTTCTCGCCCGATGGGAAGTCGCTTTACGCGGTACGTCGCGAGCGGGGCAGAGCGGTTGCAGTGCGTCGGTACGCGATCGCCGCACACCCGTGGGACGAAAGCTTTCGCGATGGAGGAAGGCACGGTGATACAGACGCCGGCCTAGTGCTCGACCACGTGCCGAGTGAGATCGCGTTCCCGAAGCGCGAGAAGAGTCCAGGATAGCCAGCTTGTGTTCGACCCGAATCACATGCCTATCTCTCTTGTCTTGCACGATCCTCGTTTTACGTTCGACCGAGCAGGGGGTGAGAGGAAATCTCGGCGCAGCGTCCGCGTACATGATGGCGGAAGAACCTGGCGAGAGGGGGAAGAACCTGGCCAGGCACTAAGGTCCCGGAAGTGGAGCGGAGCCGGAAAACGGGGACTGGCTCCGAGTCTTCGAGGTGCCTGTCCCCGTTTTCCGGCGGAGCGGGAAGCGAGAAATGGGGACTGGCACCGTCCGAAGACATCCGGAGCCAGTCCCCATTTCTCGCTTCCCGCCCTATTGGGACAGACTCCTAGTGTAAGAGCTCAGCCGTATCGCGTTGGGGCCAAACCCGCGCGAGCGAGCGGAATGGCGATCACCGTGCGGCACTTCCCGATCGGTTGTGCGCGTGGACAACGCAAACTCGGGCGCGTGATTTGCTCATCCCCACCTTCGGGGATGGCAGGACCTCGACCGAAGGAGAGCGAACGATGGCGAAGAACGATTGGGGTGAGTGCAAAGATTGTAAGTGGTGGCAGATCGAGCCGGATGCGGTGGTGGCAAACTTGACGATGGGACTCTGCATTGATGAGGAGCTGCAACCGTTCCTCTTGCGCGTGTCGGGCAACAGCGGGTGTAACCGTTTCATGCCTGGCGAGGTCGCACGCGCTGAGGGTTCCAGTGTGGCCCCGCCGACGGCGAAACCGACGCGATAGTTGAGGTTTGAGGTGTGCACGATGGGCAACTGTATAATACTAGGTTGGACGGTGTTGGTGCTAGGCCTGCGGTTGGAGTGAGCCAAGCAGCAGTTCGCGAAGGGTCTCAGGATCGACGGGCTTGACCAGGTGGAGGTCGATGCCTGACTCCGCGGAGCGCCGGCGGTCTTCGTCCTGGCCCCAGCCGGTGAGAGCGACGATCAATGTTCGGCCGTTCGGCTCCCGGCGGCGGAGCGACTGGGCAACTTCGTATCCGGTCATGCCGGGAAGACCGATGTCGAGCAGCACCACTTCGGGATGAAACGAATCCGCGAGGGCCAGGGCGTCGGGACCGCTGTGGGCGACCTGGACGTCCTGCGCCCAGAGCCTCTTGAGTAAACGCGCCAGGCTCGTAGCGGCATCGGTGTTGTCGTCCACAACAAGAACGCGGCGGCGCGGTGGTATCGTTGCCGAAGGTGCCGGTCGTTCCTCGAATGGTCCGGCGCTCGGGACTCGGACGGATACCGGCAGCGTCACGACGAACTCGGTCCCTTTGCCGGGGCCGTCGCTGTGCAGCGAAATACTGCCGCCGTGCATTGCGACGAGGGTCTTGACCAGGTTCAGGCCGATACCCAGTCCCCCCTGGGCAAGGGCTGGCCGGTGCTCGGCCTGGGCGAACATGTCGAAGACTTTGGATGCCATCTCCGGCGCGATCCCGATCCCCGTGTCCCGCACTCGTACCGAGACGGCGCTTTCCGTCCGCTCCAGGGCGAGCGTGATGCGACCGCCGGGCTCCGTGTACTTGGCGGCGTTGTTCAGCAGATTCCAGAAAATCTGCTCGAGGCGAGTCGGGTCTCCGTCCAGCCAGACGGGCTCGGCCGGGAGCGCGACGGTCAGGTGGTGTTTGCGCTCCAGGATGAACGGGCGGGCAGTCTCGACGGCCTGGTTCAGCACGCGGATGAGGTCGACGGCTTCCTTGCGGAGCTCGAACTTGCCGCGGCTAATGCGGGCGACGTCCATGAGGTCGTCGATCAAGCGGGCGAGGTGGACGACCTGGCGCTCGGCAAGGGCGCGTTCGGCCTCGCGCTGCTCGGGGTCGCCGTCCGAGTGGCCCAGGAGGTGGAGGGCGGTGCGGATGGGTGCCAGAGGGTTGCGGAGCTCGTGGGCGAGGGTGGCGAGGAACTCGTTCTTGCGGCGGTCGGCCTCGCGCAGTTCCTGCTCGGCGAGCTTGCGGTCCTGGATGTCGGTGCACGTGCCGAACCAGTACACGATGCGCCCGCGTTCGTCGCGGATCGGCACGCCTCGGGTCTTGAACCAGCGGTATTCGCCATCGAAGCGCCTGATGCGGAATTCGAGGTCGTAGTCGGCCTCGTCGCGACACGCGGCGGTCCAGCACGACAAGGTGCGTTCGCGGTCGTCAGGATGGACCACAGCGTCAAGCCAGCGCAGGCCGAGCAACTGATTCTCGGGGATCCCGGTGTATTTGCCCCACTGGCTGCTGAGCCAGTCGCACTCACCGTTGGGCAGGTCGGTCCAGACGAGTTGCGGGAGCGTCTCGGCGAGGGTCCGCCAGCGGAGCTCGGCTTCTCGCAGGGCTTTCTGCGTTTGCTGGAGGCTGGTGATGTCGACCCCGGCCAGGAGCCCGCCCCGAATTCTGCCCTGTTCGTCGCGCAAGGGTGCAGCGGACTGGAGGAAGGTCAGCCGCCGGCCGTCGGGAACGACGATCTCTTGTTCGACGTCACGGACGGTTCGTCCTGTGGCGACGGCGATTCGAAGCGGGTACTCGTTGATGGCAAGCTCCCGGCCATCCTGGTAGATCTTGAGAGCGGGCGGCACACCGTCGGGGGCGGTCAACGACATGTTGGCCCCGGGCTGCAATCCGTGGAGACGGGACATCGCCGCGTTGCCCCAGACGTTCCGGCACTCGGGGTCGTCGGCGATGGCAATGGCGACGGGGATGACGTCAAAGAGGCTGCGGAACTTGTCGAGCTCGCGGCCGAGGTCGCGGTTCACCTCTTCGGTTTCCCGTTCCGCGCGGCGCTTGGCGCTTCTCATCCCGCCGCCGAGCAGGGCGATGCCGACGCCGACCAAGAGATAAAGCGCCACGCCCGCCTGCGTTTGCAACCAGGGGACGGAGCCGATGTTCTGCGGCGGCAAGAGAAAGAAAAAAACCGCGAAGGCCCCGAGTGCGGTACTCAGCAAGGCGGGTCCGCGTCCGGCGAACCAGGCCACGGCAAGGATGGCGAGGAAGAGCGTCGCGAACGGGAAAAGGTCGCCCAGCATCGGCCCGAGCGTGATTCGTAGGCCCGTGGCGAGGCCGACGGCCGCGACAGCGCTGCCGTATCGCAAGACGGGAGGGTGGTCGTTTTCGAACATGGATCCAAACGTCGCGACCTCGCTTGCGGGCTGGGGTTCTGAATTTGCCCCGAGGTGCGGGAGCCTAAGGGACAGCTCAATATATCAGGTGGTGGGGGCTCCGTCACCCCTGTATTGAGGAGCAGGAGAGCCATCGTGGGCAAAAATCTGGCCTTCGCGCCGAACCTTTGGGGTTCCGGAACGCTCTGCTTTGAAGAACGCAGGGTACGTTCTGCGCTCCTCTCTCGCGGAAGGAGGCCGACCATGTCTCGCTTCAACAACCCTCTGGCGCCCCTGAGTCCGGATTCGGACGCGGGTCCGACCGTGGATTGACCCGCCCGGTTTGGGCTCTTACAGGGCAGCCGTGCATCCTCCCAGCAGGATCGGCGCTCGCGGTGCGCCGGTCGGTTTTCCGATCGAGAATGAATTGATGCCACGAAAGAAGCCTTCCTCCAGGCTCCTGCGCTCCCTTTGCGCGGAGGTCCATCCCGAGGACGGGGTGGATCCTCGAGAGCTTGTGAGGGATTCGTCGCGTAAGAAAACGAGCCGCAAGACATATCAGCTTTGCGGCCAGGTTGCCGAGACGCTCAGCCACGTGCTCGCCGGTCAGAGCGGGGACGACGTGCTGCGCAGTCTCCAGGTCGTTTCGGTAGCCCCGGCCCCGGACGTGTCGAGGCTCATGATCACCGTAGCACCGCAGCCGTCGGAGCGGACCGACCCTCTGGTGGTACTCGAGCGGCTTGGACGCGCCTCGGCTCGGCTGCGCTGCGAGGTGGCGGCGGCGATCACGCGCAGGAAGACGCCGATGTTGGTGTTTCGCGTGGCGCTGCCGGGCGATTCGGCTGAGAATCGCGTGCGATAACGTTCACCCGCTCGGGCTTGTCCCGAGCGGGAGTCGTTTGCGAGATGCCGACGTTGACGCACGTCCTTTCAAGGTTGCCGCACGAGTCCAATCCCCACCTTTGCGAGGTTGGAGATCTCGGTTGTTCTTGAGGATTGGCAAGTAGACCGTAAACTAGGGGAGCGGTGGCCTTGCGATCCGTCCTGGAACTCCTCGGCCGAGCGACAGGCGGGGTTGAGGGAATCTCGATGAAATTAAGACATGTTGCCATTAGGAATTTTAAAGGTGTTCGAGGGATTGAGTTTCCGACCGAGGAGGCACCGCACGCGCTGCGTTCGCTCACCGCGCTGCTAGGTGACAACGGCAGCGGTAAGACAAGTGTCTTGCAGGCCATTGCGTTGACACTATCGTTGGCAACGCGGCGCACCCGCGCACCCGAATTTTTCAACTGGCACGGCTTCCTGCCCGAGCGCGTATCGAGCCTTGGTCCAACCTTTGTCGAGCTTCTGATCGCATTTGAGCCGGAAGAAGTGGCCCTGACCAATGATTTGTTCGTGGCGTGGCAGGAGTCTCTTCCCTCGGATCGCAGACAGACGATGCGCCTGGTGCCGCCTTCGCAGCATCTGGAAGTGACGCTCCGCTTCGAGCAGGGTCGTGTGAGCTCTCCGCAAGGCTTTGAGGCGGTAAACCAGTTCCTCGGGCGCTACTACATCAAGGCGTTGAAGGATAGTCGACCCGAGCTGAGGTCCGACTTTTCCAAGCTGGGCGACATCTTCTGGTTTGATCAACACCGCAATCTCGGCTCGCTCATGGCTGACGATGTCATTGGCGAGAGCCGGGTGCGTGAAGGCTGGCAAGCGGGGGTCGAGCAACTGCGCGAATACCTCGTCGGTTGGTGGGGCTTTCACACGACGCCGGGACGCCAGGGGAAGGATTTCATTCCTTCGCTTCAAACTTGCTTCGACAACGTATTCCCGGGCACTCGTTTCGTCGGGATCATGCCCCGCGCAGGGGTTACCATACCACGAGCGAATGACTTTTATTTCCTGATCGACCGTGACGGCCGAGTCTACGACCTCGCGGAGATGTCGTCCGGAGAACAGGCGGTTTTTCCGTTGGTTTACGAGTTCGTTCGTCTCGACATCAAACGCTCGGTGGTCTTGATCGATGAACTCGAGTTACACCTTCATCCGCCGGAACAGCAACGGCTCTTGACGGCCTTGCCGAGGATTGGGCCAGACTGCCAGTTCTTGATCACGACACACTCGGAGTTTCTTTCCGCAGCCATTCCCAACGAGCAGGAAGTTCGCTTGGAGAGGGGAGCGCGATGCCTCTGACCAAGCTCTTCGTCGAGGGTGCGCTCGAAATTCAGCTTCTCACTCCGATTCTTCAAGGGAGTCCTGTTCCGCAACAGGGGGGATCCAAGTACACCCTGAGGCCCCGTGCCGGGACGGATCGCCGTGAGAACAACGTGGCCGCGGGATATCTCCGGGATCGCGATTTCGATTTTGACCCGCCCACCGACATTTCGAGGCCGACAGTCGACAGTATGTATGGCAGCGTTGCCTTGGGATGGCGCTGGTGCCGGCACGAGATCGAGAATTATCTCATCGATCCCGCACTTGTTAGCGAAGCGACGACGTGGCCCGTGTCTGACGTTGAGGACGCTCTTCGAAAGGCTGCGGCGAAGATCCGAAATTACGAGGCCGCGCGATGGACCATCGGCATCGTGCGCCGTACTCTGCCTCCTCATTATGAATTGAGGACACGACCGGAACCGCTCAATGAAATCGACCTACCCTTCGCACTCGACGCCACGGCGGTCAACACTTGGGCTACGGATTGCATCGAGCACCATCGACGCGCGATTCTCACCGCGACGGATGCGGGCTTCGTCCAAGCATCGCTCGGGGACTATGGCGCTCGCTTTGACGATGCCTTCATCGCCGATGTCGCGAAGGTTTTGCTCTGGTTCTCGGGGAAGGATCTGCTCGCGGGGATGGCTGACTGGCTCAGCACCAAAGGAGTCGTAAATCCCGGGGCTTTCCGTGCCATGCTGCGCGACTGGATTATCGCCAACCCCGTGCGCACGCTGGAATTGCTGCCCGAATGGAACGGCATGACCGAAGCGGTAAGGGCCTAGTGAACACCTGCTCGATCAGCTTGGAAGCAAGCTCTCATCAAGATTTATGGGCTGCGAGCGCGATTACAACTTGGATCCATGCACCTGCGTCCACGGCGTAAACGCCCCCACCGCGTGGACCTTCACCTTCCGCTTCCAGATCTTCGCACCGGCAAAGGCGAACAACGTATCCATGTCGCGCCCGCCCAGGCAGAGCCCAACCACCCGGCTACGGTCGGGTAAAGGCAAGATCACCTGGGTGGGGCCATCGTCCGCGCAGATCTGCACACCCCAGCGTGTCGCCACCATCATCGGTCCTTCCTTGGCGTAGCAGACCGACTCGGGTCCGGCGTCGTCGTCGCCGTCGGCAACATGGAACCAGAAGAAGCGCTCGGCGTTCGACAACGTGCCGTCAGCGTTGATCTGGTAGCTGTAGGCCCACCGGGAGTGGCCGTCGGCCACAGACAAAAGCCACTGGTCGGGGCGGTAGGCCAGGCCGGTCGCGAACCTGGGGCCCGAGCCCACCTGGGTCTTCTTGCCGTCCTTGACGAGCCAGATGGCGCCCGACTCATCGTTGGTCGTCACATACAAGCCTCCGGTTGGGAGAGCGAGCACGTACTCTCCGCGCACGCCGTCGACGACCACGCTTCCCTTGCCCGCACCATCGTAGCTCATCACCTTGCCGGTCACTCTCGACACTGCGTAGACTTGCCCATCCGCGCCGACGGACAGGCTGTTGGCCTGACCGGCGTCGGAGACGAAGTCCTGGATGTGACCGTCGAGGTCGATGCGGCGGATCGTGTTGTCCCGAGCGTCGATGAAGAACACCTCGCCCTTGGCGTTGCAGGCTGGCCCTCGGGCGTCGTGA
>DAIDJG010000033.1 GCA_027451445.1 Singulisphaera sp.
CGGGCGTGTGGCGGAAGCCTGCACACCCGGAGAATGGATGCATCAGTTGGGCCGCGTCTGGGGGGCTGGTTGGTACTCCCCCGTCAGCCAGCCAAGGAAATTGGCTGGAAATTGTCGACGCGACCTACGGAACGTAAGTTCGAATCGAAAATTGACACCGATTTGGGAGCGGGTTTTCCGGCCCTCTGGTTCATCGCACCGCGATTCCCGTCAACGCTGGCTCTCATGTCCGCACCGTGTTGCGGCGAGCGTCGTGCCGGTGGCCTTGCGAAAGAAGTGGTTGAGCGTCGCGCGAAATCACTTCCAAAGAACGCCATGAGACACGGCGACATGATATAAGACGTCTTCCACGTTGATCCCGTCGCAAGCTACCGAGTGCCCGGAACGACCCGAATGCGCGAGACTCCTGGTTCGCTTTCCCGGACGTGCGCGGTATGCTCGTCCCAAGCGCACGTCGTCCCTCTCCCAGGAGTCTCGCTCATGTTCACGATCATCTCCGTTCCCAGTCGCCGCGCCTTTCTCGGCAGCATGGCCGTCGGTGCCGCGGCGTTCAGCACGCGCGGGCTGTTCGCCGAGGAATTGGTGCGCACGCCCGCTCAGACCGAAGGACCGTTCTACCCCAACAAGCTGCCGCTCGACACCGACAACGACTTGCTCGTCATCAACGACGCCATCACGCCGGCCGTGGGCGAGGTCACATACCTGTCCGGACGGATTCTCGACGCGAAGGGGGATGCGATTCGCAACGCGTTGGTCGAAATCTGGCAAGTCGACGGCAACGGCGCCTACATCCACACGGCGGACCCCAACCGCTCCAAGCACGACACGAATTTCCAGGGCTTCGGCCGCTTCTTGACGGGCTCAACCGGCGAATACTACTTCCGCACAGTCAAACCTGTGGCCTACCCGGGTCGCACGGCGCACATCCATTTCAAGATTCGCAAGACCGGCAAGGAGCTGCTGACGACTCAGTGCTACGTCAAGGGCAACGCCGGCAACATGCGCGACGGCATCTACCGAAGCATCCGCGACGAGAAAGCACGCGACTCCGTCACGATCGATTTCACACCGATCAAGGACGCGCGTGCCGGCGAACTGGCTGCGCGGTTTGACATCGTGCTGGGATTCACACCCGAGGCATGAGCCCTGTTCAACGACGAGTGGTCTCGAGGACGGGTTACCGTCGGCGCAGCTTGCGGAGCCCGACGCCACCGAACACGAGACCGCCGCCCAGCAACGCCGTCGCGACGCTTGCGGGTTCCGGTGCTGCGGTCATGGGGACGCGGAACGCCTGGAAGTTCAAAACGGGGTTCGAAGTCATCGAGATACTGTCGCCCGCGATGAGAGCGCCGTTGAAGGTGCGATCCTGGGCACTGATCTGCGCGTAGGGGGCGAGGACCGTTCCCTCCCAGGTGTTCGAGAGGTTTCCGCCGGTGAACGTCGCCGCCAACGATCCCAGGTAATTCCAGAGGATCTGGTTGGCCATGACGCCGTTCAGGACCACGGACGCCCCATTGTTCGAGACGAACTGAGAGTCGACGTTGATCACGAAGACGTCGTTCGCGTCTCCCGAGATGGTGAGCACGGACCCCGACGTCATGTTGACCCCCTTCGTGAGGTCGACGACGTTGAGCCCGCCGTTCCCCGTAATCGTTTCGCCGCCGACAATGACGGAGTTGATGGTTTGAGTCGCCGTCAGCACGGCATTGTTGGCCGATGCCGTCTGAGCGTCCGACACCGCTTGTGCCAGCGCGGAGGCCACCGAGGGACCAGTCACCGGTGTGGCACCATTGTAGTTGTTGCCGCCCGTGTTGACGGACGACTGGTAGAGGGGACCGCTGGGGGCGACGCCGGAGAAGTTGACGTTGGTGTTTTCGGCGGAACCAAGAGGGCCATTAACATCCGTGCTGCCGCCACTGATCGAGAGCTGAGTCTGACCGCTGCCCGATGCGTTGAACTGCAGGACCGAGTAATCAGCTGCGGTATTGAGGCTCGTGAACGTACCGGCTCGCACTGAAACTGAGGCCGAAAGACCAAAAACGAGGAAAGCCAAAAAGGCGAATCTTCCGGAGATTTGCCGTCGCTGCGATGGACGCTTCGATCGGCGACATCGCGTTTCCATCACCGGACTCCAAAAGTTGAGTTTAGCGCAGTGTAAGCTTTGGAGTTTGGTTTTGCATCAGTGTAGATCATCAAATCTCAAAGTGCTTGTTTGGGTCAAGGTAGACCGCGTGAAACCGGGGATTCCTTGCTTTTCAAAGACGCGGCGTTGACGAAAATCAACGTTCTTCCCGTCCGCGGGCGACTTTCCAAGATCGCTGACCTTGTGAGATCAACTTTACAAGCCGCGATGTGCTGCACACGGAGTCAACTTTTCGCGATTTCCAGAAGCGGCGAGCGCGGATGTTCGCTGCCAGGTGAACGGCAATGATTGCGGCCGGGAGTCAGAATAGACCGGCCAATTGCGCGCGAACTTCGTCCGCGAACGGCTTAAAACTTCGTGGGCATCGCGCCTCGACGAGCGGTATGTCCGTCATCTGTCGGGCAATGTTTGTGGTGTGACTGGCCGAGAGCGGCTTTGTCGAACCCGCGCATTGAGAAAGGATGGTCTTGGGGTTGTGATCTCGGTTCTTCTGCGGCGCTGGCAGATTCTCCGGATCGTCGGGCACTGTCGGCGATTGAGACAACTTGAGACCACGAGCGATGGCACCAGCATCGGCGAGGAGCCAGGCTTCGATGCAGGGGTGAGCGACTCCGACGGCCGTAGGAAAGTCGACCAGTCGAGCGTCCCGTCCAGCACCCAGTTCGGCGCGCGTCTTTTCGGGCGAAGCGCCCTCCGTATCCACGACGAACACGACTGCCGATGCTTTGTTATAGAACGCTTGCCGTTTCGAGAACTCGACCCGCCTCGCCAACGTGCCCTTCTGAAGGAACGGGAGGCGCTTCCGAACGACGAAGAGCGACGATGGAGCGTTACACAGCGTGTGGAGCAATACGGGTACGACGCCGAATGTCGGAGGCTCCGGCTTACCCTTCCCCGTTTTATCGATTTCACCTATGTCCGTCTTACCCTCACCGATCACTTCAATGACGACTCTCGGAATCGACATCTTGAAACAACTCCTCTTCGTCGAGGTTGTACCACAGTTCCCCGAGATAAAACTCGCCGCCCGCCAATCGTTCCATGATGTGAGGAGCATCCCGCAGAGGCCGGGCAATCACATAACCGTCACGGCGGCTCATCAGCGTCACTTCATCCGGCGTGAACTGGCTCAAGACGTAGGGTGAATGCGTCGTGAAGATGATCTGTGGTGCTTCACAGTCACCTCGAGCCACAACGACTCGCTTGAGCAGACCGATGATTTCCTCGAGTCTCTTGGGATAGATGCCCTTCTCAGGTTCCTCAATGAGAAGAATCCGGGGCGGCGTGGGCAGATAAAATAGGGCCAGGAAGCCGAGGAAGAGAACGGCTCCGTCCGAAGCTTGCTGCGCCCGGATTGCTTCGCCGCCGCGCAGCTCGAAGTAGATGCCCTTTCCCGTCGCCCGACCTGAGCCGTGAAGACCTGTGACTTCATACGATCGTTGCGATGCCATTTCCGTTTGAATACGGACCCGTCGAAATTCCGGGAAGAATTCGCAAAACTCGTTGCTCAACTGAATGAAGCGCTCCGCATTATGACCAAGGATATCGTCGAGAACGGTCGACAAGCCAAACCCATCCGGGTCCATACGGAATTTCCGCTTTTCGTCGATCGAAGCGGGAACTGCCATCATTTTCGGCTCGAGCCGGCAAAACACAACGTTGCTTATGGTGTCTGCGATGACGTTCAGCAGTTCGCCAAGATTGCCCTGATTCGTAACCTGGTACCTCTGAGCCAAACACGTGTAGTGTTGATTTTGAAGTGGTAAGTTCACTCGAAGATCGTTTCGATCGATGTACCACTCTTCCTTTTTGCTACAGGCTCGATCTGCGGTCGGCTGAAAAAGGACGGTAAATCCATATCCATTGACGGTGTTTTCCCCTTCTCCCACGCTCTTGATCCGAGACGAGAGGACCACCTCGGGCTGCTCGGCTGGGATATGAACGAGGTCTCGACCCTCCCATCTCCCTTCGAAAGCCTGCTGCAATGGCATTCCGGCTTGAGCGCTTCGGCAGAACGCATGGATCGCCTCCAGCACACTCGTCTTGCCGGAGTCGTTCTGGCCAATCAGCACATGGATCTTCGACAGGGGAATGTCGACGTCCACGAGCGACTTGTAGTTCTTGACACCGAAACGGCTGAGCATACGTTTGAAGTCCCGAATCGCCGAAGTTCGATACCCGACGAGTGATTCTATCGGTTCTAGGCACGCGACGACAGGCGTCCGCTCGATTCCGCAGATTCGCGAGGAGCACGGGACCAGGGTCCGTTTTCGGACCCTAGTTGCCCGCGGTCAACTGATCCGCTTGGGTGTCAGTTCTCACACGCCTCAAAGATCGTCGCCACACCTTGACCCTGTCCCACGCACATCGTCGCCAGCCCGAACTTGGCCTTCTGATCGTGCATGCGGTGAATCAGGGTCGTCGCGATCCTTGCACCGCTGGCCCCCAACGGGTGGCCGATGGCGACCGCGCCGCCTCGGGTGTTAATCTTCTCGTCGCTCAACCCCAGGAGTTTCATGACCGCCAGCGCCTGCACGGCAAAGGCCTCGTTGAGCTCGATACAGTCCATGTCGGCCAGCGACAGCCCCGCGCGCGCCAGGGCCTTCTTCACGGCCGGGACAGGGCCGATCCCCATCTCGGCCGGGTCGACGCCCGCGACGGCCATCGAGCGGATCTTCACCAGCGGCCTAAGACCAAGGTCGCGCGCCTTGTCTTCCGACATCACGAGCAAGGCCGCTGCGCCCACGTTGATCGGCGAGCTGTTACCAGCCGTGACGGAACCGCCGTCGGGATTGAATGCGGCAGGAAGGGACCCCAGCGCCTCCAGCGACGTGTCGCGGCGGATGCACTGGTCGCTCGTCAAAAGAGTCTTGCGGCCCGCCTCGTCTCGGCCCCATGTCGGGATGATTTCGCTTTGAAACTCGCCCCGATCGGTGGCGGCCGCGGCGAGCTGATGGCTACGAAAGGCGAACTCATCCTGCGCCTTGCGGGGAATACGATATTTCAGCGCAAGGTACTCTGCGGTCAAACCCATGTTCATGACGGCCTCGCCGTTCTGGCGGAGCATCCCGAGCGGCGGGCTGTAATCCTTGCTCATCGGAATGTGGTCCATGTGCTCGACCCCACCCGCGATCTGCACGTCCTCGCACTGCGCGGCGATGCTCATCGCGGCGTCGTTGATCGCCTGAAGGCTCGATGCGCAGTTGCGGTTGATCGTCACGCCTCCCGTTTCGATCGGCAGGCCGGCGGCGAGCGAGGCAATCCGGGCGATGTCGAAACCTTGCTCGCCCTGTTGCTGCACGCACCCCCAGCGCACGTCTTCGATCAGCTTCTTGTCGATCTTCGTCCGCTCGACCAGCGCTTCCATGATCTGTGCGGACAGCTCGTCGGAGCGAACGTCACGGAAGTATCCCTTGTCCGCAGAGGCACGCCCGACAGGAGTGCGGACGGCATCAATAATCACGGCGTTTCTCATGGGTCAAGTCCCTCTTGGGAACGAGGATTCACTGTAGAAAGACAGAGGGAATCTATCCGCAGATGTCGCAGATTTACGCAGATAAAGACGATCGAAATTAATCAACGAAATTCCAATCCTTTACTTTTTCCCCATCTGCGTTAATCTGCGACATCTGCGGATAAGAACTCTTCCTCCGTGTATTAGCTCAGTTTCGGAATTGGGTAGAAGCGTTCACCCGTTTGCGCGTGCTGTTTTAGGGTTTCCGTCGGCTCGAATCGTTTGCCGAGCGATTCGAATCCCTTGAGTCGTTCGACGATCTTGTCGGCCCCTTCGGTGTCGCACCATCGGAGGATGCCGCCGCGGAACGGCGGGAAGCCAATGCCGAAGATCAGTCCCATGTCGGCGTCGGCCGGCTCGCGGACGATCTTTTCTTCGACGACGCGCGTCGCTTCCAGAAGCATCGGCAGGAACAGCCGATACTGGATTGTCTCGGCGTCAGTGGGCGGGTTGCCCGTCTTGTGTTTCTCCAGGATCGCCTCGAATGCGGGGTTCGGCTCAGGGCGCTTGCCGCCGTGCTTGCGGAAGCCTGAGCCGGTTTTCTGGCCGAGCTGGCCCGACTGCGCGAGTTCGCCGAGGATCGGCACCGGGACCGCCCGGTCGGGATAGGCATGCGCGAGCACCTGACCGGCGTAGAAGGCGGTGTCGAGACCAACGAGGTCGTGGAGCGCGATCGGACCCATCGGCATCCCGAACTTCGTGGCGACGGCGTCGATGGTGTCCATCGGCACGCCTTCCTGCAGGAGCAAGAGCGCCTCGTTCATGTAGGGGAAGAGCACGCGGTTCACGAGGAACCCCGCACAGTCCTGGACGACGATCGGCGTCTTGCGGATCTTCTTGGCCAGCGCGACGATCGTCACGACGGTCTGGTCCGAGGTCTTCGCCCCTCGGATCACCTCAACCAGCTCCATGCGATCGACCGGGTAGAAGAAGTGCATGCCGATGAACCGCGAGGGGTCCGGTGCACTCTCTGCCATGCGTGTGATCGAGATTGTCGAGGTATTGCTCGCGAGGATCGCGCCCGGTTTCAGGTGCTGGGCCAGTTCCTTGTACGTCGCGACCTTGGCCTGCTCGTTCTCCGTGATCGCCTCGACGACGACGTCTGCCTCAGCAAGTGTGGCCTGGCGGGTCGACGTGCTCAGGTGTTCGAGCATGGCGGCCATATCTTGAGGCGTCGCGCGGCCGATCTTGATGCGAGCGTTGATCACCTCCTCGGCGCGCTTCATGCCGCCGGCGATGCGGTCTTCATCAACGTCGACAATGGCCGTCGGGATACCGGAGCGTGCATGAGCCGTGGCGATCCCTGCGCCCATCAGGCCCGCCCCGACAACGCCCACCCTCTGAACCGCCTCCGGCTGGAGCGACGTGTTGTCCACCCCCGGGTCGCGGGAGAGGCGGTTGTTCATGAAGAAGATACCGACGAGGTTTGCCGAAATGGGCGAGCCCATCACCTCGAGCGCAGCTTCCTTCTCGACTTTCAGACCCTCTTCGAGCGGTACGTTCGCCCCTTTCTGAATCGCCCGGAGCGCCGCGAGCGGGGCAGGGTACTGGCCCTTCGTTTTTCCCTTGATGTAGCCTTCAGCCGTTGCGAAGGCGAACGTCGCCTGGTCGATGCTGAGCCCGAGGGGCTTGCTGCGCGCTTCTCGCAGGCGTTTCCACTCACCGCTCGACTGGCTGTACTCGAGCAGCCGCATGCCCTCTTCAACCAGCTTCTCGGCCGGCACGACGTCGAAGACCAGACCGAGGGCCAAAGCTTTCTTCGCATCGACCGGCTCACCGCCGCAGATCATGTCGATGGCATTCAGGCCGATCAAACGAGTGAGCCGCTGCGTCCCACCCCAGCCCGGGATCACGCCAATCTTGACCTCGGGGAGCGCGATCTTGGTGTGCGCGGCGTTTGAGGCGATGCGGTAGTCGAGCGACAGGATCAGCTCGGTCCCCCCGCCCATGCTGTTACCATCGATGAGACCCGCCGTGGGGAAGGGGAGATGACTGAGACGGCGGAAAATGCCATGGCCAAAATCGATGGCCTGGCCGATCTGCTCCTTCGAGGCGAACGCCATGGCGCCGATCTCGTTGAGGTCGGCCCCCGCGATGAACTGGCCCGGCTTGCCGCTCTGAAAGAGCAGCCCGCGCAAGTCGGACCGCCCCTCCAGCTCCTTGATGATCTGTGCCAGCTCGCCAAGGACAGCCCGTGAAAGCGTGTTAACCTTTTTGTCGGGAAGGTCAAACGTCAACAGCGCGATCGACCCTTCCCGTTCTTCGAGGCGAAAGGCATTGGACATGTTGGCTCCGTGCATGAAAGACCTCGTCCCGAGACGAGCCGCTGGCATGGCCCACCACATTTTCAATTGCGAATGGTGGGCATTGCCCACCCTACGAGGATTTCAGCCGCGTTCTTTGCTGGTCGGCTCATTCTGATACGGCATCAGGATCGCCTCGGGCGTGATGCCTGCGATCGCTTCGTATCCTCCGTTGGCGATGGTTTCTCCGAGCTTCGACACGGCGCGGAAATAGCCGTCGGTCGGGCGCTTGCCGGTGAACTTGCGCTCCAGGTCCTGGCAAAGAATATCCGCCGCCGAGCGCACGACCTCGCTCGACTGCTGGGCGGCCCAGGAGCTAACGGTAACGCGCACCACCTGATCCTGAATGCGCTGCGACAGCTCGGCCATGCGGCATTGGCGGTCGGCCAGCTTGAGCTGGTGTTTGCTCATCACGTCGCTGATCTCCAGGCGACTGCGCTGGAGGGCCGCGGCGGCGGAGGCGGCGTGCTTCCGCAAACGATCGGGCATCTCGTCAAAATGCGGGTTCTGCCAACCGGAGAGCCGCTCACCAACCCACCAGAGGGCATACGGCATGATCACCTTACGCAACGCCCAGAGGTGCGCTGGGTTCGCCAGGCTCGGCTGGCGGATACCCGCAGCATGGAGAGCTTTGCCCACGGGCTCGAAGTAGGTCTTGCCGTGCTCCTTGATCAGCGACTTGAAGAAGGCCATCCCGAGCATCTCGCCTTCGCCTTCATAGATGCAAGGCGCGAGATATTCGTGGATGTTATCGCCAAACAGGTGGCCATGGAGGAAGGCTCGCCCGCCGTGCGTCTTCATGAACAGTTCGACGGCCGCTTCCTTCTGCGCCTCGCTGCCGAAGATCTTGGCGATGATGCATTCCATCTCGCCCCGGTAACCCTGGTCGAGGAGGCCCGAGCACCACGCCACCAGGGCGTCGCAGCCGACGATCAACGCGGCGAGACGGCCGATCCGGCGGCGGACCAGCTCGCGGGTCTCAATCGCCGCGCCGTAGGTCCGGCGGAAGTGAGCCCAGGGGAGAATGTTCGCGAGCATCACTCGCATCGTGCCGGCGGCGGTCGCACAGAGCGCCACGCGGCCGAGGTTCAGGCCGTGGTAGGCCACCGTCAGGCCGTCGCCTCGAACCGGCTGGAGCAGGTTCTCGCGCGGGACGCGGAAATTGTGGAAGCGCAGACCGTTATTATACGAGTGCTTCAAGGCGTAGAGCCCGTACGTGACGAGCTGGAAGTGCTCGTCCTCATGATCGGGTAGATCCGCGATCAGGACCGCCGGCTTGCCTTCGATCAGGCAGACCAGGCCCACCGTCCGGCCGGGGATGGCGTTGGTAATGAACAGCTTCTCGCCGTTGACCACGTAACTATCACCGTCGAGCTCCGCCTTCGTCCGCAAGGCCGTCAGGTCCGACCCTGCGCCGGGCTCGGTCAGGGCAAACGCGGAAAGCCGCTCGCCGCTGGCGAGTCTGGGCAAGTACGTCTGCTTCTGCTCGGGGTTGCCGAATGTGCGCAAGGGGTCGACCGCGCCGATGCAGCCGTGGACCGAGGCCAGGCCGGCCACCGTCGGGTCGATGGTCGCCATCCTGGTCAGGAACGGCGCGAAGGCCGAGAACGGTGTCCCTTTGCCGCCGTACTGCGGATCGACCAGAAGTCCCCAGTAGCCCGTTGCGGCGAGGTCGCCGAGGACCTGGTTGGTGATCTTGCCTCGCTCGTCGAGCACGGTGCCTTGCGACTTGTGCCGGCGCACGACTTCCAGGGCCTCGTTCATCGTCCTGGCGGCGTCGGCCGGGACGGTTACCGCGGTGGAATGAAAGAGATCCGTCGGGAACTCACGGTCCCACACGGCGCGGTGGATGGGGCTTTGTCCGGTCTGATACTTCTTGTCGAAGAGGGCCTCAACCTGTTCATCGGCCCGGTCGAGCGAACCTGTCTTGCGTGCTTCCTCCTCGCTCTTGCCCCCCAGCTTCAGCGCGGTTTCGACGAAGTTCTGCGGTTCAAGTTCCTGGAGGCTCATGGACGTGTTCCTTTCGCGGTCAAAGAAAGTCTCCATCACCCGATCCCGGCGCGCGGCATCAGGAGGGATTAGCCGTCCACCGACAGTTTTGGTCAGCGGGTCCGCAGGATGTCAACTCGTCGACAGCGCGCCCGCCTTCATCGTGCTCGCCCGATGCCCCAGTCATACACTCTCTGAGGCCGCGAGACGAGCGGAATCTTCCACCGGCTCGGGAGCGTTTTCGGTGCTAGGAGCACCGACCGCAACCGAGACGGCGTGGGGAACCTGCTGTTCGAGGAGCCAATCCTCGAGCGCCACATGATGCAAGTAAGGCGCCCTGAGCAGGTTCGTCTTCGACGGCAGTCGCCTGGAAAGCCAGGCGTGATGGCTCAAGCCCGACGCCAGGCCTCGACCAAGCATGTTGATATATTTGTTGCCGTACCCAAGGTGCCGGCTCACGTTGTTGCTCAGTCGCGTGAAGGTCGCGGAGATCAAGCTCGGGCCGGGACCCGCGTGTACGACGGTTTCTACCCCTTCGGCGAGCGTCGTGTCGATCACGTCCCAGAGACGCTGGGGATGGTCGGTCCAGCGGACGAGCAAGTCGCGCGTGTTGACCCCGTCGTAGCTGGCCTCGCCGGTGACCATGCTGACCACCGGCGGGTTGGGCTTCGCGGGATTCCCGGCGATCTTGTACAGCGCCACCGCCGCACGATTGGGAATCAAGCGCTGCCAGACCAGCGGGGAGTGGAGCGGCGGCCACTGGTTCGGATTACGGCGGAGCATGACCTTGTCGGGGAGGTACTCCCGCATCAGTTTCTCGACGCGGTCGAGCGTATTCCCCTGGCCCAGCAACAGCGCCGTGTTGGGCGACAGGAAGGCGGACGGGCCGATGAGCCCCTGGCCCTCGCCGCTAATCGCCATGCAGAGCCGTTCAACGTCTTCAGGGTGAAGCTCGGGACCGTTGCGCGTGAAGAGGACGCCGAGCGTTGTGTCGTGCGCTAGCTCCGCACAGTCAGCGGCCAGAAGCAACGGGATCGGCAGCAGCTCCTCCAGCGAAAAGACTCCGCTGAAAATGAGCGAGGTTAGTTCACCGATCGAGTAGCCGAAGCTCAGTCGCACCTCGTGAATCGGGATCTGGAACAACTCTTCCAGGATACGGATCTGGGCGGCCTCCATCGCGACCACAGTCGCGATGTCTTCAGGGAACGTCGCCAGCGCGGTCTTCTCACCGGCACGGATGTGACCGACGAGATCCAGCTTCCGCCCCAGCGTTGCCGACCCGATCTCGGCGGCCTGCTCGAGCATCTGTGCGACGATCGGCCCGTAGCTCGGGTGGTCGAGCAGCTCGGCGCTTCGGCCCACGTTCGCCACGTCGTAGCCACGGAACGCAAACGCCGTGGAATGAATATGGCGCTTCAGGTCGTCCTTGGTCAGGTTGCGCGGCACCGAATGGGCCGAGCCTCCTGTGACACGAGCCAGCCCCGAAGGCTCCAGGGGCAACCGGTTCAGGTCCGTCTCCATGCTACTCCTGCGACGAAACCAACGCCCTTCACCGTGTTTCATAGGTCTGTCCCGGGCGATGACGTGCCGGACAGCATCATCGTCGTCGTTTGCTGAAGAATCCTTTGTTTCGGGGGACCCCGAGCCGGCTTGGCTCGGCTGGTCCGTCGTCTCCTTAATTCACTACGTCGGCGCTTGCACTAGCGTTCGTCCACACTGTTCGTGCAAGATGCCAACCTGCATCACCGCGACTAACGACCCGCCTGAATTGTAGCCCTCAAACCTTACGGGTGAAGGGTAATCGCTCGCTCAAGGAAACGCACAACCCACCGATTACATCGGTTGTACAAGCGAATCCAGTGCCAGGTCAGGGGCTTGGCGAACGCTCCCGGGTGGAGTAACTTCAACACGGACCGGCAACTGTGGTAATTCTCGGCGCACCGTGAGCGCCCAATGCCCCCGGTAGCGACGGGATCGCTCATCACCAAAGGGTGGTTTCCGCTCTCTTCGTAATGCCAGATGCAAAATGGCAGATGGCAGATGCAAAATGGCAAATGCCGAAAGGCCGGTGAGGGCCGAATTCCTCGGCCCGTGCAATCGTCCGTGAGGCATCGTTTGACATCTTGCATCTGCCATTTTGCATCTCGCATCCGCCAGATTGCTATGAGTTGTAAGCGCGGCGCCAGGACCGATGCCCACCCTACAGTCGTCGGTCGACACGCGTTCCGGATCGTGTCAAACCATTGACATCAACGATCCACCATCCGCACGAGCAAGATCGCACGAACCCCATCACGAAATACGGCCGAGAGATCGACCGGTGACAGCCCGTTATCAACGAGGATGAGGCGTCAACATGCAACGGATCGAACGTGAGCAGGCCCGGAAGTACGCGTTTGACTGGAGAGACGAGCCGCTGCTGCGCGTCCAGCCCGGCGAGAGCTTCGAGATCGAGACCTACGACGCCAGCACCGGCTACTTCAAGTCAGCCGACGACAAGGCGATCCCCGCACTCCGGCCCGGGTTCCACCGGAGCCCCCCTTTGGCCAACCCGATCGGCGGCCCCGTCTGGGTCGAAGGGGCCGAGCCGGGTGACACCCTCATCATGACCCTCGAAGATATTCTGGTTGACGACTACTCCTGGACCGCCGTCGGACCCAGGCGCGGTCCTTTAGGGGAATCCACCCGCTGGCCCGAGCTGTCGTCGACCTACACGACCATGATTTTCCGCCACACCCCAGGCGCAAGCGGCACCACGCGTGACGGCACCCTTCAGTTCAACGATCGCCTCTCCTGGCCCATCACCCCCTTCGTGGGCACCTTTGGTGTCGCGCCAGACCGCGAAGTTTGCACAAGTCTCGACGGCCAAGGAGATTGGGGCGGGAATCTCGATATTCGCGACGTCACGGTGGGGAACGAGATCCACATCCCCATTTTCCACACGGGGGCCCGGTTCTACCTGGGCGACGTGCACGCCAGTCAGGGGGACACCGAGTTCTCCGGCACGGCCGCCGAGACGAGGTCGACGGTTCGCCTTAACCTCATGCTGGTTAAAGGGAAACGTGTACCAGGCGTGCGAATCGTGAAGCCCGGGTCTTTGATCGCGATCAACGCGTCGCGCCCGCTGGAGCTGGCGGTCGAGACGGCCACGTTCCACCTCATGGACTGGCTGATCACCGAGCATGGCTACACGGCGACCGAAGCCTACTGCCTGGTCAGCACCTGCCCGGACTTCCGGATCCACGTCTACCAAATGTGTAAGATCGGAAAATTAAGTTTCGTCGCGGGTGCGGAGCTTCCGAAAAGATACGTCCAGAAGAACTGATACGGCCCGAATGCGCGGACCTCGCCTCGGTCGCGCAAAGATGCCGAAGGATGCGGCAGACTCGCGTTTTTCCATTTGTGCGCTTTGTATTCAATCTGCGCGGGTTATCGAGCCGATCGGTTCTTAGGAACGATTTCCGTCCATTCAATCGGAAGGGAGTCCGATGATCATTCCGCTAAACCTCCTTGGCCGAGCCGCTTTGCACCGAAAGCGGCCGGCGACCAAGGTTTCGATCCAAGTGGAGACGCTCGAAGGACGAGCGCTCCTCAGCAAAGGTCCCGGCCATGGCGTCGGGGAGTTGAAGCTACAGGCCGTGTATGGCGAACCCGTTCCGCCGGACCCGCATCCGGGCCCGATCCACAACATTGTGGGGAACGGCTATGCCATCAAGAGCGCCCGCTTCTACCCCGAATACTTTGGCCCGAAGGTCGCGGCACTGAACGTGGCCTCCGCCATCGCCGTGGCACCGGGAGACGGCAACCTGGACCTCAATGGTCAGGTCGTCCTGCCGATCAACACGTCGCCGACAGACCCCACCCAGAACGAGTATTACCTCTGGGCGATTAACCGCGGTGGCGCAGCCGCACCCGGCCCGATCCCTGGCCGGCCCCAGATCGCCTTCGACGCCGCGGTCCTGGTCGCGGTCGAGTCGACCGGAATCACTGCTTACGTCAAAGACCTGACCAACAGCTCGGCGCCGGTGGCGCTGCCCAGCAGCGACTTCTCCATCAGCGGCTTCACACTTAAGGTCAGCGTCCCCTTGAGCCTGCTGCCCGGCACCGGCGGCGCAACCGACCCGAGCCAGTACAGGGTTAACTTCTCGGCCTGGGACCAGAACCCCCTCTTTGCCAATCACCACGCGATCGCGAGCATGGTTCCCGAGTTCCGCAGCTTCCGGGTACGCGACGCGACGCACGGCATCATCTGATGGCGACTCTCCCCGACTCCCCGGGGAGATCGCCCCCGCCTGTTCGCTTGCGGCGTACCTCGACTTCGCAAGCCGGGCAAAGCCCTGGCTCTTCACCCGCCATGGGTATCGCAAGTCTAGCTCTCTCCTAGGCTTGCGGCAAGCCTACCACCTCTGCCTGAAACCCTCTTCCGACAGGCCGGCGTACGCTCCAATCCCGCCAATCACGGGCCACTTCCCCATTTCCCTGCTCCTCGGCAGCGCGCAAAGTGAGGCCGAGCGATGGCTCTCTCCCACCGCCCGGCCCACAAGCAAGCTCCTGGGTCAGACAGGAGACAAGCCCAATCCCACTTGGCATCTTTCGTTCCATCGCGCATCTTTCCCGACATCTTCCTTGACCGAGCCCGTCGGACACGTTTCCGGACGCGTCACCCTGAAGCGCAAACCCTTACCTGGCTGAAGCTTCCCGCGAAACCACAAGACACATCGGACCATGGTTAGGCGCTTTATAGAAGATTCTTCGAAGATCTGTTGAATCTTTAGTTTATGACCAATTCTGTGCATCTCTGCTTGTTTTTCGGGCATATTGCACGACTCATGACTCGGTCCGCCGCACCGCACAGGGCAGTGGCGACCCTTGCAGGCCAGCGAGAAGGTTGCTGACCGAAAGTTCAGCCATCTTCTGGCGCGTCTCCATGGTCGCGCTCTCCAGGTGAGGGGTGATGACGACGTTCGGGAGCGCGAGCAGTGGGTGGTCGCGGGGCAACGGCTCCGGTTCCGTCACGTCGAGTGCCGCCGCCGCGATGCGCCCCTCCTGAAGTGCCCGGAGCAGCGCCCCGGTCTGAACGATGGGGCCGCGGGCAAGGTTGATCAGCGTGGCCGTGGGTTTCATGAGGGCAAGCTGCCGGTCACCAATGAGTCCTCGCGTCTCGTCGGTCAGGGGCACGATCAGCATCACGTAGTCGGACGTTGCGAGCAGCTCGTCTTGCGAGGTGTGGCGAACCTCCAACTCGCGCTCGACCTCCGGTCGGCGCCGGCGGTTGCAATAGAGGACAGTCATATCGAACGCTCGTGCCCGCCGGGCGACGTGGCGGCCGATGTTGCCCAGGCCGATGATGCCGAGCGTCGCGCCATGCACCTCTCGGCCGAGCATGTAACCTGGGGCGTAAGTGACGAATTCGGGAGAACGCGCGTAACGGTCCCCTTCCACCGTACGCCTTGCGGAAGCGAGCAGCAGCGCAAAGCCTTGATCGGCCGTCGTCGCTTCGAGCACCCCCGGCGTATTGCCAACCGGGATCCCGCGAGCCTCGGCGTCGGCGAGACGGATGTGGTCGACCCCGACTCCGTAGTTGCTGATCACCTTAAGGCCCGGGAGACGGTCCATCATTGCCCCATCGACCAAGGGATGACCGTACGTGTAGATCCCTGCGACCGGTTCACGGCTCCCCTCGAGCGCCACCTGCCAGGGGAGCAGCTCGACATGGCCATTCAAGAGGCCCTGGATTGTCGCATCGAGGGGGCCGTCGGCCACGACGCGGGGTAGATCACCGTCAACGTTCATCGTCTTGTTCTCCTTTCGACGCGACACGATAACCGGCTCAACCCGCCGAGGAAAGCGCGAGGGCCCAAGCTGGCAAACGCCCCGAGAGGCCAATACAATGGCCGGCGTGGTTGGGGGCAGGCCAACGGATGTGCCACTGCGAGCGCTCGACTCAGCATTCGCCTCGCGGAGATCAATAACTCCCCCCCCTTGGGAAGGGGGGGTTAGGGGCAATACCGTTCAAATAGCCGTAAACCTTGCGAGCACAGGAACATAAATACTCCCTCCCCCCTTGTGGGGGAGGGCCGGGGTGGGGGGTGTCGCATTACCTATGGCCGTTCGAACCCCCCACCCCAACCCTCCCCCACAAGGGGCTCACTGATGGAGGTTTTTCGGCACTGTTCGCCACTCGGACGTGATACGCAAGAGGTTAAGTCATGAACGCGATCGCGTTTCATCTTGACACAACTTCTTTGTCCATAACGACTAAGCGGCAATTGATCCAGAAAACCTCCATCAGTGAGCCCACAAGGGGGGAGGGAGCTAAATCCTTCGTCTGCTTGGGCTTAGGGTTAGTTGAACGGTATTGGGGTTAGGGGGGGGTGGGGAGTCAGCGCTCGTATTCAGTTGGTCCCGCGTCGCTCAACCGTTAAGCGCAGGAGGACGGTTTGTAGCCGAGAAGCCCGCATCGGACGACCAATCCCCACCCCCCCTACCCCCCCTTCCCAAGGGGGGGAGTTATGAGATTCTCCGCTTGTGAAGCGCGTGGCGGGGTGCGTTACGGAGCACAATCCAAACCGAGACCGCCCTAATCCCCTCGCGAAGGCCTAGCGAAGGGCCTGAGCGCCCCCAAACCAACGAGCATCCAGAGGATCCGAAGTCATGACACAGTCCTGGATCATTGGCGGCCGATCCGATTGCGACCTCGTGATCGACCAACCGACGGTCTCGGGTCGTCATTGCCGGCTCTCGCGCGTGGACGGCGGGTTCCTTCTCGAAGACCTGGGCTCGACGAACGGCACATTTGTTAACGGCGTAAAGCTCACCGGCGCCGTTCGGGTCACGCGTGCCGATACGATCACGCTCGGGCCCAGCGTCCCAATGCCCTGGCCGCCTGGCGAGCCCGCTTCGAACCTCCGCACCTTTCGAATCGGCCGGGAGGCGGACAACGACCTGGTCGTCGATCTCCCGGTCGTTTCCGGCCATCACGCTCAGATCCTCTGGGATCCGAAGACGCGGGAAGTGTTCATCGAGGACCTTCACTCCTCGAACGGCACTGCGCTCGGGGCTCCCGACCGCCGGATCACGCGCGCTCCCCTGTCGGAAGCCGACACAGTCTATCTCGGCAACCACCCCGTCGCCGCGACGTTCATCCTGGCACGGATCGACCCTCTCTTCATCCCGGTACTCACCTTCCGCGGCACCCCCACCGTCCTGGGCCGAGACCCGGCAAGTGACGTGGTGATCGACCGCTACGGCGTGTCCAGCCGCCATGCACGCCTCACCGCGAAGGACGGACAAACCTGGATCGAAGACCTCGGTTCGTCGAACGGAACCTTCGTCAACGACCAGCGCATCGACCGGGCGACACCGCTTCGACTGGGCGACCTGGTAAGCCTCGGCAGCTACACGCTCCTTTTCAAAGAGGCCCCGTCCCCCGCTCCCGTCCTGAAACCCCTCGATCCCGTGCCCGCAGCACCAAGCCCTGCCATCGTAGCGCCCGTTCCGAGCCCCTATCTCGCGACCGTCGCGGTTCCGAGCCTTACTCCGGCGCAGGCTGAAGACAATTTCACTCGGCAATGCCTGGGGTTGTTGACGCCTCCCTGGCGCCTGCTGGCGCTGCTCGCACAAGCCCCCTGGATCGGTCTGATAATCGGCATCTTTTTGCGATCGCGTTCGGGCTCTGGGATCAACGCCGGCGTCCTGTCCTGGCTCGGGTTCGGAGCGGTCTGGTTCGGTCTCTCCAACGCGATCCTATCGTCGAGCGGGAAAACGTCGGGCGCGCGCACGCCCACCGGGGTGCTCGCTCGGTTCCTTGTCCTCAGTGTGCTGGGCATTCTCCAGTGCATTCTGGCCTGGGCGATCGCCGCGAACCTCGCCGGCCTGAAAGGGCCCGGCGTGCCGATGCTCGCGCTTCTGATCATGGCGGCCGAGGTGGGCCTGGCCTGTGGGCTCGCTGTCGTCCTGCTGGTCCCTCAACCGCGGTTGGCGTGGGCGTTCTTGCCGGTCGCTTTCATCGCGCTCTGGCTGTTCGGAGGCGAACAATGGCCCATGCCTCGAATGGCCTCCTGGGCGAAGGCCGTCGCGGGCGTCGTCCCTTCGCGCTGGACGTTCGAGGGACTGCTGCTCCTGGAGGCCGAGAACCTGCCGGCACGGGGAGCCGAGGACGCTCCGGCGGTCGAAGACCCCGTCGAACCGTATTTCCCCGCGGATTCCGACCGGATGGGGGTGAGGGCCGATACCATGGCGCTCGTGGCGATGCTGGTGGGTCTCGCTGGTTCGGCAGCCTTTCTGGCGATGGGCGGGAACCGAGTTCAACGTGCTGAGTAATTTTCACTAGTAAACATACTGAATCCTCGTTCCCACGCTCTGCGTGAGAATACCGTCCCCGACGCTCTGCGTCTCTTCGAACCGGGGCAATGCGGCCGTAGACCTGCCCGGCGTGTTCCCCTCTCCATCGAGGCACGCGATCCATGAAGCGCCTCTCCGCTCGGTTTCTCGTTTTCGCGTTCACGGTGTTCTGGATCGCTCCGTGCTCCAGGTGCGCGTTCGGCGGAACGGCGGACGGCCCGCTCGCCGACTACGCGTTCAAACCGTCCACAGCCGAGGACGAGGCGCTGATCTTCACACCTCCCGGGTTTGAAAAGCCCGGTGTGCTCACCCGCCAGGAGGGGCCCGACGGGGCTCATCTGAAGCTGACCGTGAACGACGCGGCCACGGGGAAACCCACCCCTTGCCGGGTCAACGTCGTCGGTTCCGACGGGAACTACTACGAGCCCAGCGTCAATCGGTTGAAGACCTACAGCCTGGCCACGCCGTTCCCGAAAGGGCTCGGAAATCGGCCCGAGAAGGCCCCCATCCGCTACTTCGGCCACTTCTTCTACTGCAACAGCGAAACCACCATCGACGTCCCCCCAGGTGCAACGCGGGTCGAGGTCTGGAAGGGATTCGAGTACCGTCCCGCAACACGCTCGGTCACGCTGGTCAAAGGCGAAACGCGGGAGATCGTGCTCACCATCGACCGGGAAGCGCCGTTGGCGCAAGCCGGCTACTACTCGGGCGACCCTCACGTCCACCTACCGCGTCTCAATGACGACGACGAACGCACGGCCTTCGACCTTCTGGAGGCCGAGGACATTCATTACGCCACACCGCTGGCGTACAACGAACCTGCGGGCCCTTATACGGGCGTGATGGAGAAGCTCGCATCGCCCCAGAACCGTGGCCTGGGCAAAGCCTCCATCCGCGCACGCGGCGACTACGAAATCATCTCGGGCCAGGAATACCGCAACGCCACCTACGGTCACTTGAATCTCTTCCTGCTCGACAAGCTCGTTCTGCCGGGCCAATCCCTCGACGCCAACAACTGGCCCCTCTACGGCAACCTTGCCCGCAAGGCGCGCGAGGACGGCGGCGTCGCCTTCATCGCCCACGGCGGCTACGCCCAGGAAGTCTACGCCGACGTCGTGCAGGACCGCATCGACGCGATCGAGTTGCTGCAATTCGGCGTCTACCGAGGCGTCGGCCTGATCGACTGGTACCGCATGCTGAATTGCGGCTTCCGTATCCCGATCGTTGGCGCCTGCGATTACCCCGCCTGTCGCAAGCTCGGCGATTGCGTCACCTTCGTCCACGCGAACGCAAAACCCGGCATCGAAGGCTGGCTCCGTGGCGCCGCCGCCGGTCGCAGCTTCGTCAGTACCGGACCTCTGCTGTTGTTCGAGGTCGACGGCCAGAAGCCTGGCGCCCGGATCGCGCACTCAGGCCAGGGGCCTCAACGGCTCAACGCCCGCATCCGTGTCCGTTCGGAGGTGAGCCCCGTCACAAACCTCCAGCTCATCGTCAACGGCCGCGTCGTCGCCGAGAAAACCCTCCCCGCAGGCGAAGGCCAGGGCCGATGGATCGAGTGGGAACAGCCCGTCGCGCTCGACCGTTCCGCCTGGGTCGCCGCACGTGCCTTCTCGCTGTCGAAGCTCGGCACTCCGGACGCCGAGTCGCACACGAACCCGGTCTACGTCTACCGGAACGGGATGGCCCCGTACGACCGTGCATCCCTCGACACGCTGGTCACACGCCTCGACGCCCAGATCGCCGTGCACAAGGCTCGGAAATTCCCCGAGCAGGCGCGGGTGATTGCCTACTTCGAGAAGTCGCGCGATATCCTGCTCCGAATTCGCGAGGCCAACGGCGCACCTGCCAATGGTCATCCTTCGGACCTTGCGCTCGAAGCCGGCGAACTGGCAGACCCCGGCCGCCGCGAGCATACCGAGGCTGAGTTGCGCGCGTTCCTGAACCCCGTCCCGCCGAAGCCCCTCGATGAGGTCGTACGCAGCTTTGAAACGGTCGGTGGCTTCCGGATGGAGCTCGTTGCCAGCGAGCCGCTCGTGAGCAGCCCCGTCGCTGCCGCGTTTGATGAGGACGGCAACCTGTACGTTGCCGAGATGCGCGACTATCCCTACAAGCCTGGGCTGGGCAAGGAACCGCTCGGCACCGTGCGGCTTCTGATCGATCGCGATGGCGACGGCCGGTTCGACGAAGGCCACGTGTTCGCCGATCGACTCCTCTGGGCCGCCGGCATCGCCCCCTGGAAGGGTGGCATCTTCGTCGCGGCCCCGCCCGACATCTGGTACCTCAAGGACACCGACGGCGACCACAAAGCCGACGTGCGCGAGAAATGGTTCACGGGGTTTGGCACCCAGAACCAGCAAGCGATGCTCAACAACCTCCAGTGGGGACTCGACCACAAGATCTACGGCGCCACGGCCGGCAACGGCGGCACGGTGCGCCGTGCGGATCGCCCGAGTACGTCCCCCACCGTCGTCGACGGCCGCGACTTCCGCTTCGATCCCGTAACCCGCGATTTCGAGCCCACGACCGGCACGATCCAGTTCGGCAACACGTTCGACGACTGGGGCAACCGGTTCCTGTGCAGCGAGTCGCAGCCACTCTTGCACGTCGTGCTGGAACAGCATTACCTGGCGCGCAACCCGTTCCTGCCGGTCCCAAGCGCCATCGAGAACCTCGCGCCTCCCCCCGTGCCAATCTTTCGGATCAGCCCCATCGAGCGCTGGCGGCAGATCCGTTCGAGCCGCCGGATCGCCCACAGCACGCGCTCGCCCAACGCCGCCGGAGCCAGTCACCACGTCGTCGACGCCGCCGCCGGAGTGACCATTTATCGCGGGGGCGCGTATCCTCGCCAGTATTACGGCAACGCGTTCGTGGGCGATGCCCAGAACAACCTCGTCCACCGTCGGATCCTCGAACCGAAAGGCGTGACGTTCAGCTCGAAACGGGCCGATGTGACGACCGAGTTCGTCCGCTCGCCCGACAACTGGTTCCGGCCCGTCAACTTCGTGAACGCGCCCGACGGCACGCTCTTTGTGCTCGACATGTGCCGCGAGATCCTGGAATCCATTCATATTCCCAGCGACGTCGTGAAGCACCTTGACTTGACGAACGGTCGCGACCGCGGCCGCATTTACCGGCTCGCGCCGCCCGGATTTCAGAATCCCGAACCCCCGCGCCTCGGGCGTGCCAGCACCTCGGAGCTCGTCGCGGCCCTGGAAAGCCCGCACGGCTGGTGGCGCGACACGGCGCATCGGCTCCTCTTCGAGCGTCAGGACGCGTCTGCGGTCCCGCCTTTGACGACGCTCCTCCGCAACAGTTCCGCCGCCGAGAGCCGGGTTCTTGCCCTCTGGTCGCTCGAAGGGTTGAAGGCACTCGCCGACGACGACTTACTCCAGGGTCTCTCGGATGCGTCGCCCCACGTCCGTTGCCATGCGCTCCAGCTTGCGGAGACGCGGCTCGATAAGTCGCCGGCGATCCTGGACAAGGTGCTCAACCTCGCAATCGACGACGCTTGGGTCCGTCTCCAGCTCGCACTCAGTCTCGGCGAATCGCGCGATCGACGGGCGGGCGAGGCCCTTGCCAAGATCCTTCGGAACTCGGCCGGCGACCCGTGGGTCCGTACCGCCGTGCTGAGCTCTGCGTCGCAAACGGCAGCATCGATGTCGGCCGAACTGCTCGCCGATCCGGCCTTCCGGGGCACGCCCGAGGGTTCGGATTGCCTCGCGAGCCTGGCGTCGGTTGTGGGTGCGCGCACGCGCCCCGACGAGATGGGACGTACGCTCGAAACAATCGCTTCCCTGGCGCCGGTCGGAAAACGCGATGCACTCGCCTCGCGTCTGGTACTTGCGCTCGGCGAAGCGGTGCAAGCGTCAGGAAAGCGTCTCGATGCCGTGGTCAATCTGTCGGCAGCAGCGACCGCGTTCCTCAGCACTCTCGAGCACGATGCTCGTCGAGTCGCCCGCGACGGATCGGCGGCGCCGCCAGAGCGCCAGCGCGCGATTCGTCTCCTCGCATGCTTCTCGTTCGCGAAGAGTCGCGACGTGCTGGAAGCATTGCTGGATCTCCGAGAACCCGAGCCGATCCAGACCGCCGCGCTCCAGGCCCTCGGCGGATATTCGGATCCCGCCGTTGCCGCAATGATCCTGGCGCGCTGGCGCGAAGACACGCCCGAGGTGCGCAAGCAGGCCCTTGCCACGCTACTCAATCGCGGCGATCGCACGCTTGCCTTCCTCCGATTCGTCGAGGAAGGAAAGGCGACGATGGCCCAACTCGACCCCGCCGCGCGTGCTCAGTTACTCTCGCACCGTGATGAGCCGGTCCGCGCCCTCGCGCGACGCTTGCTCGGCTCCGAAACATCCACGCGCCAGCAGGTCGTTAACGATTATGGATCCGCCCTCCGGCTCCGGGGCGATGCGGGTCGAGGACAGGTCGTGTTTCGCCGCGAGTGCTCGACCTGTCACAAGATCGGCGACGTGGGAAACGCGGTCGGTCCCGACCTGACATCGACGGCGTCGCGCGATCCGGATGCGCTCCTGGTCCACATTCTCGACCCCAACCGTTACGTGTTGCCCAACTACATCCAGTACCAGGTGGCGGACCTCGACGGCCGCATCTTCACGGGTCTGATCGCCGCCCAGTCCGCCACGAGCGTGACCCTGCGCCGAGCCGAGGGGAAGACCGACACGATCCTCCGTTCGCACATCGATCAACTCACCGGTACGGGTCAGTCGCTGATGCCCGAGGGGTTTGAAACCAAGATCAACAAGCCGGAGATGGCCGACCTGATCGCCTTCCTGCGCTCGACGCACGCCGGCCAACCAGGAGCAGAGCGGCCGCTGGAAATTGGGACAGAACCGGGGCTCACGGAACCGGGAAAGTAGCATTCGAGATCGTTTCACGCGCTCGTTGCGGTTGGTGACCTGAACTGTGGTATCCCGACACGCGCGTGGTCATCGACTGCTGGCGGGTCGTTTGAGCGAGATTCTTGCGGCTCACCTCGGCCAGTTGGATTCATTCGGTCAGGGCTGATCGCCCGCTCTCAAATCGCCGCTCGTTCGCTCACCCTGAATCGCGACCCCGCCCTGGTTGACGCCTCTGTACGCTGAGCCGTCTCGAGAGACCTCGCACACGTCGATCCAGACACCATCCGGCCGAGCGGGAGCGCGGTACCAGCAAAGAACAAGCCGGTCGCCATTGCGCCGCCACGTGTGCGGTCCATTGGACGTGAGGACCCGACCATTCGAGTAGAAATCAATCGTCATTGGGGCGCCGCCACCTGCACGATGCTGGTACGTCGCGATCAGCTTCGCGTCCTTCAACTTCTTCTCATTCAGCCCAATTGTCTTGTCGAAAAACGCTTCTACTTTCGCGAGGACGGTGGGGTCGTCAAGCGGCTCGTGGCCCTTTCCGGGGACGACGTACAACTCGACGTTTCCACCCGCCTTGCGCAAGGCGGATTCCAGCAACTGGCTCTGTTCGAGTGGCACAAGCGTATCTCGGTCACCGTGCATAATCAGGAACGGAGGGGCCTTCTCGGTGACGAACGTGATCGGGTTGGCGAGCCTGGCCAGGTCACGTTTCGTACGGAGCGGACCTCCCAGCAGTTTCGCAACCGCCAGCTCGGGATAGTTTGGGGGTAACTTTCCGAACTTGGCCTGGAATTCGGTGAACTTCGCGAGGTCGGTCGGCCCGAACCAGTCGCAGACAGCCTGAACCCGGCTGCTGATCGTGAGCGTTTTCTTGCTCGCGGTCCCTTCGAATTCGGGCAAGCCATTCGTTGCCCCGAGCAACGCAACGAGGTGCCCCCCAGCGGAATCACCCCAGGCACCGAAACGGTCGGGATCAATGTTCCAGCGCCGGGGTTTGATGTTGGCCCTCAGGAAGCGAATCGCAGCCTTGCAATCAACGATTTGGGCCGGAAACTTGGCTTCGTCGGAGAGACGATAGTGAATGGTGGCCACGGCGTACCCCTTGTCAATCAGGAAAATGGCCGGCCACGCCACCTTGTTTCCGCCTTCCCACCCGCCTCCGTGGACCCAGATGACGAGCGGACACGGGGTTTTGCTCTTCGGCGGCAAGTAAAGGTCGAGGACATTGCTCGGGCTTCTGTTGCTGTACTGCAAGTTACGAAGCACCTGTACCCCCGGCGGCAGGATCTGGCCCGATGCGGGGGCGACAAGGAGGAAAACGACGAGCCATCCAGCGATCGTGGACACAGCGGCGAGTCGGTTCATGACAACGAACCTCAATGGTTGAGTGAGCACTCTGCGACGGTTGACGCAGTTAAAGAAAGACGAACCCGGCACGGAACCTGTCTCGAAAACGAGAAAACATTCGAAACCGACGGTCAGGGCAAACGGCAGAGAGCGCGGACGCTCGCGACAGTGCGTCGTTGCCTCACTCGGACGTGTTGACCGCCACCAACCGTCCGAACTACTCGATGCTCTCCCGACTCCCGGCGCGCGACCGGCGCGATCCGTTACCACCTCGACGTCCAGCGACTCCAACACAACCGCAAGCACCCTCGTAGAAAGGCCATCGCCCTTCGTTCGGAATCGGAGTATCATCGTGCCTATCCAGATATTCTGCCTCGGCTTGGCAATGACGCGTGAACCCCACATCGCTCAGCTTACTCAATCGGCTCAAGGTCGCCCGGCCGGAATCGCCCGACTGGAACCGGCTCGAGGCTGTGTACTTACCGCTGATTCAGCGGTGGCTGGGGCGTGTTCCCGGGCTCGGTGACGAATCGGCCGACCTGGCTCAGGAGGTCATGGTCGTCGTGTTTCGGAAAGTGCCGCAGTTCGACCGGCAACGCGAGGGATCGTTCCGAGCATGGTTGCGGAAGGTCACCGTGAACCAGGTCCGGAACTACCAGCGCAAGCGCGTACGGCGGCCAGTCGCGGGGCTCGATCTGACCGAGGGGTTCCTCGAACGCCTCTCCGACCCGAACGATGACCTCGCCAAGGAATGGGACCGCGACCACGACAAGCACGTCGTCGACAAGCTGCTGGCGGTCGTCCAGCCCGACTTCAACCCGACCACCTGGCAAGCGTTTCTCCGGTTCGGCCTCGAAGGCAAGCCGGCCTCCCAGGTGGCTGCGGAACTGGGCCTTTCGGAAAATGCCGTGCTGCTCGCCAAGACGAGAATCCTCAAACGGTTACGGCAAGAGGCCGGCGACCTGCTCGGCTGACGACGGGTTTTCGTGACAGGTCGGAGCCGGAGCGGACCTTTCTCGAATAGTGTGAGTTCGTGGACCCGCTCGAGGAGCTCGACCCATGGACGCCAGCCCGGCCTTGCATCCGACCGACCAGACCTTGAACGACTACGGCCTCGGCAAGCTCGACGACGGCTCGGTCGAGACGGTCAGCGAGCACCTCGAGCAGTGCGCAGAGTGTCGCCAACGGGTCGCGGCGATGTCGTCGGACAGCTTCCTCGACCGGGTCCGCGATGCCAGGGCGGCATCCGGCGGCTCCGGACCGGGTCAGGAGCGGCCCGACCGCGCCGGTTCTCAAGCCGCGACACTGCCTCCCGACCTGACTGATCACCCCGACTACCGGATCGTCAGCGAGCTCGGACGCGGCGGGATGGGCGTCGTCTACCTCGCCCACAACGAGCTCATGGGACGCAACGAGGTGCTCAAGGTCGTCAGCAAACACTTGCTCGATCGCAAAGGCGTGCTCGAGCGCTTCCTCCGCGAGATCCGCGCCGCGGCCAAACTCAATCACCCGAACGTCGTTGCGGCATATTCGGCGTTTCGCAGTGGCGAAAGTATTGTCTTCGCCATGGAGTATGTCGATGGTCTCGACCTGGCCAGGATGGTCAAAACGAAGGGACCGCTGCCCGTCGCACATGCCTGTTACTTCGTCTATCAGGTGGCGCTCGGTCTTCAGCACGCGCACGAACAAGGGCTCGTCCATCGGGACATCAAGCCGGCCAACCTCATGCTCGCCCGCACGGGAAGGAAGGCGACCGTCAAGGTGCTCGACTTCGGTCTGGCCAAGGCCACCCGCGAGCAGCCCGCCGACGGCGGCCTCACCCGCGAGGGGCAGATGCTCGGCACCCCCGAATGCATCGCCCCCGAGCAGATCCGCGACGCTCAATCGGCTGACATCCGCGCCGACATCTACAGCCTCGGCTGCACCTTCTACTACCTCCTGACCGGAAGACCACCGTTCCAGGTCGAAAAGCTCTGGGACCTCTACCAGGCCCACTTCTCGATGGAGGCCGACCCGCTGAACCTCGTCCGTCCCGAGGTCCCGGCCGAACTCGCGGCGCTCGTGGCCAAGATGATGGCCAAGGAACCGGAGCGGCGGTTCCAGACGCCGGCAGCGGTCGCGCAGGCGCTGCTGCCGTTCTTCAAGCCCGAGCCCGCCCAGGGAGCCCCGGCGCGAACGCGGCTGCCCGTCGCGGATATGCCGGCCCCGCCGAACACACCCGCACCGTCGCGAACCCGCGAACCCGCGCAGCGCGCGACATCCGAGACCCGTTGGGAAAGCCTCGTCGAAATCAAGGATGCCGAACGCGAGCCCGAGATTCCTCCCCCCACCGCGCCCCGAGAACGCAAATCACGCGTGCCACCACGGACTCTGACCGCAGCCCTTCTGTTCGGATTCCTCGTGGTGGGAGCCGTTCTGATCGCGGTAAGGTTGAACGACGGCACCATCGTTCTGGAAAACCCACCGGAACACGCGAGAATCCTCGTCGACGGCGCAACGCTTACGTTCGAGTGGCAAAACAATCGCCCGGTCAAAATCAGGAAGCCGCCCGGCAAGCACCGGATCGAGGTGACAATGGACGGCTTCCGCGCATTCGCAGCAGAAGTGACGCTCGAAGCGCGCGGGCAGGTCCCGATCCACGTGCGTCTCGTCCCCGAAGGCGAAGGGATCTTCGCGGGCGAAGAACGTGATGACAACGATTTGAAGCTGAAGCTCTGCTGGTGTCCGCCGGGCTTGTTCCAGATGGGCAGTCCACCCGAAGAGCCAGGACGGTCTAACGACGAAGGGCCGGTCAACGTCACCCTGAGCAAGGGCTTCTGGATCGGCAAGTTCGAGGTCACCCAGGGCGAGTGGCATCGGATCATGGGGACCAGCGTCGAGGAGCAACAAGAGAAGGGAAGTCACGGAGCGATCACCGCGGTCGGTCCAGATCATCCCATGTACTTTGTGAACTGTGTCGAGGCGGAAGAGTTTTGCGTCAAGTTCACGGAGAGTGAGCGTCGAGCGGGGCGATTGCCATCTGGGTGGTTCTATCGATTGCCCACGGAGGCGCAATGGGAATATGCATGCCGAGCGGGAACAACCAGCGCGACGTCGTTCGGGAACAGCCTGAGCAGTAACGAGGCCAACCTGGATGGAACGTTCCCTTTCAACGGTGCCTCCGAGGGGCCATTCCTGAAGACGACGATGCCGGTGGGACATTACGCACGGGCCAACGCGTGGGGGCTTCTCGACATGGTCGGGAACGTTTTGGAATGGTGCCGCGACGGTTACTCGCCGCAGTTGCCAGGGGGTCTCGATCCACTGGAACCCGCGGAAGCGCAATTCCGCGTGAACCGCGGCGGAGGCTGGTACAGCGATCTGGTCAAGGGGCGGTCGGCGTGGCGTAACAAGGATGTCCCGGAGGACCGGTGGAGCAGCTTGGGGTTCCGGGTGGCCCTGGTGCCGTCCACAGTGGCCGTCACGGCGGATACCGAGGATCCCCCGGCTTCCGAATCGCCAGTGACCCCGACTACCGATGCCGACACTGCTGTCAACAGCCGCGGAGCTGAAGGCGCTCGCGCCGGCGAGGAGCGCGATGACAACGCCTTGAAGATGAAGCTTTGCTGGTGCCCGAAAGGGGCGTTCCTGATGGGCAGCCCCCCTGACCAACCTGGACGGCTCGAGGACGAAGGCGCCGTGCAGGTCGCCCTCAGCCGGGGGTTCTGGCTTGGGAAATTCGAGGTCACCCAAAAGCAGTGGAATGAGGTGATGGGGACGACTCTCGAGGAACAAGGCGGCAAGGCCGGTAAGAACAACTTCGTGAGCGTTGGACCGGATTATCCGATTTATGATGTGTCGCACGCGGAGGCTGAGGAGTTCTGCCGGAAGCTCACGGCAAGCGAACAGCGCGCAGGGCGGCTGCCATCGGGATGGGAATATCGACTGCCCACGGAGGCGCAATGGGAGTACGCCTGCCGCGCAGGGACTGACACCGCGTATTTCCAAGGCAACGACCCCGAGGAACTGACGCGCGTGGGGAACGTGGCCGACGCCAGCACGAAGACCGTGTTTCCCGGCTGGGCCACCATCGCAACCAACGACCATTATCCCTTCGTGGCGCCAGTAGGCCAGTTTACCGCCAACGCTTGGGGCCTGCATGACATGCACGGAAACCTCTGGGAGTGGTGCCGCGACGAGTACGTCGCCGTACTGGCGGGAGGGACCGATCCCTTCCAGGTTCCGAAGGGTATAGACTCGAACAGGGTGGCTCGCGGCGGCTGCTGGGGCAGCGGCGGCGAGCGCTGCCGGTCAGCGGCACGCCGCGAGGATGTGTCCAACGCGCGGACCAATATCCTGGGATTCCGGGTCGCTCTGGTGCGGTCCGATCCACGCGACGGCTGGTCCGCGACACAGCCTGAAGTACAGCGTGCCGGTGCTCTGCAAGACACGTGGCGCGCGACGGTGGTGTCGGGCACGTGGAAGCTCGATCAAGCCGAGCTGGTGCAGAGTTCGCGCGAGAAAAACGCGTTGCTGCTCTTGGGGGGGCCTGACCTCTCGCATTATGACTTCTCATTCCAGGCGAAGGTCGAGGAAGGCAATAACGGATTCAAAACAGTTTTTCACCACAAGAACGTTGAGAACCGCTATGTCTTCGCGGTTGGTAACTACGGCAACCGAGCCCACGACCTTTGCTGTGACTATCTCGGCCGATGGAACCGTAAGAACGAACCCGGAGCTTATGTATGGGGCGGCATCGAGCTTAATCGGTGGTACGACGTCCGGCTGGCAATCCGAGGACAGGAGTATCGGTATTTCTTGGATGGACAACTCCTTCTCTTTGGTCAAGATGAACGCTTCACGAAGGGCCAAATCGG
>DAIDJG010000034.1 GCA_027451445.1 Singulisphaera sp.
CGACAAGGAGTTCGACGCCATCTTCACCAAGGACAAGCCCATCATTTTCGCCTTCCACGGCTACCCCTGGCTGATCCACCGGCTGACCTACCGGCGCACCAACCACCACAACCTCCACGTCCGCGGCTACAAAGAGGAAGGAACCACGACGACGCCGTTCGATATGGCCGTCCTCAATCAGCTCGATCGCTTCAACCTGGTGAAGGACGTGATCGACCGCGTGCCGAAACTCGGCGAGCGGGCCGCATACGCCCAGCAGGCCATCCGCGAGAAGCTGATCGACCACAAGCTCTACATCGCCAAGCACGGCGACGACATGCCCGAAGTCCGCGACTGGAAGTGGGCCGGCGGCGCCTCCGCGGGGCGAGCGGCAGATACCGCCGCGGACAATGTTTAGTAGGGTTAAAGTTTGGATGGTGCACCTGTTTATGGGAGGGCGAGGCTCCGTCCGAGCCAGCCTTGATCCACCGGCGAGTCTTCGAGCCGGCGGATCATCGCGAGCCGTGCAACTTCATGACGGGCGCCGTCACACGCGATGTCCTGGTGACTCGAAGACTCGTCACCAGGACAAGGCTGGCTCAGACGGAGCCTCGCCCTCCCGACTGTTGTCAACGCGTCCGTAAATCGCTTTAGCAACCGCGAGTCGAGACTGGGGGTTGCCATGCCACTCGATATGCCCAAGCTGTTTCTCGCCCGGCACGGCGACACGGCCTGGACCGAATCACATCAGCACACCGGACGCACCGATGTCCCACTGAACACCACTGGCGAAGACCACGCGCGACAACTCGGCGAGCGTCTGGCGCAATACACGTTCGCTCGCGTGTTCACCAGCCCCTTGCAGCGTGCCTCGAAAACGTGCGAGCTGGCCGGATTCGGCGCGATCTCCGTCGTTGACTCCGATCTCGTGGAGTGGGATTACGGCCGCTTCGAGGGAATGTTGACCGAGCAAATCGTGAGCGATCAACCCGGGTGGGAGTTGTTTCGCGACGGCTGCCCCGGCGGCGAATCTCCCGAAGACGTCGCCGCGCGGGCCGACCGATTCATCACGCGTGTGCAGGAGATCAACGGGAACGTCCTGGCCTTCTCGAGCGGACACATCATCCGCATGATCGCAGCCCGCTGGCTTGGACTGCCACCGAGTGCGGGCCGTTTCTTCTACTGCCAACCCGCCAGTGTGGGCGTGCTCGAATTCGAACACAACAACCGGGAAGAACCGATCCTCGGGCTCTGGAACGAGGCCGCCCAGCACAGGGAGCAAGTGTAGTAAATCTGATATTTATAATATTATAATATTAGTATCAGATTACCAACTAACAGACATTACCGACACTCCAAGAGCCGAGCGCCAGTGTCGTCGCCTCGTGGTGTTCCGCCGGCGTTTATTCCGGAAATCGATCGCAGTGGGCCGCTGGTCTCGTTAGAGTGTCGTGATCTCAACGTCCACATTGCGCGGAGGCCCGGATGTCGTTTCGAGGCGTGTTCATCGCAGTCTTCCTGGGCACGGCGCTGCTCGTTGCGGCCTTCATGATCAACCGGCAGCGGCCCCGTTCGGATGTGAGCTATCCGTCGGACGCGCTTGTCCGTGCGACCGGCAAATGCGCCGAGTGTCACCGCAGGGAGACATCGGCGGTCGTTCATGAATTCGAGATGAGCCGCCATAGCGCCGCGGGCGTCAACTGCCTGGAATGCCACCGGCCCGTCGAGGGGCAAAAACCGATGGATCATCGGGGCTTCACGATCTCAAAGACGGTGACGGCGGCGAATTGTAAGCAGTGCCACCAGACGGAGTACGATCAGTACCTCCGCAGCCGGCACGCTGCGCCTTCGTGGGCGGCGGTGAGCGGGAAGGGCGACTTCACCGCCGAGCAGGTCGCTTTCGCCGAGCAGTATCATAAGGGGGCCGTCGACCGCAAGCCGATGTCCATTGGGGAACGTGAGGGGCCCGTGGCGGTCAACGCGGGTTGCTTGAAATGCCACGACGTCGGCAGGCCGAACGCGGACGGCTCGATCGGTAGCTGCACGGCCTGCCACGCCCGCCACGCCGCTTCGGTCGAGCTGGCACGCACGCCCGAGACCTGCGGTCAGTGCCACATGGGGCCCGACCACTCTCAGATTGAGATCTACCACGAGTCGAAGCACGGCGTCCTGTTCAACGCCCAGAAGGTCCACATGAATCTCGCGGCCCGTCCCAAGAATCTGACCACCAAGGACATGCCGGTACCCACCTGCGCCACCTGCCACATGAGCGGGCTGGAGGGTCAGAAAGTCTCGCACGACGTCACCGAGCGGCTGAGCTACTGGCTCTTCGCCGCGCATTCGGAGAAGCGGCCGACGTATCAGCAAGGGCAGGTCAACATGAAAGAGACTTGCCTGAAATGCCACACGACTGGGCGGATCGACCAGTTCTACAAGGACGCCGAGGCCGTCGTTGACTCAACGAACGCGCAGGTCAAACAGGCCGACGACATCATGAAGGGCCTGCGCGAGGCGAAGCTGCTCACGCCGGAGCCGTTCGACGAGCCGATTGAGTACCTCTACTTCGACCTCTGGCACTACTTCGGACGGACCGCGAAGCACGGGGCGTTCATGGGGGGAGCCGACTTCGTCCAGTGGCACGGCTTCTACGAAATGAATCTGAAACTCGTCGAGCTCAAGAAGCAAGCGGAAGAACTGCGGACAGCGCACGGGGATAAATCCAAAGCCGAGGGTGCAGGCGGTGTCAAGCAGACCTCCAACACATCCCGCTAAATGGTGGGCCGACCCGCTGAGTTACGTTGAGCTGTTCGCGGTGGGGAACATTGCGTTCCTCGCCGTGGACATCAGCCTCGCGCACGCCGTCAACGCATTCGCGAGGCCGGAGGAATGGATCCCGGTGGCGTTTTCCGTCGGAGCGACGCTCGTCCTTCTCGCGGCGCTGGTCCTCGGTGGGCTCCGTCCCTCCACGGCGCGCGGCGAAGGGACGGCCGGGGTGCGGTTGGCACGCGTGCTCGGGTTGTGCGTAGGTTGGGGGGCGGTGGTCGTCGGCATCGCGGGACTGCTATTCCACCTCGACAGTGCCTTCTTCGGGGCGCAGACCATCAAGAACCTGGTTTACACAGCGCCGTTCGTCGCGCCGCTGGCTTACACGGGGGTCGGCCTGCTCCTGATCCTCGATCGGATGATGGACGCCCAGTCGGTCGACTGGGCTCGCTGGGTGGTGTTGCTGGCGCTCGGCGGGTTCATCGGCAACTTCGTGCTAACGCTCGCCGACCACGCGCAGAACGGGTTCTTCCGGTCGTCAGAATGGATCGGCGTGATCGCGAGCGCCTATGCCGTGTCGAGTTTGTGCGCGGTTCTCGTGGTCCACGACAACCGGCCCTTCGTGCGGCTGGCACTCGTGATGATGGCGGCTCAGGTCGTGGTCGGCGGCCTTGGGTTCGCCCTTCACGTCGAGGCTATTTGGAACGGGCCCGGCGCGAGTCTGCGCCAGCGGGTCCTGTATGGTGCCCCGCTCTTTGCGCCTCTTCTGTTCGCCGATCTTGCCGTCCTGGCAGTTCTTGCGCTCTGGGCCATCGCACGGTCGCAAAACGACCGCGCCACCGCCCCGGAGGTCATCGCGTCGTGATGATGCGTCTCGCAGAAGGGAGAAGGATCATGGTGCTCTGGAAACATTTCGAGTCTCGGAACTCCGCGAAGCTCGCCCTGGGAGCAACCTGCATCCTGACGGCCCTTTCGGGATGCTCGAACCGATCGGAGGCGGAGCGCGTATCACCACCTCCGCTGGTCTCGGTCGTTCCCGCGCGCACGATGACGATCCCGATCGTGGCCGAGCCGATCGCGACGACGAAGGCGCTTCAGGAAGTCTCCCTCCGCGCCCGGGTGCGCGGGTTCCTCAAGGAGATGCATTTCAAGGAAGGGGCCGACGTCAAGGCCGGCCAGCTCCTGTTCGTGATCGACGAAGAACCGTTCAAGGCCAAGCTCGCGGAAGCCCAGGCATCCTTGGACCAGGCTGAGGCCGCTTTGAAGAAGGCGAAAGACTCGAAAGCGCGGGAGGTCGCGACGGCACAGGTCGCGCTCTCGGAGTCGATGCGGGACCTCTCCGAGGTCGAGGAACGCAGGGAACAGATCCTCCTGAAGCGCAACGCGTCCAGTATCGAGGACGTTCAACGCAAACAGGCACTCCATAAAAAAGACACCGCGCAGGTGGAGGCCGACAAGGCCAGCCTCGACCAGGCCAAGGCCGACTTTGACACCCAGATCGCCGCCGCCGAAGCCGACGTCGAAGGGGCGAAGGCCCGGCTCCTGAGTGCCCAGATCGACCTGAGTTACTGCCGCATGTCGTCGCCCATCGATGGACGGATCGGGCTCGCGAAGGTCAAGCTCGGCAACCTCGTCGGACCCGCGACGGGCGCAAGCGCCGACTACACCGAGCTCGCCGTCGTACGCCAGCTCGACCCGATCGGAATCGACATCCAGGTCGCTTCCCGGTATCTCGGCAGAGCGGCCCAGCTCATCGCGGAAGGGCTGCCCGTGGCGGTGTTTCGTCCCGGGCTGGAGGGCGAGGAGGGACGCCGATTTCCCGGCAAGGCGACGGTGATCGACAACACGATCGACTCGACCACGTCCACCTTCACCGTCCAGGCAGAAGTCGCAAACCCGGAGAAGACCCTGCTGCCCGGCGAATACGTGAAGTCGGAAATCAAGGTCGGTGAGATGAAGGACGCGGTCGTCGTCCCGGAGCAGTCGGTTATCGAGACACAGGCCGGGCCGACGGTCTACACGGTCGATGCACAGGGCAAAGTGGTCGTCGCCCCGGTACGGGCGACGATGAGTTACCAGGGGCTGCGCGTCCTGGAATCGGGCCTCCAGCCCGGCCAGCAAGTGATCGTCGCCGGTCTGCAGCTCGTCCGCAAAGGAATGACAGTCAAGACCCAGCCAGCCTCGGCCGACGTCCTCACCACGCCTGAGGCTCCAACCGCGGCGACGCCCGACACGAACGCTAAAACGCCTGGCGAGTAAGCCGCCGCGTCACCCCAAGCATTATCAACGTAAATCGGCCACCGTTGACGGCCCGTACCGCGAGACGACCATGGTCAACTTCTTCATCAGCCGCCCGATCTTCGCCACCGTCGTCGCCTTGCTCATGCTGCTGGTCGGCGGTATTTGCATCTTCGTGCTGCCCATCTCGCTGTACCCGGAC
>DAIDJG010000035.1 GCA_027451445.1 Singulisphaera sp.
CCTACATGGTCGGGCTCGGGACGATGCAGCCGGTCGCCGAGGCGTTCCGCATGGCACGCCGGCTCAATCCCAAGCTGGCGCGGGTCGGCGTCGCCTGGAACCCCTCCGAGGCCAACTCCGAAGCGTGTACCAAAATCGCCCGGTCCACCTGCAAGGAACTGGGCATCGAGCTGCTCGAGGCGAACGTCGAGAATACGTCGAGCGTCGGCGAGGCCGTGGCCTCCGTGATCGGCCGAGGGGCGGAGGCCGTCTGGATCAGCGGCGACGTCACCGTCCTGGCGTCCCTCGAATCGGTCATCGGCCCCGCGCGTGCGGCGGGGGTCCCGGTCTTTTCCAATATCCCCGGCTGTGCCGCCAAAGGGGCCCTCTTTGACCTGGGAGCCGACTACTACCAGGTCGGCGGCAAGGTCGGTCAACTGGCCAGCCTTGTGCTCGGTGGCGAGTCGCCCAGCGAGATGCCCATTCTCTACGAGGTCCCTCCTGAGTTCTGGATCAACCGGGTCACACTCCAAACGCTCCAGGGACGCTGGAGTGTCCCCGAAGACATCGAGGCCATGGCCGACGTCGTGGTCGAGCCGAAAGGACCCGTCCGCCGTCGAGCGCACGTGGAGCCGGCCGCGGTGGCCTCGAAACCCTCCAAGCTGTGGAAGCTCGGACTGGTTTCCTACAGCGACATCACGGTCGTGGAGGAGGCCCGCGCGGGGATTCGTGCAGGCCTCAAGGAGGCCGGGCTGGCCGACGGCCGCGACTTCACAATCAACTACCGGAGCGCCCAGGGCGATATTGCCACGCTCAACTCCATCTACGACGAGCTCAACGGCGACGACAGCGATCTCGTCCTCAGCCTGAGCACCCCAGCCTTGCAAAGCGGACTGCGGAAGATCGACCGGAAGCCGCTCCTCTTCGGACTCGTGCTCGATCCGATCGCCGCGGGCGCAGGGAATTCCGACGCGGACCACCGGCCCAAGGTCACCGGGGTCTACCTCGCCTTCCCGTACGGGGAGATGGTGCGGACGATCCGCGCGGTCCTGCCCAGGGCGCAGCGCGTCGGCACGGTGTTTACGCCCGGTGAGGTGAACTCGGTCGTCGCGCGCCAGCGCTTCGAGGATGCCCTCAAGAAGGAGGGGCTGGTCCTGATCAGCGTCCCCGCCAACTCGCCGACCGAAGTGGGCGACGCTGCCCTGAACGTCTGCCAGAGCCGGGTCGATGTTTTCTGCCAGGTCTCCGACAGCCAGACGAACGCGAGCTTCCCCGCGATCGCACGGGCCTGCGAGACAGCGAAAACACCCCTCTTCTCGTTCTCCTCGGCGCTGGTGAAAGGCGGGGCAATCCTGACGGTGGGCGCTGACTACGCCGAAAACGGCCGGGAGGTGGGACTCCTGACGGCCGAGGTGATCCGCGGCAAGGACCCGTCCGCCATCCCCTTCCGCCCAGGGGCGAAGGCCCGCCGCTCGGTCAACCTCAACACGGCCCGACACTACGGGATCGACATCCCGGCCGATTGGCTCAAGCAGGCCGACGACGTTCTGCCGGCCGGAGCGAAGTGAAAGGATATTCATGGATTGTCAGATCAGCAGTGCTGACGACATTGCCGAGATCGCTCTCATCGGCAGCCTCGACTCGTCCTGGTCGCCCTACCTGGCCGACCGGCTCGACGAGGTGATCCGGACCGGCGTGCGCGAGGTACGCCTCGACATGTCGGGAATCTCCTATCTCAGCTCCAACGGGATCGCGCTCCTCGTCCGCTACTATAAGCAGATGCGCCAGATCGGCGGGACGTTCCGGATCGTGGCCGACTCCGAGGCTGTCGGGTACGTCCTCAAGCTGACGGGCGTCGCCAAGCTCCTGCGCGACGAAGGACCGATCGCGGGCGCGACCGGATCAGTGGAGTCGAGCGTGACGCTCGACCGCCCGGGCATGACCCTGCAGATGTTCAAGCAGTCGTTCAACTGGGCCATCGGGAGCCTCGAACTGATCGGCGATCCGGCCAAGATCGCCTCGGGCGGATACTCGGCCGCCGATGAGCGGACCTGGCGCGCTGTGCCGGGCGGTGTGGCCCTTGGATTGGGTGCTCTCGGGCCCAATTTCGACGCCTGCCGCGACCGGTTCGGCGAGTTCCTCGCCACCGCCGGCGTCGCGGCCTACCGGCCGAGCGCAGGACCGGGCCGGCCTGATTTCGAGCACGCCGCCGGCGCGTTTGTACCCGAGGTGCGCGTGCTCTACGGTCTGTCTTTCGTGATGAACAAGGCCGCCCGGCTCGTCCGATTCGAGGCGAAGGGTGAACCCCTGAATCGAGCCGTGCGGCTGAGCGAGCTCGTCGACGCCTGCCTCACTCAGTCGGAAACGCGCAACGTGGGCATGGTCCTGATCGGTGAGACCGATGGACTCGTCGGCACCGCCCTGCTCCGCTCGCCCGTTGGGATACCTACCGGGACCGACCCGTTCGCCCATCCGCACGCGCGTGAATGGCTATCGATGACATCGGAACCCGAGCACGTCGGCAGCACGGCCCTGGTCGTCGGCGTGGCGACCCGCGCGGCGAGCCTGGCAGTCGCACCGTTCGTCCGGCCCCTTGCGGGCTCCGCTGCGCCCGACCTTCAGGGCCATTTCCACGCGGCGGTCGTCCCGTTCCGCCCGCTCCCGAGAGGCACGTTCGAGATGGACACGACCGTCCAGCACCTGTTCGATCCCGGCCGGGTCGAGACCGTGCTGCACCTCCTGGCCGACAGCCGCCC
>DAIDJG010000036.1 GCA_027451445.1 Singulisphaera sp.
TGATCCGACGAAAGGCCGCTGAACTCGCCAACCCATAACCTCACCAGACGAGTGAAGTCCTCCTTCCCAACGACCGCTTGCGGCCGCCGCGAGCCACCCACCTGCGCGCATTGCACACCACCGGGTTATTGAGATCAGCCCTTGAGCGTACATCAAATATCTCCGAGACAAAAATTTCTAAAGTACCTAAATTCTTTTTGGCCCGTGTGGTAAACTGACCTGCGAGCCAACAAGGACGAAGTTCTGCGCCGAGTGAGTGCGCCCAGGGACTGAAGGATGATGCCGGATCATGTTCGCAATCTTTGATAGACAACAGGGCTTCCTTTGTTTCGCGACGCGGATCGCCGACGGATTTCGGGGACACTGGCAAGACGGCGTGACGCTCGCGCCGCTACCAGACGATCTCTACACCTTGCCCTGTGGACCTGGGTGGCCGGACCGTATCGTGGGCGTGTCTCTGGACGATCACGGCCTGTACCGGGTGTTTTCGTACACGGACGATGTGGTGGGGAGCGGCTTTCGGTCGACGGGCCTGATCTACGGGGGGACGTTCGACCGATTTCCACGACGGACGCAGCGGAAACTGGGCCACCACTATTTGAGTGGGGAATAACGACCGCGTCGCGCCTGGGGCGCGTCTCTGGCATTGCCAAACAGCCTGCCGAGTTGCCATGACTCAGCGAGGGCAAACCGGCAGCCATGGTTCCAACTCAACCCCTCGCATATCAAATTGGGTTCATGCTGGTGCCGCCCGCTTAGCCGCCCTGGCTGCGGCCTTGCACAGGATCACCCGCCGTCCCCAATGAACGGGGTCGGGTCGATCGTAAGCGCGGCGTGGTTCAAGTGGTACGCCAGCAGCTTTGCCGAAGCGGCATCCAAGCTCAGGAGCATACCATAATCCGTGTCGCCGTACGGAATCGCAATGAGCACACGCCCATCGTCAGTCTGGACGTGCATCCGGCGCGTGGCCGGCTCACGACCCGCCGCGCTGGTCAGTTCGAGGGCAATGTTCCCAGTCATGACGCCGCGATACTCTTTCATTGGTTTCCCTCGACTTCCTCAGCAAGTACGCCCTAGCCGATCCCGACTCGCTGTCGGAGCGAATCATGGTGCGTAGGTCATCGCCGGGATGGGTTCCGACCAAAGCGGCATAACGCCGTCCAGAATTGCCCGGTGATTGATTGAGATGCTCCTGTTCCCTTCAAGCCGTCCGCCAGATCCATTGCATCCTGTCCTTCCCATAGCCAGTGAGCAAGACCGGTCTCCCTTGACACGGATCACTTCTTCGCCGGTCGGGTCGCCGTGCGTGGCCGTCAAGAAGTCGTTTCTCTGACTTCCTACGAAGCGGCACTCCTGCCGCAGCCTGGCATACAGTCCGTATCGACCTCCGGCGCGGACGATCCTGTGACCTTGACTCTCACCAGTTTCCGTTCCAACATCGCGAGCTTGCGGTCGATCATCCCCGGGCGAATGCTGATTATGGGCACCAACACGTAGACCATCATGCTGACGGTCGTGCTCAAGGACGCGAGCATGACGGCCAACAGGTAGAGCATCGAGGGGATGAGAGTCTTCCACATCGTCAATCGAACCATCAAGGCGTCGATCCTCGGGTCAACGAGTTTATGCCCACTCGTGGCATACACCCAGATGAGGAGGAGCGTGAAGCCGATCGCCGCCAGGGTGAGACCGTAGATCATCACGATGACGGGTCGTCTCCCGTACGCACCGAGCAAAGCCGTCGGGAAAGGCAGGAACGAGACGAACATCAGGAACAAAAGATTGAGCCAGAGCAGAAAGCGATCGGAGCGCCGAATGTAGTGAAACATGAAGTGGTGGAGGATCCAGTAAATGCCCACACTGACAAAGCTCACAGCGTAGCTCAGGAACGCCGGCCACAGTGCCAGGATTGTCCGCGTCAACGATTCCTCAACAGCCTCCTCAGCAATCTTTGGCACCTGGATCTGCAACACCAAGAGGGTGCCGACGATGGCGAACACGCCGTCGCTGAACATCTCGATCCGGGCCGTGCTGAGGCCGACAATTGCCTCCGGGCGTTCGGACTGGACACCCGGTGATCCGGTCTCTTCGCCCTCCGGCGATCCGGAAGACGAGATGGCTTGGTCGCTATCAAGCTTCGACTGTGTCGCGTCCCCCGGGTTGCGAACCTCAGATCCGCGTCCGGTTCGTTCTTTCTGATCACTACTCGGACTCGGTTCCATCGAGTTACCTTGGTTGGAAGAAAGGCGTTATGCCCTCACGTGCCGAGCGAAGGCCTGAAGCTCGCGGCGACCCGCCAGTCAAGGGGCGAGAGACCAAGCCGTCACGCCTGGCGCCGAGGTGGTCGCCAGGAGGCGTCGAGCGCTCACCAGGTGTCAATCGTCCCGATCCTCTTGACCTCAAGTTTCGGCAGACCCAGGCCCTTGAGCGCACTGACGATTTGGACGCGAAACCGCGTCTTGATATGGACGACGACAATCGTCCCGGGCCTCGTGAGCTTCCGGACCTTAGTGCCGAGCATCGGGGGCGTCATGTGTTTCGTGGTCATCGCCAGGTCGTGCATCGCGTTGGGGAATGAAGCCTCCAAATCCACCGCCTTGAGGTGCTCCGTCGAGCTGGCCAGCCGCCAAGGTTCCTCCGTTGGTCCCGTGTCGGAAGCGATCAGAAGCGCTGATGCCAGGTCATCGATCAAGAACCCCATCGTGGGCGCCATATCGTTGACCTCGACGGGTGTGATCCCAAAGCCCTGCAGTTCGATGGGCCGGCCTGGTTCCAGGCGTCCGAGCTTCATGAAGGGGACCGGCCCGCTGGAGAGCGCGACGAAGTCGGGCCTATTCTGACGACTCACGAGCTTGCGAACAGCCTCCGGTTGGCGCTTCCCGTCCGACTGAGATTGTCCAGATCTTTCCTCCAGCCGGCGTCTCGCATCCGTTCCCGACCCAACCTCGCAGATCGAAGTGAGATCGGTGGATCCGTCTCCGATTTAGCGTGGCGGTCCTGACTCCCGGCGGTTTTCGCGGTCAGCCCCCGTCCACCGCACGGGAAGGTTTCAGCAGGTTCGTTACCAGGTCGCGGACCTGAGGAAAGTCGACCGGCTTCAGAAGATGCGTGTCGAAGCCCGCCTCGTGCGCGAGCCGGACATCGCTGTCGTCTCCGTGTCCGGTGAGGGCGACGAGCCGGACTCCCTCGATCTTGGAGAGTTGTCGTAGGTGCCGGGCGACCTCGTAGCCGTTCAGCCCCGGCAATCCGATGTCCAGCAGCACGACGTCAGGAAGATGCTCTCGCGCTGCGTCCAAGGCGTCAGGGCCCGTGTAGACCGTCCGAACGTCATGCCCCATGAGCCTCAACAAATTCGACATGATGTCGGCGGTGTCGACGTTATCATCAACCACGAGCACGCGACCGGCAGGCGCGAGCCGCTCCCGCGGTTTCGTCGCGGGAGTTGGAGTTGCGGATGTGTGCGCCGGCTGAGCGAGTAGCAGCGGCAGTCGGACGGTGAACTCGCTCCCCAGTCCCAGGCCGTCACTATGCGCCGTGACCATTCCTTCATGGAGTTCCACGAGCCGTTGGACCAGGCACAACCCGATGCCGAGCCCGCCTTGCGCACGGTCCAGCGACCGATCGGCCTGCGCGAAGAGATCAAAGATGTTCGGAAACAGTGCCAGGTCGATGCCGATGCCGGTGTCCCGGACGCTGAGGACCATCTCCGCCCCCTCCGGATGGGCACCGATGTCGATTCGGCCCCCTTCGTCGGTGTACTTGGCGGCGTTGTTGAGCAGGTTCACCACGACTTGCTCCAGGCGGCCCGGGTCCCCGTGCAGCCAGATCGGTACGGGCGGCAGAGTGATTGTCAGCACGTGCCGGCGGCGGTCGATCAGTGAACGAGCGGTCTCCACCGCGTGTTCTACGACCGTCCGCATGTCCAGACGCTCCCGTTCGAGCCGGACCCTGCCGGTGGTAATGCGGGCGACTTCCAGAAGGTCGTTGACGAGGCACGTTAGTTGCGCCACCTGGCGTTCTATAATCCCGCGGGCCTGTTTCTGAATCACGTCCTCGTTGCCCTGAAGGCGGAGCATGTCGAGGGCGCTGAGGATCGGTACCAGGGGGTTGCGCAGCTCGTGCGAAAGGATCGCCAGGAACTCGTCCTTGCGACGGTGGAGGTCGGCCAGGGATTCCGCCTGCGCCTTCGCTTGCCGCTCCAGTCGGCAGCGTTCGGTGATATTACGGATATTGCACTGGGCGACACGCCGCTGACCCGCCGTGTAGAGGTTGCTGACAAACTCGACCGCAACCTCGTCGCCGTTCTTTGTCCTGAGGGGCAGGTGTTGATACCGGATGAATCCCGTCTCGCGCAGTACCCGGTACGCAGCTTGGTTCTCCTTCTTGTCCCGGAACAGGCCGATCTCCCAGAGTTGCTTCCCCACGAGCTCGACAAGCTCGTAGCCCAGCAGCCCGATGATGAACGGGTTGGCGTCGATGATCTCCCCAGTGTCCGCGTCCAGGATGAGGATCCCGTCCCTGGCGGCATGGAAGAGCCGACGATAGCGCAGCTCGGAGTCCTTCAACGCGTCGGCCGTCCGCTTGCGCTCGGTGACATCCCGGATCGCGAGCAGGATGAACTCCGGGTGTCCTGGCCGCGTAGGAAAGCGGTGGGAATTGAGCAGCATGCATCTATGGCCAATGGCCGGAAACACTTGCTCAACCCGGAAATTCTTGACGGGTTTCTCGCCGGAGACCGGTTCTTCCAGCATCGACAGCAGGCGCGGGACATTCCACTGGCCGTCGCCGAGGTCGTAGAGGAACCGACCCTCGGTTTCACCCCGCGAAACGAGAAACGTTTGATAGAAGGCGGTGTTAGCTGTCCGGACTTTCAGCTCGGAATCGAGGACGAGGAACGGTTCTCGCAACGACGCGATGATATTGTCGGCATATTCGAGGGCGTCATGCGCCATCCGTTCTTCCCGCCTGCGTTGACTGGCGTCGCGAAAGACCAAAACGACGCCGGCGGTGGTTCCATGAACGTTACGGATCGGCGCGGCGCTCTCGTCGATGGCGTGCTCGACACCGTCCTTGGCGATAAGCAAGGTGTGGTCTGTTAGGGTCACCCTCGCCCCGTCCAGCAAGACCCGGCGAGCGGGACTCTCGACGGTCTCGCGGCTCTCTTCGTTGACGATGCGGAAAACTCCCGCAAGGTCGATGCCCGCGGCCTCAACTTGTGACCAGCCGGTCAGCGCTTGGGCCACCGGGTTCAAGAAGGTGACCCGGCCGTCGACGTCAGTCGTGATCACCGCGTCGCCGATGCTGGAGAGGACGTCACGGAGCCATTCCCGTCGTTCGTTCGCTTCCCGCGAGGTCTCGTCCGTCTCCGGTATCTTCAAGTCCAAATTCATGGCCGCCTTTCGATCGGGATGCTCGCCTTCGGTGGGCTCGCGGACGTTCGCGCTGCGGACCAGGCGGACCGATTGGACGTACCGAACGTGAAAAAAAGCCGACGCGGCCGGACACGATCAAGTGTCCGGTCACGTCGGCTTACTCCTCAACGAGCCTCCCGGAGCGGCCGGGTTGCCCCTTACCTAGTCATCCGACGAATGTGATTTCAAGCCGCGTGGAGGGCAAGCCGCCCTTCACCGACTCTTCAACACCCATCATAGCGATTGGCATAGAAAAAGCAAGCTCAAAACATATCCAATTTTCAAGGACCCGTGAAAAGCATCGTCATAGACGACTCGGACGATGATCGTCGGCACGCTCGGGTTCCTCTCACGCCGGGAACGGAATTACGTACGTATCTCGCCGCGCCGAGGCCCCTCCGACGCAGCTCTCGGAACTAAGCAATTGAATATTTAAAATAAATTGCTATAATGAAATCGCTTGGCGTGGAATACCGCGAGCAGTTTATCGAGCCTTGCGACTTTTTGGAGAACCTATCGATGACCAGCGCAACCGATGCGGCCCTGACCGCGGCCGACGTGATGACGCCCGCCCCGCGCACCTGTTCCGCCTTCAGCTCTGTCCTGGAGGCCACCATGATCTTTCGGGACGTCGACTGTGGCGCCGTGCCGATCGTCGACGGCGACCGGCCGATCGGCATCCTCACCGACCGCGACGTGGCCCTGGCTCTGAGCGAGTTTCCCGACCTGGAGAGCCGGCCTGTCACCGATGTCATGACCAAGGGGACGGTCTCAGTCGCATCGAGCGCTTCGCTGGAGCAGGTGCAAGCCGCCTTCAATGAGCAGGGATTCCATCGTCTGCTGGTGGTCGATTCGGCCGGCCGGCTTCTGGGGATCATTGCTCGGGGCGATCTCGCTTCACATCTGCCCGGTGGAGTGGTTGAGTAAGTCGGCGAAACGGGACGCCTGAGACCGGTCATGTAACGGTTCAACCGACCGCGTTCCCATCTTCGTATCAGGCTCGCAATGCGGTGGCCATGGCCGCCGCTCTACGCTCGGGAAAGGCCAGATCGATAGCGCGATCCCGGGCGTCGGCCAGCGAGAGGGAGACGTGAGTCGCCCCGATCTGGCGCAGCCGCTCGGCGGCTGAGACGCCTCCGGTCTCGCCCCAGTGACCCACGAGGATCGGCAACTGGGCGAACTGGGCCCTGAGTTGCCGCACCTGGTACCGAGCCAATCCCAACCCCTCCGGAGGCAGGTGAGACACGACGACGAGCCTGGGAGACTGCTCGGACACGCGCTCGACGACCTGCATCGACGATGCGCTGCTTGGAATGATCTCCAGAGCACAGCCCGACGCGGCCATGAGTTGGCCCAACATCCGCAGCACCAAGGCGTCGGCGGCATCCTCGACCGCCAGGCCCACGAGCGGAACCGCCGTCCTGGCGGACACCGTGACGTCCATTTCGTGCGGCTCGGCGACAGGGGGGTCGCTTGTCGCGACGCAGTCCTCTCGTGTCCCCTCCAGACCATCAAGGATCTCACCCACGACTGTCCAGACGAACTCCTGTTTCGTCTCGTCCAGCTCATCCCGCGCCGTGTCGCGCTCGGCTCGAGACAGGGCCGGCACCAGGACTTGATCGAAGACCTCAAGGTGCGCTCTCTGCTTCAGTGCGGCTTCCACCACCGCGACGGCCCCTTCGCGGTCGAGCGCGACGAGCCGTTGGTAGAATCGGACATCGGGTTCGAGCTCGGCCTCTTCGCCGAGCAGCGTCGCGAAGACATGGAGGCTGGGGACGTATTTGCCGAGCACTGCCAGGCAGACCGTCAGCGGCGTGGAGAGGAGCAGCCCCATCGTCCCCCAGAGCCAGGTCCAGAACATGGCGGCGACGAGCAGCCCGAGCGCCGAGATTCCGGTGGTCTTGCCGTAGATGACCGGCTCCAGGTAGCCGTTGAGCAGCATCTCGGCCACTCCGAACAGTGCGGCTACCTCGATCGGTTGCATCCAGCCCGGGAAGTGCGCGAAGGAGAAGAGCAACGGCAGGAGGAAGGCCACGGCTGGACCGACATAAGGGATGAAACGCAGCAGCGCTCCCAGGCACCCCCACAAGATCGCGTAGGGCACCCCGATCAGCCCCAGCCCCACGCCGACGGCGAGTCCGTAACCCGAGTTGACGAGTGCGAAGGTCGCGAGGTAACGGCTAATCCGCTGGCCCACCTCTTCCATCGTCCGGGTCGTCAGGCTGATCTGGCGGCGGCCAAAGAGACCGATGATCCGATCGCTGAGATTTTCGCGCCCGATGAGGATGAACAGAACGAGGATCAACACGAACGCGCCGACACCGAGCAATTCGAGGAATGGACCGGTCACCGCACGGACCCGCTCCTGAAACGACGGCTGAGCGACGACCTCCACTTTCTGGATCGGGTCCGCAACACTTTCCCCCGCGGCCGTGCCCTCTGTCTGGGATGTCAGACGATCCGCCATGGCTTTCAGACGATTTCCCGCCGCCCATTGCGCGGGCTGGAGGATCCGACTGACTTTCTTCTCGATGTTCGCCTGGTAGCCGGGGAGGCGCCTGGCCAGCATGGTCAACTGCTGCTCGACGACAAAGCCGACACCAGCCAGGAGCGCCAGTGCGACGGCAACCGTGAGCAGCACCGCGGCGGCGCGCGGCAGGCGGCACCGCTCCAGCAAGCGCACCGCCGGCGCCAGCGCGAAGCTCAGGAGGACTGCCAGGGCCAGCGGCCTGAGGACCTCACCCGTGAAGTACATGAAGGCGATGACGGCGAAGATCAACAGCGTCACCTTGAACGGATCCGACGGCCTGACAGGATGACTCACGGCGACCGCGTCGCGATTCGCCAGCGCCGTCGCGCCCGTCTCGTGGGAATCGTTCATACGGCACCACCCCCGCTCGCCATCGACTTGTCCGGGAAGCCTTGCCTCGCCGGCCCACACTTCGCGGTCATCTCGTCGACCAATTCCTGAATCATGTCGCGGAGCCGTTCCGCGATGCGGTGCCGTACGCCCTGAGGATCCAAAGAGTACTCGGCGACAAAGCGCCCCAGGTCGACCGGAGGACCGATGCGGAGGAAGATCTCGCGCTTCGCCAGTTGGCGAGGACGACGGACCTGGTAGACTTCGCGTTCCAGTTTGAGCACCATTTCCGCCAGTCGCTCCTGCGAGGGATCCACATCCGTGTATTTCGGCTGCCACGAACCCATCTGGACCACGCCCTTCAATGCCGCCAGGTCGCTGAAAATCTGCGCACGGGCTCCGGCGCCGAATTGTCCCATGCGGGCCAAGAGACCCCGTAGATGAGCGCTGAGGGTCCACGCCCGATCCGTCGTTCGGGCCTGCGCGTTGATCGTCGCACCGCTGTACTTCCCCTCGATCTCCGCGAGCACCGCATGCCTCACGTCCTGAACGCGCTGGCTCAATTCGCCAAGCTCGTCGCTGCCGAGCTTCAGATCATGGGCCAGTTCCTTGCGGTGCAGAAGCTCCGCCGCAATGCGCGACAATCTTTGGTTGAGTGCAGCGGTCCCCTTGCGCCAGGCAAGATGCCGCTCCATCCGTCGAATCCGCCGCTCCAGGACGCGGCCGATCGGGCGCCGGTAACGGTACTTGAAGGCCAGGGGGAGGAGAAAGACGGCCGCGTCCGGGCGGGTCGACCGCGACGCGGTCACTGCCTGCATTCCGATGTCGACTGCCCCACTCTTGAACGGTTGCACGAGGTCGTTCAGGTAGTGGATTTCCCCTTCGGGAAAGATGACGAGCACATCGCCTCCCGTTTTCACCAGTTCGATGGCGTAACGCTTCGCCTGTGCATTATCGCCCCCTCGTTCCACGGAGAATGCCCCGAGGCGCTGCAGCCACCAACCCGCGACTCCGTGTCCCTCATCGAACGCTTCGCGGTTCATCATGAAGAGAAACCGCCGGCCAGAGCGCCGGGAAAGTTCGAGGCAAGCCTTGAAGTCTGTCTCGTCGGCGTGGTTCGCGACGAGAATGACCCCTGCCCCCGGCGCGACGTCTTGGAGCAACTTCAAGTCAAGCGGTTCGAGGCGAAGCCGGTTATGCCACCACAAGTCAAGCCCGAGGAAAGTCTGGACGATCCGGATCACCCATCCCCACGGCCTTGCTGGTCGAAACGTGGAGTCAGCCGCCATGGCTGTCGTCTCCGCACGACGGTCGCGACGAACGTTGCCATCCACCAGGATGTTTCCAGCATACCGGTGCAAAGGCTCAGGCGACGAGGTCGAGGAACCTTGAACGTGTGTCTCGGAGCGCTGGCCAGCGTGTGGGAACGCGGGAACGCAGCGGCGATCAGCAGACATAAGAGGGACCTTGCCCGGCATTTGCTCTGACCTTGGCCGCCTCGAACGTTGGTTTGCTTCCTCACCCTTCGGCCAGGTCCTCCACGCTTCTCAAGAGCGAGGGGATGTCGAATGGCTTGTAACAGATCGACTCGACTCCCTCGGCTTGAAGCCTCTTGACCGCTGGCTCCATCTCCGCCCGATGACCGGTGATGAGTAAAACCCGTGTCGCCGGATTCGCCGCCCGGATCAGTCGAAACACCTCGGCGCCGTCCTGATCCGGAAGCTTCAGGTCGAGCAGAACAACTCGCGGTGAACTGCTGAGCCGCTCGATGGCCTGCCGCGCGTTGTGGGCAAGGCTGACCCGGTAGCCACGTCCATGAAGCAGGTCCCAGAGGTTGGCGCACAGATCGGCGTCGTCATCGACCACCAGCACCATTGGTCGCTTCAAAGCCTCATCGATCAGGCGCAACAGCCGTGCCACGTCGACTGGCTTGGGCAGCACATGCGAGATCCCAGCGACGACCGCCTCCTGGGCCGTCGACCCGGCGGCATAGGCCGTGACGAGGATTGCCACCGTCGCGGCCTGCACCTTCTTGATCTCGTGATAAAGCGTCAGGCCGTCCATGCCGGGCATCTTCAGGTCCAGAACTGCGACGTCGTAAGGCTGGCGTTGCACCATGTCCAGGGCCGTCATCCCTTCGTGCGCGACGCCGACACGGAATCCCTGCTCGACGAAGATGTCAGACATGTTCTCGCAAATGTATTCATCATCGTCCACATAAATGATCGACCTTTCAGATGTGATCATACTACCTTAACTGCGATAAATCATTCTGTGTAGATAGTGACTCAATGAGAACATTCGTCCCCTGGCGACGGCGACGTCCCGGCCGGTTGTCGAAGCAGGGCGACACGCGGATATCGATTGCGTTCGCCGAATTGCTTAAGACCGGAGGCGACGGGGCCTGGAGCGGGAACCACGCCTCGCGCCTGGTTACCGGGAACGGGCCGGCGCGTTGGTCTTACTTGTGCGAGTGCTCGTGGGCACTCGTCGTTTGCTTGTGGCCGTGCTGGCTCTGCTGGTGCGCGGCCTCGGCGTGTTTCTTGGCCGCCTCGTGCTCGCCCGTCTCGTGGTGGTGGGCTGCCTCGAGGTGATGGTGGGCGGCCGCTGCGTGGTGGGCGGCGGCTTTCTCGTGGTGCTCGGTCGCGGCGTGCTTCGTGGTCGTAGACATCGGTCGTTCTCCTTCAGAACCAGGGATCGCGGACATCGAGGCCAGCCGAACGTCGGCGGCCCCGAATTCGGAAGAATCCTCTTCTAGCGGGATCGTGAGACGCGGATCATCGAGGCATGAGACGCGGATCAACGGCGCCGAAGCGACATCCCAAAGATCAGGCCGGCCACCAACCCGATACCGAAGATCGCCAGCGCTGATCGCGTCGGGTTGCCGCGGACCACGTTCTCCGCCCTGTCATAGCGCTCGCGGACCTTATGGCCGGCTTGGCGAGCGTACTGATTCACGGCATCGGCCGCATGCGACACGGCCGCGGCCGCCTGCACATTCATGTCCGACAGGACGTGCTCGATCGCTTCTCGCGCCTCGCCTGTCCTCTTCTGAATGCGGTCGGCGAGCTGGTCGACGTTGCCGCCCTGAACACGAAGGTCGTCGTCGGTCAGTTGCCCCCAGCGCTTCTTCGCACCGCGCAGCAGCGTGTTCCACTGACTTTCGAGCTCGCGAGTATTGCCTGGCATCTCAGTTCGACTCCCTCGGTTGCGGGATCGTCCAGCACGATGAATGGCTCCCCGGGCGTACGACGATCGGAATTGTGATTCACGAACCGCTCGTGACTCTGCCCTCCCACGTGAGGGAGGGCGTCCAGGCGCACGTCAGACACTCGGCCCCCGACGCCTGCCAGTGATCACCGACACGATGAACATGGCCAGGAAAACGAACAGCAAGATCTTGGCGACCAAGGCGAGCGTGCCGCTGAGCGCCACGAAGCCGAAGACGCCCGCGAGCAAGGCGAGGACCAGGAACACGATGCCGTAGTACAGCACGAAACGACTACCTTTCTGACAGAAGGAACTGGGCGCGCCCCAAGAGGAGGACGGCACCCGCCGTGTTTTTGATGTCGTTTGACGCCTCGCCGCCCCTTCGCCGGGTGTCCCGTCACCTTGTTGGCGAGGTTACCCTCGACGGTGGAGGGCCATGCCCCGACACACGGGGAAGGCTCAGGACTTCAGGGCCTTTGCAAACGCGTCGATTTCCATTTCCGCCTGGTCCTTGGCGTAGCCGTAGCGCTCCTGAAGGAGGCCGGCCAACTGATCGCGCTTCCCGGCGATGGTTGTCAGCTCGTCGTCAGTCAGCTTGCCCCACTTCTCTTTCACATGACCCCGGAATTGCTTCCATTCACCTGCGACTCGGTCCCAGTTCATGAACTTTCTCCTCAAGAAAAGGCTTTCTCTCAACAGCGACTCTGAGTCTTCTCCGCGCTCACGACGGATCGCCACGTCCGTTCCAGGTCTCAGGGGAAATTCGCTGAGCAAGCAGAAACACTTGCACCGTTGTGCCCGTCGTGAAAACGTGAACCACCGTTCCGGTCGTGGTTTCGACCTCCGCGGCCGCTTCGCGCACCTCGACCCCTGTGATTCGTTTGATCTCCTGCCGAAGCGATTCGGAGGAGTTGGTGAAAAGTTGTCGGTGGAATTCTTGAATCCGGGCAGCCCCGGCCGGGCTCTGAACCATGTGCTGCTCGGCGGGCGACAGGGCTCCGTGCAGGGTGACGACGAGCGTGTCGTCACTCAGGACCACCGTCACTGCCCTGGGTGCGTGGCCCGTACTCTGGAGTTGAAATAGACTCGCCGCTTCAGCGACTTGCTGAGCCATGGTCGAATTCAATGCGTCCATCGGGTTCACCCCTGGTGACATGCCGACGTACGGCAGCGCCACTAACGAAAAAAAAGCCGACGTGGGCGAACACCCCTGAAGGTGCTCGCCCACGTCGGCTTACTCGTCAACAGGCCCCCCGGTCCGGCCGGGTTGCCCCTCATCTAGTCATCCGACGAATTCGATTTCAATTGTCGTTCGATACCGGGACGTCCACTCATCCTCTGTGGTGTCCGGCAACTTCCATTGTCCGGCCCGCGACGGAAATAGCAAGCAAAAAACCATTGATTCGTCTATTATAAATTCGCGGATGCTTGAACTCGGCCATTCCGTGAGCGCTTCGTGTTCAGAGCACTCGAGTCGGTAATGGAACAGCGCGGGAAACGGAGCAGCATGAAGACCCAAGGTGAAATTGAGTCCAACATCTGCGAAGCGATCAATCACTTCGAGCAAGAATACATGGGCCGAGGACCGAAGGACATACGCGCTCACCTCCTCGGGGACATTGTCCTTGTCCGCCTCACAGGCGTTTTGACCGCGGCCGAACAGCACCTGGTCAAGTCGCTTTCGCCCGACAAGGGAAGGGACCTTCTCAAGCAAGTCCGAACCCATCTGATCGAAACGGCGCGGCCGGTCATGGAAGCGATGATAGAACGGGCCACCGGCACGAAGGTGCTGACCCTCCACCACGACATCAGCACCGTGACCGGGGAGGAGGTCATCCTGTTCACCCTGGCGGAAACGCCGGTCTTCCGTGAGACAAGGAAGAAGTAGAGTTCGCCCGGAGGAAGCGTACCGGCGATCTCGAGGCGCCAGGCTTGCGCATCGGCAACCTTTGATGGACAAGTTCTGCACGTGCAGTGAACCGGCGCAAAACTATCGTATTTCCGACACTGTAGCAAGGATGCCGGGTGTAGTTTTCTGCAGCCTCGGACGAGCCAGGGCCGTTTCATTGTCATAGCCGAAGCCGTTCGTCCGAAGCAGTCCGCAGGCTTTGGAGTGCGGGGGCTTGCTCCCGCTTTCGAACCGTCTGCGCGCTCCGACAGGGACCCTGTCGCTTTCGAACGGCCTTCCCGGACCTCCGCTTTCCAGCCGCATTTCCAGCGCGAAAGCGGGAGCAAGCCCCCGCACTCCAAAGCCTGCGGCCTCCGTCTACCAGCCCATACCCAGGAGGAACAACCCCGGCATCCTTGCTACAGTGATGTATTTCCTCTGATTTTCTTAACAAGCCTGGAAGCCGCTTGCGGCCGCAGAGAACCGTCCAAGTACTTTCAGTGAAAAGACTTGCGACAACGCAGTCCGCTCGATTCGGGTCCGTGAGGTCGGAGGTTCAAATCCTCTCGCCCCGATTCACATTTCCTGACGATTTGCCTTGTTGAGTGGCGCATCCGCCTTGCACGCCGATCTTCCAGCGCGTGCGCCGGGATCGACTGAAAACTTCCTCCAGTTCGATGATGAGGCGGCGACGTGGCGCGTGTTCGCCGCCCATGATTTGGTCGTTACTGCCGCAAGACAACGACTTGTGGCCACAAACGATAGTCGGTGCTCAGCGTTTATTCCGACGCAGAGCACCTGGTTTGATTCGATGCGCGCGGTCAGCGCTTTTCGCGTTCCGGGGGCAGGAAAGCTTCCTCGGCCATGATGATCATCTGCGCGACGTCGACCAACTTCTTGTTCCGGTCGCTTGCCAGCCGTTGAAGTCGGCGGAAGGCCTCATTTTCATCGAGCGACGCTTTCTTCATCAGCAGCCCCTTGGCGCGTTCGATGAGCTTGCGGTCCTCGAGGGCCTGTTTCAGATCGGCGGCTTCCTTCTCGAGGGCCTGAAACTGCTCGAACCGTCGCATCGCGATTGCGATGGCGGGTTCCAGGTCGGGCTGTTTGATCGGTTTCACGAGATACGCGAGGATATGGTCTGCCTCGGCGCGCTGGATCAGGGCGGCATCGTGGTAGGCCGAGACCAGGATGACCGGCACGGGACTCCGCCGATAGATGTGCCTGGCGGCCTCGATGCCGTCCATGTCCGGCATTTTCACGTCGGTGATGACGAGGTCGAAGGACGTTTCGCGGCTCTTTTCGAGAAGGTCCCTCCCGTCCTCAGCCACGACGACGACCTGGTGGCCGAGGCGCGGAAGGATGGTGGCAAAGTACTCTCTCATATCCGGTTCGTCGTCGGCGACGGCAATGCGTAGCGATCGGCTCATGGAATCCCTCGTGGAATAGAAAGAATGATCTCCGCGCCGGGGCCAGGTCGGTCGCCGACGGTGATCTGGCCGCCATGGGCCTCGACGATCCGCTTGGCGATGGCCATGCCCAGGCCGGTCCCCTTGGTCTTGGTTGTGTAAAACGACTCGAAGATACGTGCTCTCTGCTCCGCATCCAGTCCCGGCCCGTTGTCCTGCACCGAGATCCGCAGAGCAGGCTGATTGCCAAGATGGACGGGGGACGCGGTCAACTCGATCTCGACAGGGCCCCGGGTTGCGGCAAGTGCGTTATCGAAAATGTTTCGGAAGACCTGGCCCAGGCGGAAGTGGTCAACGCAACAGCGCAAGTCCGCTCCGGCAAGGTTCTCGGCCAAGCGGGCGGTCTGCTGCTTTCGGGCTGATTCGAGGTGGGTCCATGCTTCGCGCCAGACGTCGGACAGCAGGCACTCGTGGCGGTCCAGCTTGATGGGCGCGGCGTAGCTGCGTACGTCTTCATAAAGGTGATAAAGATGATCCTGAGCGCTCTGAATACGAGCGATCAGATCGAGCGCGGCTGGGCGGTCTTCGACTTTCAGGGCGAGCATTTCGAGACACGCCTGGCTGCGCTGGAGAGCATTGCGACTCTCGTGGGCCAGCCCGGCACACATGTGCCCAATCGCCGCGAGGCGTTCGGCCTGGAGCACGCGCTCCTGAGCGGCGATCAACTCTGTGATGTCGTGACCCACGATCAGCACCGCGGCTTCGCCATCGTAGTCGAGCAATCCGCGGACGTTGCTCAGGAGCCAGCGGGTTGAACCATCGCGCCGAGATACCCGCCCTTCGACGGCCCGCGATGGTGCACCCGTGAGAGCCCGTTGATAAACGTTGGCCAGAAACGCGCGGTCCGGCTCGGCGACGAAGAGGTCGAGATAATTCTTATCAATGACTTCCGACGCGTCGAAGCCGGTCAACTGCTCGGCAAATGGACTGAAATAGGCGATCGTATGATCGGGCCGCAGAATGACGATCATAGACTCGGCCGCTTCGACGAGGTTTCGGAAGACCGCGTCACCTCGTTCCTTGGCCTCCCTGGCCCGGCGTTCTTCCATGATCCGGCCCAGGCGGAAACGCAACGAATCCACGTTGACCGGCTTGAGGATGTAATCGACCGCTCCGAGCCGCAAGGCCTCGATCGCGCCTTCGACATCCGAATGGCCCGTGATGATGACCACAGCAGCGTTCGGGGCCAGTTTTTTGAGCCGAGGGAGCAATTCCTGGGCGTTGCCATCCGGGAGCCGGCGGTCGAGCAAGATCGCCGCGTAGCGCGGCCAGTCAGTTCGTGCCAGGGCGGCGCGCACTGTGCCCGCCACGTGGACGCTGAATTCGCCCGAGAGCTCAAGGATGTCCGACAGGTTCGCGCACGTGTCGGGGTCGTCCTCGATAATCAGCACGTCGACTGGGTGGTTCGTTCGTTGGCGCAACATCGTTTCGTGGTTCTGAACCTGATGGTCATCGCAGCGACTCTGCGGTTCCACCGGCGACAAGGTTACCATGAATCCTCCGCGAGTCACTATCCGGCCTTCCTCCCCGTCCGGATCACTTCTTCAAATCAAGCGCGCGAAAGTCGCGCACGTGTTTGTGGCACTCGACGCAATTGATCGTGAGGCGCACGTAAGACAAGGTGGCGCCGTTGAGATCGTGATCCTTGGCGCGGCGTGAGAGCTCGTCGGCCAGCGAGACAAACTCGGTGGTGTACTTCACGTACTCCAGGCTGGGCGTTACCTTCGCGAGTGTGTCGGCGCCGACCCGCTTCAACGACTCAGCATTGTCGACGATCGTGGGGAAGTCCTCGATCGTGAGACCCGTGAGGAGCGACTGGGCGTGCTTCAACTTCTTACCCATTTCCACTTGGAGGACCTTCCGCTGCGCCTCGGGATCGTTCCGCGCGTCGGGGCCCTGTGCTGCTATCGCACCGATCACGAGCACGGTCAAGGATAAGAGCGAGATAAGTGCGGCTGCGGTTGACCTCGTCATCGTCAATTCCTCATCCTTCAAGTGTTGAAGGCCACGGGCGGGTCAAGGGACGAGAATACGGTTCATTGAATTGAGAGCCGTCGACGGCTCCCAGCGGCGAACAACCGCTTGGCGCACAATTGGGGAGGACGAGGGACGGAGCCTTGCCTGGGGTGCTGGAAACGTGGTTACGGGACGTGCCGAGCCTCCCTCTGGTTCCGTTGCGAGTTTCACCTTGCGCGGTGGCACTCTTACTCCCTCGCCGCTTTGTGGGGGAGGGCTGGGGGGGCTTGGGTTGAAGCGACCGCTGTCGCACCCCCCACCCTAACCCTCCCCCACAAAGGGGGGAGGGGACCAGAGCGTGTGACAACGAGCGTAAAGAATCGGGTCGCCAGCGCTTGGAGATCCCTACCGGCAATCGCCCGAGTTTGCGACATCTCAGCCTCGCCTTCCTCCAGAAGCGTCTGCCACCCAAACGTTTACTGCTCTAACGCTTTGAGCCTCGTTGCCGCCCCGCCTGCTGGTTTCCCCGGCCGATGTCAACCATACGATCGCGGTTCGATGCCTCGGCGTTCTTCGCTTTCCGGCTCTCCTCGGCCTCTCGGATACTTTCGGCCTCGGTTTCGTGTGAAGCCTCTGGCTTGCCGCCGTGACCGGATGGGTTGGGTGCGTTGTGCGTCGACATGAGGGTCTCCTCAGAGAAAACTGGGTATGACGGTTTGGTCAGAATCGTTCCCGAACCGGTTCCGGACCGTCCGGAACCGTGTTTCAAGATGAGCCGTTCGTTACAGCGTTGCGGGCTCACATTCCACCCCGAGCGCGACGGGCACGCGAGGCCTGGCGGTGACGCCCGACCACTTGATGGTCAAGACGGGGCAAGTTGCCTGGCGCATGACGGTTTCGGCGACACTCCCCATGAGAAATCGATCCAGTCCACTCCGGCCATGAGTTCCCATGACGATCATGTCGCTCGAGGTCGACGTCGCCGCCGCGAGGATTTCGGAGGCGGGGTCGCCGTTACGCAACTGCGGCTCAACGGCAAATTTCAGGTCATTCCCCTCGATCCTGCGTCGGACGCCGTCGAGAGCCGCGTCAGCCGATTCAAACTCGGCGCGTACGAACGCCGACGACGGCACGACGCTGGCCTCGACCACGTGGGTCAGAACCAGGCGCGCACCGTGGCTGCGCGCGAGCTCGCGGGCGACTTGCACAGCCGCCTTCGCATGAGGCGAGAAATCCGTCGCGCAAACGATGGTCTCCAACGGCTTGGGAATGGCGTGCACGCCCGGCCGGACGGTCAGGATCGGCGACGGTGCCCGACGGATCACAGCCTCGGCCACGCTTCCCAGGAACAGGCGGTCGAATCCCGATCGGCCTTGTGTTCCCATGACGAGCAGTTGGCAGCCGGTTTCCTCGCCCGCCTGGACGATCTGCTCCACGGCGCGTCCCGAGCGGACCTGATACTCCACCGTGATAGGGGTTCTGGGCACGAAAAGGCGCGCGAGCTGTTCGCGGAGCGCGAAGTGGCTGACGGGAGCCTCGTGAGGCAGGATCGCGGGGATACCGAAATCACCGTAGGCAATCATCCCGTCCTCGAAGGGTACGGGCTCGTCGACGTAGAGTACGATCAGGCGCGTCGCTTCTTCTTGCGCCAGTGCGCAGGCCACTTCAAACGCCGGGCGCGAATTCTCCGACAGATCGGTCGCGAACAGAATCGTGCGGAAGGGGGGCAGCGGGATTCGCTTCGGGGCCATGAGTCAGTCTCCCTAATGAACAGCAAGGCTCAATGAAAGACGAAAAGAGGAATGGGGCTTTCTCGGAGCAGCGTGCGGGTCGCGGAGCCGAGGAAGAACTCACGCATGGCCGAGTGGCCGTACGGTCCCAACACCAGCAGTCCAGGACCAAGATCGTGAATATGTTTGAGGATGATCCCTGCGGGATCGGCATGCGACGCCACTGGGTGCACCTGGGCACGGATGTCGTGATGGCGCAGGAAGTCGTTCGCACGCTCGGCGTGACGCGCCGCGACTTTTTGTTCTTCGTGGACGCTCACGATGTGGACCGGACAATCTCGGCCGAGGCCGGAGTGTTCAAACGCGAAAAGCGCACGCGCCGCCGCATCGCTGCCGTCGTAGGCGATGATGACCCCGTCACCGCTCTCCGCTGCCTCGGGAACGACGACGACGGGGCGCGGACCGGTCTTCACGACCTTCATGAGCGTGTCATCGTGACGTTCCTGCACCTCAAAATGGAATCGCGTATTTCGTCCCAGCAGAACCAGGTCGTAGCGCTGGGCTTCGAGCGCAATCTCGTCGGCGGGCATGCCGACATCCTCGAGGACCTTTGACGCCACGCACGCCTCGGCGCATTGGACCGAAAACTGTTCCAGGAACCCGGTGGCCTGACGGCGGGCGTCCGCCATCCGCTCGCGGTAGAAGATCGGGTCCGCATAGGGCACCCCGCCCAGAAGCACCGGTTCCTCCGCGGCAATCGTCGGCTGATCGACGATGGCCAGCCCAACCAAGAGCGCATCAGTCTGACGGGCCCACTGGATGCCAAGGCGGACAGCAGCGGCACTATCGGCCGAACCATCCAGTCCCACCAGGAGACTGCGCAGACGGTCGGTCTTCCGAGTCAACAGATAGCTGGGACATTTCGCGCCTTCACCGCACGCCGCGGCGAACGCGTTGGCATCCTCGATCGCCGCGCGGATCTGCGATTGATGCCAGTCCGTCGACGCGTGGTCCAGCGCAAGGGTTAACTGATTCGCAAGCTGCAGCGCGGCGGCCCGCGACGTGTGGCCCTCGCCGCAGGTTTCCGGGAAGTCGCGATGATGCGCGAACGACGCATTGATCGAGGCGCAAGAGCAAGGCCTGATCGTGACTGAGATTCGACTGGGGTCGGACATGATCGAAACGCTCCTCGAAGGATCCTGGGCCGGTGTCACGCATTGGTTCACGCGCACGAAAAAAGCCCCGTCCTCGCGAGTGTTCGCAAGGTGGGGCCGCCATAGCCATCGTCAGGGATCGCCCGTCACGAGCGATCAGTCATATCTTTCAGAATAAAGCGATCGATTCGATAAGGCAAGTCTATTGCGTTTAACGTCCGCCGACGCATTCGCGAAACGTCTCGAGTCGGTTCCGTCAAGCCACTGCGTGACGGACTTTCTCGATCAGGCTGCGCACGATCGCCTCACGATGCTGGGCCTGATCACGGTAGGCCGGTGTGTGCGTATGATGGACCTCGACGCGCGTCTCGCCCAGGGTGTACTCGAGGAGGGCGAGCAGTTCGGTTCGTTCTTCTTCGGTCAGCGACAGCGTCAGCGCGTGCGTCTGGGACATCGAAATGCTCCGATCAGAACAACGATCCGAGGACGCAGCGCCGAGGGAGTCCACCTCCCTCGCCCGCGCTGGGACGGGCCGTCGTGTTTTGTAAGAACTCTGATGGTCGAATCACTCTCTCGATTGCCATGCTCACAACAGGTGTACGGGTACAAGCGGGAAAAGTTCGCGAACTTTTGCGATGCTGGTTCAACCCGCGGCCTTCTCGCGAAGCCGGGCGATCGCCCCGTGCAGTCGCGATTTGACAGTCCCGAGGGGGATGTGAAGAGCGTCGGCAATTTGGTTGTAGTTCAGGCCCTGAAAGTAGGCCAGGTGCACGATCTCTCGCGATTGCTGGGGAAGCGATGAAAGCGATTCACGCACCCAGCGGCGACGTTCCTCCGTTTCGAGCGCAGCGCTCGGTGCCGGACTTTCGTCGGCCAGTGAAACGGCGAGGCTCAGGACATCCGTCTCGCCATCTCCGTACAGGGCGTCGAGAGCATACACCTTGACTCGCTTGACCTTTCGCAGGGCATCGATGGCCTGGTTCGTTGCGATCGCGTACAGCCAGGGACGTACGGGACAACCGTCGCGATACAGCCCGCATTTCAAGTGAACCTGGAGGAAGGTGTTCTGAAGCACGTCCTCGGCCGGCACGCGATCGTTCAGGTAGCCTTTGAGATGACGGAACAGGCCGCCGGCGTAACGGCGGACAAGCTCGTTGAATGCGCTGGAATCGCAGTGATCGCGATAGCGGCAGAGCAACTCGGCATCAGAAGCGGCCTCGACAGTGAATGGGAGGGAAGTGAGTTGCCTCTCAACACCGAAACCGGCGTCACAACGGTCGTCGATCCAGATGGAAGGCTCAGCAGTCATTGAACAGAACATGAATCCGGCTCCCGAAAGATCCCCGATGGGGATGCAAGTGGGTCGCGGCGTTCATGACCGCAGGATGAAAGGAGACGGGGAGGTGTACCTCATGGCTCGCGCTCAAGGGCGAAAGCATGGGGCGCATGAAAAAACCCCGGCTCTGCGAACATTCGCACGGCGGGGCTGTCGTAGCCGGAATGAAGATTACCCGTCACGAGCAATCCTTATCCATGGAGAATACGCTGCAATCAGTCCAGGAGTCAAGTGTTTTTTCTGAACGAGCCTCGATTTTCGGACTAACCTTCCGTTCCGCAGCAGATTCCGGGCGCCAGGGGGATCGGCGAGGTTGGTGAACGGATCGGTCGTTAGCGTGCAAGCTGGCCGTGCACCCGATCGTGGAATGCGTACACCTGCAATCGATAGTCTCAGGCCAGCAAATGGACTTCGCGGAGCGCCGCGAGCGCCTGGTCGATGGCGGGCTGTTCAGGGCAATCGGTGGCAATTGCGCGGCTCAGTCGTGCTGTCGGCTCAGGAAGTGGCTCCCAGCGCTCGGCCGCCTGGCGGTAGATGGACCAGTCCGCATCGGAGGCGTCGTCGCGTCGGCCTTCGACTCGCTGCTGTATGATTGCCGGGTCGGCCTTGCAAAGGAGGAGAACCGTCGGCACGCCCCACCGTCGACCCAGGTCGAGGAAACGGTGACGGGTCGCCTCGTCGCGAAAACTTGCGTCGATCAGAACGCGCTGACCCTGGAAAAGGAGGTGTTCCGCCTGTCGTAAGCACTCGGCGTAAGTACGCTCGCTCCAGGCCGGTGAGTAGACGCCCTGCTCGAATTCGGCACGGGCGCTGTGGCCCGGATTGAGACCGGCCAGCTCCTTACGCACCACATCGGACCGGACGACTGTAAAGCCGGCGCGCTCGGCGAGCTGTCGGGAGAGGGTCGACTTACCCGTGCCGGGCAAACCCCCGACGAGCACGAGTCCCGGCCTTCGGGCCGGTTGTTCGAATTCGCTGAGCGCGAGGAGCCAGTGCGCCCTCGCACGATCGGCCGCCGCGAATCGGTCGGCTTCGGGGACCTCGGCCTCCAGGGATGCGATCCCCTCGACCTTGCCTCGCACGGCGGCGCGGTAAGCAGCGTAGAAAGGCAGAAGTACCGCTCCCTCCACATCGCCGCCGGCTTGAAAATAAGCGTCGGCGAATGTGCGAGCAAGGTCGCGGCGGCCGTGGCGGGACAGGTCCATGACCACGAACGCGATGTCCGCTACCGGATCGGCGTAGCGGAAGCGCTCATTGAACTCGATACAGTCGATGATGACGAGGTCGTCCGGACGCGGACGGTCGGGGAAGAGATAAATGTGATCGAGCCGTAAGTCGCCATGCCCATCGCACGGAATGTTCCGGGCGGCTCTGCTTTCGATCGTCGTCCGGAGATCCGCGAGAGTGGCGTCGGTGGACGTCCACAACCGATCGAAGACAGCCTCGCTGAGCGTCGTGCCCACGAGCGAGACCGACTGCTCGAGGTTCTCTCGCGCGTTGCCCGCGACGGCGTCGAAGCGGCCGTACTGCGCCACCGCAGGGCCACGCTCGGCGCGCGCGTGAAACGCCGCGAGTCGGCCGGCGAGAGCCTCGAGTGGCGCGGTGCCTAGCTCATCGCGCAACAACCGTTCGCTGAGCGTTGCCTCGTGCGGGAGGCGTTCCATCTTCACCGCCCATTCGATCGTTTCACCACTTCCCTCGATTCGGATCCCCTCCGGATCGCGTGTTATGGGGACTACGCCGAGATAGACCGAGGGAGCGAGGCGGCGGTTGAGCCGAACCTCCTCCTCGCAGAAGTGACGGCGCCGGGTGAGCGTCGAGTAGTCGAGGAAGCCAAGGTTAACGGGTTTCTTGATCTTGTAAACGAATGGACCAGCCATGAAGACGATCGAAATGTGCGTTTGGCGCATCTCGACCGACTCGTCACCGATCGGGTAGGGATACGCAGCAGAGTCGGCGAGAGCAGCCATCAGGCGAGCCAATTCCATTCCGTCGTTTCCTTCCAATTCCTCTCGAACCTGACCCGCGCGAGTCCGGACGCTCCATCAAACCACTCATGCATCGCTCTTGACGATGATCGGACTTAGGCTGATGCATCCAAGCATGCGAGACATGCTCCAGGTTTATCGCAGCGTCATCGGGTAGCGAGCCGCGTGTTGACACCTCTCCATCATACCAATCAACACGCGCCACGGAGGTTCGGGGGCGAGGCGCAACCGATGTTGAAGCCGCGGCGACCTGGCCAACTTGGCGCCGGCGAGGGTACCAGGGGCCAACGACCGGACATCTCCGAAATTGAGGATCGCCCGCCAGCAATCGGCGCCGTTTTCAAAAAAATGCGCGAACTCCATACCGCTTGGCTCCGTTTGTTTGAGTGTAGTTCTCGCTCACGCTCATGCAGGGCGCGGCGGGACGAAGGCTAGGGCAGCCCTGCCGTGCGGTTTAACCGCGCGGACGGGGCTCTTTTTGTTTCTTCACGCCAACCCAGAGGAGTTGAAGATCATGGCGGCTGTCAAAGAAGCGCCGAAGCCGACGACTGAGCCCGTGAAGGAATGTGCGGTTGCAGCGCCCACTCCCAAGGCGCCCGCCGCACCCGAGGTCAAGCACCACGGTCCCCTCGACATCATGCACCGGTTCGCGGAGGAAATGGACCAGCTCTTCGACGAGTTCGGAGTTGGGACCGGCAGGCGTTGGCCCAGGGTTCTCGCACGTGGTCGCGAGCTCCTGCGCCGGGAGGCGGGTCTGATTCAGGCCGATTGGTCGCCCCGCGTCGAGATCAAGGAGAACGACGGCCAGTTCATCGTCCGGGCCGACCTTCCCGGGCTGTCGAAGGACGACGTCCATGTCGAATTCACCGACGACATGCTCACCCTGAAGGGCGAGCGCAAGCAGGAGAAGAAGGAAGAGCGCGAAGGCTACTCGTATAGCGAGTGCAACTACGGCAGCTTCTACCGTGCCATTCCGCTGCCGGAGGGTGTTGATCCGTCCAAGGCCAAGGCCGAGTTCCACAACGGCACCCTCGAAGTCGCGATGCCCGCGCCGAAGCGTGCGGTGTCGCAGCCGAGGCGGATTGAGGTGCAGGAGAAGAAGTGAGCCAACCCCCCCCAGAGTCCGGCGGGGCGGCATGCTGCGGTATGAGCGCATGCCGTCCCCGTCGTTCTGTAACCGCAAGGCGTGAACGTCGGCCCGTTGCGGTCAACGGGTGTTTGATTCGTGATTCGGTGGGAGTTTCGGAGAACGACGATGTCGCTGTTCCACACGATTCTGGTCGCTGCCGATTTCTCGGAGCCCTCGCGCGAGGCCTTTCGCCTCGCATGTGCCCTGGCCGACGAGCATACGACGCGCCTTCGGGTCGTACACGTTCTGGAGAAGTTGCATCTTACGGAGCAGGCGATCGGCTTTGGCGAGCATGGCGAGCTCGTTCTACTCGATGAAGAAAGCATGACGTATCACGAGTCGGTGCGGGAGCACATGCGCGAGTTTTACGTGCCCGCGTGCGCCGTCAACGTCGAGTATGAGGTGTCTGACGGCCAGCCGAGCGCAGCGATCCTCGCGGCCGCCGAACGTAGCCAGTGCGATCTCATCGTGATGGGGACCCACGGGCTCACGGGACTGCGTCGGCTGGTCGCCGGCAGTGTGGCCGAATCCGTGCTCCGAGCGGCATCTTGCCCGGTGCTGGCCTTACGCACGTTGGAGCATCCGGTGCGTGTGGAGCCGGGCGGAGTGATCCTCCATCCGGTCGAGTTGGAGGAGCCATCACTGGCGGCGCTCCGAACCGCCCGGTCGCTGGCCCGAGACCGCGGAGCGCGGTTGGTCCTCGTCCATGTCGCGCCGCTCGACCTATCGATCAACAACCGGTCGACCGTCGTGTTCGACTTGGGAGCCTACGAACGAAAACTCGAACGCATGCGGACCGATCTTGACGGCCCGGACCTCAAGTTTCCGGTGGAAGCGCGGATTGTACGAGGCAACGTGGCCAATGAGATCGTGCGCACAGCGCAATTAACCGGAAGTGGGCTCATCGTCATGGGCGCACACGGCCGGCGGGGGCTCGAGCGGGTGCTGTTTGGCAGTGCCGCGGAGGGAGTGATGCGTGGAGCGCCTTGCCCCGTTCTGGCCGTGAAAGAGGCGGCCTCGGTCTTCGTCGAAACCTGAGCGGGAGGAGTTGGATTGAAGTTGGCCCCCTTGCTCCGTGGTGACATTGTGTAACGAGGTTGGCAATGGGCTGGGTGGCGCTCAAGATGTTGACCGGTGATCGGGCGAAGTTTATTGGGATCGTCATCGGTCTAACATTCGCGGCGCTCTTGATCACGCAGCAAGGCTCGATCTTCTGCGGGATCATGCTCCGCACGGCCGCGCAAATTAGCGACATCAGCGGTGCAGACCTCTGGGTCATGGACCGCAACGTGCGGTACATCGACGACATCAAGCCGATGATCGAGGACAATCTCTACCGCGTTCGGGGCGTCGATGGCGTGCAGTGGGCGGTCCCCCTGTACAAAGGGCAGGCCCAGGCCAAGGTGACGTTCAACGACCGCGTGTCGGGCGAGCGCCGGGACGTGATCGAGTCGATCATCCTGCTCGGGCTCGACGACGTGTCGCTCATCGGGTCGCCTCGCCATTTCTTCGTCGGCAAAGGACTCGACCTCTGGACGCCTGACGGCATCGTTGTCGACAAGGTGGGCCTGCGCAAACTCTTCCCCGGGCAACGAGGCGAGTTTGCGAAGACCGACAAAGAGCTTACCTGGTTCCTCGGCCGCCAGTTGGAGATGAACGACCGCCGCGCGGTGATCGTTGGCATCTGCGAGACCACTCGCACGTTCCAGTCCAATCCGGTCGTCTATACGACCTACTCGCGCGCCCTCACCTTCACCCCCCAATCGCGGATGCCCTTGACCTACATCCTTGCGAAGGCGGAGCCGGGCCAGGACCCGTCCGTCGTGGCGCGTCGTATCGAAGCGCGAACGAATTTAGGTGCCAAGACGAGCGATGAATTCAAGTGGATGACGATGAAATATTACCTGGTCTATACGGGCATCCCGATCAACTTCGGCGTTACGACGCTGCTCGGCTTCGTCGTTGGCACCGCCATCGCCGGACAGACGTTTTATAATTTCACGATCGAGAACCTCAAGCAGTTCGGCGCACTCAAGGCCATGGGATTGACGAACGAGCGTGTCGCGGGCATGGTCGTCTTGCAGGCCGGGGTCGTCGGGATGCTCGGTTACTGTTTGGGTGTGGGCCTGGCCGGAATCTTCGGTCTGCTGGCGAAGGGGACGGAACTGGCGTTCTTTACCCCCTGGCAGCTTTTGCCGATCTCGGCGGTGGCCGTGCTCTCGATCTGCACCCTGGCCAGCATGCTTTGCATCCGCAGGGTGGTCGCGCTCGAGCCCGCAATCGTGTTCCGTGGTTGATCCGACGGGGAACGTGAATGAAACGGCTGACGAAATACCTGTTGCCGATGGCCGCCGCCGCGTTCCTTATCTTCGAGGTCGTGAATGTAGTCCTGGCCCGTCGTGCGTTGCCGCCGTCGATCACCGCGGTCGCGCCGCCAAGCCGTCCGCGCGGTCTGCGCGCGATCGCCGGCGCGGGGGTGATCGAAGCCAGACGCGAGAACATCCCCATCGGCACGATCATTCCCGGCGTGGCCACCGAGGTCTACGTCAAGCGCGGCGACTTCGTCAAGGAGGGAGATCCCCTCTTCCGGATTGACGATCGCGACCTCAAGGCCCAGCTCCTGGTGCGCGAGGCCGACCTGGTCGCGGCCCAGGCGCAGCTCGATCGCCTGTTGGTCGCTCCGCAGCAAGGGGACATTCCGACGTCCGAGGCAGCCGTCGCCGAAGCGCGGGCGCACTACAAGGACACCGAGGTTGCGTACAACCGGTCGCAGGCCCTCTTTCTCCGCAACGCCGAGTCGGCGGGTGATCGCGATCGCGACCTCTATGCCTATGAGGCGAACAAGGCCACCCTGGCTCGAATGGAGGCCGATCTGAACCGGCTCAAGGTGACGTGGGAGAAAGACAAGATGGTCGCCCGTGCTGCGGTTGGGCAGGCACAAAGCCAGGTCGAGAGCGTGAAGATCAACCTTGAACGCTGCACCGTACGTGCCCTGGTCGACGGTGCGGTGCTCCAGGTCCACGTCCGCCTCGGCCAGTTCGCGGCCCCCAACTGGAACGAGCCGATGATCGTCCTGGGAGACGTCGGCGAGCTTCATGTGCGCGTGGATATCGACGAGCAGGACCTTCCTTACTTCACCAAGAACGCCCCGGCCGTCGCCACGCTCAAGGGGCGTCCCCAGGTTCCGTTCCCCTTGAGGTACTTCGATGTCGAGCCTTACGTGATCCCCAAGCAGAACCTCACAGGCTCGAATACCGAGCGCGTCGATACGCGTGTGCTTCAGGTGTTGTACGCGTTGCCGAAGGAGACCGCGGTCCCGCTCTTCATCGGCCAGCAGATGGACGTGTACATCAAGGCAGCCAACCCTCCCGAAGCGCTCAAGCTCGATGTGGACCCCAGGACGATCACGCGGCCATTCGACAATTGATATGCGAGCCGTGTCGCGGAGGTGGAGAGAACCCATGCGTGCCATGCTGCTCGAAACAATCGGCCCGCTCAATGAAAACGCTCCGCCGCTCGTGCCGGCGGACTGGCCCGACCCATCGCCAGGGCTCAGTGAAGTCCTGATCCGCGTGGCCGTCTGCGGCGTCTGCCACACGGAACTGGACGAGATCGAGGGACGAACGCCACCGTCGCGTTTGCCGGTCATCCTGGGCCATCAGGTTGTTGGGCGGATTGAACGTCTCGGTGAGGGAGTGAGCGGTCTGCGAGTTGGCGATCGTGTCGGCGTGGCCTGGATCCATAGCGCGTGCGGACGTTGCGAATCCTGTGCGCGGGGTGAGGAGAACCTGTGCAATCGTTTCCGGGCGACGGGACGCGACGTGCACGGCGGATATGCCGAACGTATGACGGCACCGGCGGCCTTCGTTCATGCGATTCCCGATGCGTTTACTGACGTGGAAGCGGCGCCGTTGCTCTGCGCCGGCGCGATCGGCTATCGCTCCCTCCGGCTCACGGGGCTCAGCGACGGGCAGAGCCTTGGACTGACCGGGTTCGGGGCCTCGGCTCACCTCGTGTTGAAGCTGGTCCGTCACCACTGGCCGCACAGCCGCGTCTTCGTCTTCGCCCGGTCCGCCGCCGAGCAATCGTTCGCGCGCGAGCTGGGCGCCGTTTGGGCAGGCGACACAGAAGAGCCGTCGCCCGAGGCTCTGCGCGCGATCATCGACACAACCCCCGCATGGACGCCCATTGTCGCCGCGCTCGCCAATCTCGAGCCGGGCGGCCGACTCGTCGTGAACGCGATCCGCAAAGAGGAGGGAGATAAGGATGCGTTGCTCTCACTCGACTATGCGCGGCATCTCTGGCTCGAAAAAGAGATCAAGAGCGTCGCGAATGTCGCCCGCGCCGATGTCCGCGAGTTCCTGCGCATCGCGGCCGAGGCCAGGCTGAAGCCGGAGGTCGAAGAGTACGCTCTCGCCGATGCCAACCAGGCACTTCGCGATCTCAAAGAGAAGCGAATCCGCGGCGCGAAGGTGCTACGAATCGACTGAGCAAGTTTCGGCTGTTGGCTTAAGCCTCGATCGGACGATCGGGAAGCGGCTCCTGGAACCGATGAAGGATCAGGTTGGAAAGTGCAGCGACGGCGCTCTCCGCGTCGGGACCGAGGGCTTCCACGCCGAGGGTCGTGCCGCACGGAATCGCCAGGCAGGTGAGGTCGAGTACGCTCTTGCCGTCGGCGCGCATTCCGTTGCACTCGACCCAGACGAGCGACTTGAAGGACGAGGCCATGCGTGCAAACTGGGCGGCCGGCCGCAAGTGGAGACCGAGCTCATTCAGAAGTGTCAAATGCCGGCTGGCGATGGTGGGGTGTTCGGCCATCGGACTGCTACCACGGTAAGGGACGGGGCTGGAAGGCGCCTCCGTGTGAGGAGAGGAAAACGATTCCTGGAGCGCCTGGTCGGGTAAGTGGGTCATAAGCGATTCACGAAACCCTAAAACGACAAAAAAACCCTCCCCACGCGCGGAAGCGCACAGGAAGGGCTACCATAGCCGAGATCATGTCGCCCCTCGCGAGCGACAGTGAGTATTACTGGTAGTGTAACGACCGGCACCGAAACAGGCAAGGGCCGAATGCAGATTATTGGATTCTACATGAACAATTGATACGAATTACACATCGCCACCGACCGTTTGCGATCGCGGCCGAGCCACAGCGTTCACGCGGACATCGCGGTGAGGTCAAAAGTGACGTTGACCTCCGATCCCTCCGATTGGGAAATCGTCGCACCGAGTTTGGTGCAAACCCGAAGCATTCCCGGGTTCTCGGCAAGCACGACGCCGGTGACGTGATGCAGTCCCTCGTCGCGGGCGACCTGCAAGAGCTGGCGGAGCAGTTCGGTGCCCAGGCCCAGGCGTTGGTAGGGATCGCTGATCAGCAACGCAAACTCCGCCGCGTCGGTCCGCCGGAGCTTGCGGATCCGCCCGACGCCGATGATCGCAGGCCCATCGGGCGTGGCGAGCTCGGCGACGAGGGCGAGCTCGCGGTCGTAGTCGATGAAGCAGATCCGGCGCAGCCGTTCGTGAGACGTGCGGAAGCTCAGCTTGCTCACGCTGAAGTAACGGAGATAGACGCTTTGCTCCGAGAGGGTCTGATGGAACCGCGCGATCAAAAGCTCGTCCTCGGGGCGGATCGGGCGAATGAGCACCTGGATTCCATCCCGCAACGTCCAGGGCGCGACGTACTGCGTCGGATAGGGCCGGATCGCCAGCCTGGGGAGACGGTCATCAGCGATTGTAGCGTCGTGCACGACGACGCGCGCATCGAGGGCCAGCAATCGCCCGGGCGCTGCGAGGAGTGGGTTGATGTCGATCTCCTTGATCCCCGGCTGTTCCACCACGAGCTGGCTGAACCGCACCAGGAGGCGCTCCAACGCGGCCAGATCCACGGGCGGCCGGCCGCGAACCCCTTTCAGGGCGGTGAGGATGCGCGTCCGTTCCATCATCCGGCGGGCCAGGACCGTGGTCAGCGGCGGCAGGCCGAGCGCGTGGTCGTGAAACACCTCCACAAGCTGTCCTCCCGCGCCAAACAGCAGGACCGGCCCGAACTGTGGGTCGAGGCTGCTGCCCACGATCAGCTCATAACCGTCAAGCGCTACCATAGGCTGTACGGTCACGCCCAGGAAGTGGCCCTCCCCGGCGCGAGCGCGGACCGAGGAAGCGATCGTCTGATACGCTGCACGCACCTCGTCCGGGGTCGCGAGGTTGAGCTGCACGCCCCCGACGTCGGTCTTGTGCGTGAGCGTTTCGGAATGGAGCTTGAGCGCGACGGGGAATCCCAGATTCGTCGCGGCGGCGACGGCGTCCGCTTCGGTCGTCGCCACGTGCGTGGCGACCGTGGGGAGACCATAGAGCGTGAGCAAGTGCTTCGACTCGGCCTCGGTCAGAAACGCGCGGCCGGCGGCGCGGGCACGTTCGACGAGTGCGGTCGCGGCGGCGCGGTCCGGCGCGTTGCCGTCGGTCGGAACGGCCGGGGTCTCGTAGAGCGACGCCAGGCTGCGGCTGAAACGCCACATGTGGTTGAACGCCTGCACGGCGTTGTCGGGGTAGGGGAAGGTTGGTACGCCGGCCTTCTGCAAAATCGCCTCGCCAGCCGCGACGTCGGCCCCGCCCATCCAGCTCGCAAGCAAAGGCTTGCCTTCAAGCTTCGCCAGGGGTCTCAGGCGCTCGGCCGTCTGAGTCGGATCGGTCATGGCCTGGGGGGTCAGCACGACGAGCAGGGCATCCGTGTTCGGGTCGCTGGCAACGGCCTGGAGCGACTGGGCGAAACGGTCGGGGCCAGCGTCGCCCAGAACGTCGATGGGGTTCCCGTGGCTCCAGTGCGCCGGCAGGAGTGTGTCCAGGGCTTCGAGCGTCGGCGGAGCCAACGGCGCAAGTTCGCCCCCACCGGTGATCAGCGCGTCGGTCGCGAGCACGCCGGGGCCGCCGGCGTTGGTGATGATCGACAGGCGCGGACCTTTGGGACGCGGCTGCTTGGCCAGCACGTCGGCCATCGAGAACAGATCGGCGATGCGCTCGACGCGAAGCACCCCGCAGCGCCGAAACGCAGCATCGAGCACCTCGTCGCTTCCGGCGAGCGCTCCGGTATGCGACGCCGCGGCCTTCGCCGCCGCCTGGGTCCTGCCGGCCTTGAGCACGATGATCGGTTTGCTGAGGGCGACTTCGCGCGCCGCGGAGAGAAACGCGCGGGCGTCGCCGATCGACTCCATGTAGAGGATGATGCTCGTCGTGCGCGGATCGTCGCCGAGCTGGTCGATCAGGTCGCCCCAACCGACGTCAAGCATCGAGCCGATGGAGATGAACGCGCTAAAGCCGACGTTGACCCGGAAGCTCCAGTCGAGCACCGCCGTGCAAAGTGCGCCGCTTTGGCTGATGAACCCGATACTGCCGGGCCGCGCCATCGCGCCGGCGAACGTGGCGTTGAGGCCTTTCAACGGGTTCATGACCCCGAGGCAGTTCGGTCCGATGATCCGCATGCGCCCCCGGCGCGCAATCTCCAGAATCTTGTGCTCGAGGTTGGAACCTTCGATCCCGACCTCCTTGAAGCCGGCCGAGATAATAATCGCCCCGCGCACGCCGGCATCGACGCAAGCCGCGATCACATCCGGAACCCCCGGCGCCGGCGTCGCCACCACGGCCAGGTCGACCGCATCGGGCACGTCGGCGATCGTCGGGTATGCACGGATCCCGAGGACGCTGCTGTGCCTGGGATTGACCGGAAAGACGGTTCCGCCGAAGGGGTTGCTCACGAGGTTCCAGAGCAACGTGCGCCCTACGGAACCCGCCTTCTCGGTCGCGCCGATGACCGCGACGTTCCTCGGCGCGAAGAACACGTCGAGCGAATGCGGTCCCGCAACACGCGGGTCAGTGCCTGCTTTCGATTCTAGACTATTCATGCGTACGACTTTCGATTTTGCCGGCGGCCACGTGTTGATCCGCAAGGTCGCTCACAGTGCGTGCGACCGCCTCACTGAGCGGCGCTCCGGCTCGGGCCGTTTCGCCCTCGATCGCGACGATGGTGGTACGTTTGGGAAGCTGCCCGAGTGCCTCGGCCAATCGGAGTGCGTCCACCAGCCCCAATCCGTGCGTACTCCACGCCCGCATCCCGGCAAGCTCGGGACAGGGCCAGACGAATACACGGACACGGCCGGGTGTGTCGACGGGCGCCGAGGCGTCGACGATCACAACGTCGTCCTGTCCCTCCAGAGCCGCCAACAATTCAACGCCGTCGCAGACTCGCCGAGCGCGTGTGTCGCCCTGCGCCTCGAGGCGATCGACGATGGCCCAGCCCGCCCTGTCATCACCGTGCGGGCTGCCCAGACCGATGACCAGGGGGCGGGTCATCGCCCGATCACCTTCAGCTTGAGGGAGTGGGTCGCGCAACTGATGCACGGGTCGTAGTTCCGCACCACCTGTTCGCAACGCCAGGCTGCGTCATCGTCGGGAAGGTCGAGCACCGACGGGGCGAATCGAATCAGGTCCTCCTCGATCTGCCGCTGGTTCTGGCTCGTGGGCGGGACGATGACGGCTTCGGAAATCTTGCCAACCGTGTCGATCACATAACGATGATACAGAATGCCCCGAGGCGCTTCAGTAATCCATACTCCCTCCGCCGCTACTGGCTCGAAGGGAATGAACGCGGACGCGGGTGGTTCGAATGTGTCGAGCAACCGAATGGCCTCGTCGACGGCGAAGAGCACCTCCACCGCGCGGACCACGATGCTCGCGTAGGGGTTCCGGCAGGGCCACGTCAGTCCGCTCTCCGCGGCGGCCTGTTGCGCTTCAGGGGGAAGTCGGTCGTGGTTCAGGTTCCAACGCGCCAGGGGGCCGACGAAGTAGGCGCCGCCTCCTTTGCGACGGCATTGCAGGGCATTCGAGTAGGGGACTTGATGCTCTTGAAACTCGTTCGGGAACTCCGCGTAGGCGATGTCGAGACCGCGGTTCGACACGAGTCGCCCTTCATTCATCGGGTACTCATCGTCGTGGCGCAGGGCGACGAATTCGTAATCGTGATCGGCGGCTGGGAGTTCAAAGGCCGCCACCCAGCGCAGCAGAGCGTGGGCACGGTCGCGTGCCGCCCTGAGCGTTTCGGCCAGCGCCGCCCGCTCGTCCTGGCGCGGAATGCGGTAGAAGCCGCCGACGCGCACGTTGATCGGGTGGATCTCACGGCCGCCGATGAGGTTCACGATCGCGTTGCCGGCCTTCTTGAGCTGGAGGGCGCTCCGAACCTGCTCGGCGAGCTCGGGGCTGGACTGTGCCATCGCGATCGAGCTTTCAAATCTAAGAAAGTCCGGGGCGTGGAGAAACGCGATATGCAACACGTGACTCTCGATCCACTCGCCGCAATACAGCAGTCGACGGAGTGCCCGCAATGGCGAAGGCAGGCTCATCCCGAGCGCGGCCTCCAAGGCGTGGCAAGCGCTCATCTGATAGGCGACGGGACAGATCCCACAGATCCGCGCGGTGATGTCGGGTACCTCGGTCAAATCACGTCCACGGAGCAACGCTTCGAAGAAGCGAGGCGCCTCGAAAATCCGGAAATGTACATCTTCGACACGGCCTTCGCGGAGATGGACCGTGAGTGCGCCTTCACCCTCGACGCGCGCAAGGGCTTCGATCCGAATGGTCCGTGTGCCCTCACTCATGGCGTCGGGCCTCCTCGAGGAACTCAGGGGCCTGGTTGTAGAACATCTGGAAGAGCCGTCGAATATGATCAGCCGATAATCCAATCGCCTGAAACCGCTCGGCCAGCGACGCCGTGTTGGGTTGCGGGGCCGGACCAAAGCAACTGAAACACGGGCGGTCATAGCTGGGACAGAGCACTCCGCAGCCCGTCGACGTCACCGGGCCCAGGCAAGGAGACCCATGTGCAACAAGTACGCAGACGACATTCTGACGCTTGCAGTCGAGGCAGAGCGCGTGCTGATCGATGCGAGGCTTGCCACCAGAGAGCATCTGTGCGAGGACCGAAAGCAGTTGGCGTTTGTTGATCGGACATCCCGGCAGCTCCAGGTCGACATGGACGTAGTCGCTCGCGGGGCGGGACGAAGGGAGCGTGCTGATCGTTTCCGGCGTCGCGTAAACGATCGCAAGCGCATCGTCCACCCTCGAGAAGTTGCGCAGGGCCTGGATGCCGCCGTGCGACGCACATGCTCCCAGGGTGATCAGGAACCGGCTCCGCGCGCGGACGTCGCGGATCTCCGCTTCCTGCTCCGGCGCGGAGACCGACCCTTCCACGAGGGACACGTCGAACGAGCCTTCGAGGGGCCGACGCGTGGCTTCACGGAAAAAGGCGATCTCGACGCGGTCGGCCACCGCGAGCAACTCGTCCTCGCAGTCGAGCAGCGAGAGCTGGCAGCCATCACACGAGGCGAACTTGAATACACCGAGACGCGGCCGAGGGGCGCGGCGTGTGTTCAAAACGGTGAGCGGTTGTGCGATCACGTTCAGAAATGCTCCTTGCCGAGAAAGCGCGCGACGCGCTCGTAAGGGAACACCGGTCCGTTCATGCACAAAAACTCGGGGCCGAGCTGGCAATGTCCACACAGCCCCACCGCGCACTGCATATTGCGCTCGAGCGAAACGTAAACGTCGGAGGCCGCGACCCCGCGATCGATCGCTTCATGCACCGTCGCCCGCATCATCACTTCCGGCCCGCACGTCAGCACCAAGGTCCGCGAGGGGTCCAGCGCCAGCTTTCGAAACAGGAGCGGAACGATCCCCACCGCACCCCGCCACGACGCGTCGGCCCGGTCGACCGTAACGAGCAGTTCCAGCCCCGCTCGCTCCCAATCCGCATATTCCGCCACATAGAGCCGGTCGGACGGCTGGCGCGCACCATAGAGGAGCCAGAGACGTCCGTACTGGGCTCGCTCGGCCAGCAGGGCCTTCACGGCGGGTCGCAAGGGGGCGAGGCCAAGGCCACCAGCGACCAGCACGACGTCGCGCCCGCGCGCCTCCTCGACGGGCCATGCACTGCCATAGGGGCCTCGCAGGCCGAGCACCGCCCCCGGCCGCAGCGACTGCAATGCGTTCGTCACGCGGCCGACGAAGCGGATCGTATGCCGCAAGCCCACGCCCTCGCCGGGCGCACTCGCGATGGAGATGGCTACCTCGCCCACGCCGGGCAAGTACACCATGTTGAACTGGCCCGGCCGATGGTGAAACGCCGCCGCGCGCGCCGGCTCCTGGAACTCCATTCCGAACGTGGCTACGCCCGGAGTCTCGGGCTCGACCGAGCGCAACACGGCGGGGTGCGGGCAGTACGGATCGCTCGTCATGCGCGGTCGCTCCCCCGGATCGCAGCCACTTCCTCGGTCAGGTCGATCCCAACCGGACACCACGTAATGCAGCGCCCACAGCCAACGCAGCCCGAGACCCCGAACTGGTCGATCCACGAGGCGAGCTTATGCGTGAGCCATTGTCGATAACGCGCGCGGATGTCCGGGCGCGTGCTCCCGCCGGCCACATGGCTGAGCTCGGGATTGAAGCACGAGTCCCACTGGCGCACGCGCTCGCTGCGCTCGCCCAGGAGGTCGGGCACCTCGTCGACCGAGTGGCAGAAGCACGTCGGACAGACCATCGTGCAGTTCGTGCACGACAGGCAGCGTCCGGCCACGTCATCCCAGCGCGCGTGATCGAGGTTCTCGTAGAGCAGGGCGGGCATGTCCGACGTGTCCAGGGTGCGAGTCATCTGGCGCTTCGTCGTCTCGGTAACTTGGTGAGCGGCTTCGATTTCACCGTTCGCCGCGCGCACGTTCAAGCCTACCAGCAACGCTCCTCCGCGCTCGGAGCCGACTTCGACCACGAATGCCTCGGGAAGCTCCGTCAAGGCCAGGTCGAAACCTTGAGTTGCCCTTGGTCCGGTGTTCATGCTGGCACAAAAACACGTGGATGCTGCCGTGCCGCACTGGACCGCGATGATGAACGCACGTTCGCGCCGGCGCTCATAATGGGGATCAACGTACGGGCCATGCAAGAACGTGCGATCCTGGACGGCAATGGCGTGAAGGTCGCAGGACCGGACGCCGAGAAAGGCGTAGCGTGGTACATCTGTCGACCCTTGGTGGACGGCGAACGAGTCGGCGGTCCGCTCAATCGAAAACAGGGTGAGACGGGCAGGGAAGAGGTACTTCTTCCAGGAGTGCGGGCCGACCGCATAGCCGAAGTAGGCCCCATCGTCGCGACGCTTCAGCCGATAGGAGCCCGGCTCCTGCTCGTCGGTCCAGCCAATGGGAAGTTGGTCGGCGGTCCGCAGTTCGTCGAAGACAATTGCGCCTTGAGCCAGCGTCGGACCGACGACGGTGTAACCCTCGGCCCAGAGCCGGGCGATGAGGTTGCCAAGCTCGGATTTCTCCATCACGACAGCGGAGGTGTTCACCATCAGGGCCGCTCCTTCGCGTGGTGTTCCGGACTGGCGAAGAGGTCGAGCAACTGCATGCGGGTTGTTCGGAGACGCTCGGAGACGACCGTCAGTAGCCGTCGCGTCAGGGCGTAGCCGAGGGAGGGATTAGCGTCGCAGAGGGCGCGGAGACGAAGCGAGTCGAAGGCATACGCATTGGTCGCGACGACGGCCCGCGCCGAGCTGAATTTCGGCTGATCGGCGAACACGTTGGACCACCCGAAGATCTCTCCCGGGCCCACGGTGAGGATCGTCACCCGTTTGCCGGATAGGCCGCTCAACTCAATGGCCACCCGCCCTTCCCGGATCAGGTAAAGCGACATCGACGGGCTTCCGTGACGGAAGATCATTGTGTCTTCATCCCAGTAAACCGGCGTAGCGAGCGCGGCTAGCGGCTCGATCTGCTCGGGTGCCAAATCGCTCAAGAACGCGAGCTTGGCCAGTTCGGACGGTATCGCCGGCTGCGACATGGATGATGCCCTCGACTCCACTCCCTGGTCAGGCCTTGGAATTCACATGGGCTCACACAGTAGATCAGGTTCGCGTGAATCGCATATCTAACAAAAGACCCCACTCATGCGCAAGCGCACAAACGGGGCCACCCTCGCCGAAGTCGTACCACCCGACGGGAGCGGCACACGGATCACTGTAGGAGTGCGCCGCGGCAGGGTCAAGCGTTTTCCAACGCGAGACACAACGATCAGATGTCATGGAGGAACAATGGCGTAACGCACAACGATGCCACATTCCGCAATTTTCGTGAGCCTATCTTGACCTTTCGCCATCGGGGTGTATATTGTCTTTCGTTCGGTTGCTCACGACGGGCAACCTCTGTTGGCTATGAGCGCCCCAGTCCGTGTTTCCACACGGGCTGGGGCTTTTTTTGCGCGCGGTCAGGCCCCTACGGCGAGTGCCATGCAATTAACTTACCTCAGAACACCCGGTACAAGAGACCGTCGCCTGGTCGCGACGGGCGTGTTGTTGCTTTCAACTCTTGCCCACGCTGGCGGGTGCACCCGCGTACCCGAGCCGGCAGTGTTCGTCACCGGCAAACAAGTGGTCCAGCTCGATCCAAAGCTCCGTGAGAAGGTTCGCAAGGTCCTCGATGAGCAATGTGGCACACCCGAGAACATCAAGCTGCTCGGTGACGAGAAGATGAACCCGGCGCACCTTCGTAAAGGGGCCGAGGTCTATGCCCGCTACTGCCGGCAGTGCCACGGCGTCTCGGGCGATGGTGCCGGGCTGGCGGCGTCTTACATGAATCCGCGCCCTCGGGATTACCGCGCGGCAATCTTCAAGTTCACCTCGACCACGTACGGCGCAAAGCCGCTTCGCGAAGACTTGCTCCGCACGGTCCGTCGGGGAGTCCTGGGCACGTCGATGCCTTCGTTCGACCTTCTACCGAAGAACGACCTCGAGGCCGTCGTCGACTATGTGCTGGCGCTGACCCACCGGGGCGAGCTCGAAACCCAGCTCGCCGAGGCCGCCGAATTCGACGGCGACGTCAATGCCGATCAGGTCCCCGAGCTGGTCGCGGGCATCCTCAAAAAATGGCGCGACGCGCCGGCGCACATCGTTTACCCAACGACCCCCATGCCTGACTTCAATACTGACACCGTAAGAGCCGGGCACGAGGCCTTCCTGCGTGTCGGGTGCTCGAAGTGCCACGGCGACGACGGACGCGGCCAGACCAAGGACAACATCGGCGTCGATGCCTGGGGCTTCCCCACGAAGGCCGCGGATCTCACCTCGGGGATGCTCCGCGGCGGAACTGAATCGCTGGACATCTACCGGCACATTGACTCTGGCATCAACGGAACGCCGATGCCTTCGTTTCGCAACGCCCTCAACGCTGAGCCGGCCACCGTCTGGAACCTGGTGTCCTACGTCCATTACCTTTCCAACCGCCGCCGCGTAGGCGACGTCCCCGAGGCGGGCATCCTCAAGCCGTTGCCCGGCGTCGAACCCGCGACGAAAGCTCAGTCGGCCGAGCGGCCGTTGTCCCGAGTCACGCGATAGCCTCAGCCGACAGGAACCACCGTCATGAATGTCGAGGATCTGCGGGGTGAGCTCGATTCGCTCCGCGAGCGAGTTCAACGCCTGGAAACCGAATTGTCCGAGGAGGAAGCCGTCCGTGCGTGGCAGTCGTTGCACACCTACCCGACCTACTCCGCCACCACGGGCTTCCTCCTGGGAATCTTCGGCGCGATGACGAGTTTGCTCTTCAACGTCATCGGCGCACCGATCGCCGGCAAGGGCCCCCTGGAGCTCATCCGGATCTATTTGACCTTTCCGCTTGGTGAAAACGCCTTGAGGCTCGCCGAAGGCACGGCGGCCCATTATGCGGTGCCCGACGGTCTGATTCTCGCCTTCGGGTGCTGTCTTTACCTGGTGACGGGGATGGTCATCGGCATCCCGGTCAATCTTGCGGTGGACCGGTTTGCTTCGGATGGTCCGGTCTGGAAGCGGGTCGCCGTGGGGTGCGCCGTGGCGATCCTGGTCTGGGTGATCAACTTCTACGCCATCCTCTCCTGGCTTCAGCCCGCACTCTTCGGCGGCCACTGGATCACTGACAACACACTGCTGCCCTGGTGGGTCGCCGCCGCGACGCACCTGGTCTTCGGCGGAACCGTCGCCCTTTGTTACCCCCTCGGCCAGTTCGCGCGGAACCGGCAGCCGTACGATCCGAATGTCCTTTAATACGAGAGCGAGTCTATGAGTGCGGATGTGGAACGAGAACGCCCCCGCCACGAGGACCTGGTCGACGAACGACTGGTGAGCTGGTACTTCCTCGCGGCCCTGGGCTACATGTTTATCTCGATGCTTGGCGGGTTCCTGATGGGCTTTCAGCTCATCCGCCACAACCCGCTACGAGGGATCGAGCTCCTGTCGCCCGGCCGCTGGCGGATGATTCACACGAACGCGATCGCGTACGGGTTCCTGGCGAATGCGTTCCTGGGTGCCCTGCATTGGGCTGTGCCCCGGCTCGCGCTTCGGCCAGTGCTCGACCGCCGGCTCTCGTACTTCATCTTCGGCGCCTGGCAGGTCGTCGTGCTATCGACGGCGGTCGGCATCATGCTCGGCCAGGCGCAAGGGCTCGAGTGGGGTGAGACGCCCGTCTGGATTGATCCGCTGGCGCTGGCCGGCCTACTTCTGGTTGCGATCAACTTCCTGGCACCCATCGTCCGGCTGCGCGGCCCGATGTACGTGACGCTCTGGTATTTCACCGCGGCGTTCATCTGGACGTTTCTGACCTACGCCATGGGGAACTTCATCCCGCAGTACTTCGTCTCGGGCACGAGTGCCGGCGCCGTGGGCGGACTGTTCATCCACGACCTGGTCGGCCTGTTCGTCACACCGCTCGGATGGGGCCTGATGTACTATTTCGTGCCGATCATGCTCAAGAAGCCGGTCTGGAGCCACGGACTCTCGCTCGTCGGCTTCTGGGGCCTGGCGTTCTTCTACCCGCTCACAGGCATTCACCACTTCCTCTACACGCCGATTCCCATGTTCCTTCAGTACGGTGCCGTCATCTCGACGATCGCCGTGGAGATGGTTGTGACGACCGTTTTGATCAACTTCTTCGTCACGCTTCGAGGGGCAACCGGGGCTTTGACCAACAACCTACCGATCCGCTGGTTCTACACCGGAATGGTGTTCTACGGCCTGACCTGCCTTCAGTGCGCCTTTCAGACCACGCTGACGTTCCAGGCCCTGATCCACTTCACCGACTGGGTGGTGGGACATGCCCACATGGTCATGTTCGGTGTGTTCAGCATGTGGCTGCTCGGAACCATGACGTACCTGTTCCCGCGCTTGCTGAAAACCGACTGGTACAGCCGCACGCTCTGCGAGTGGCACTACTGGCTCTCAGCCCTGGGCATCGGCCTGATGTCAGCCGACCTTATCGTCGCCGGACCGTTTCAGGGCTATTTCTGGGCATCCTTGCTCCCCTGGGATGTGTCGGTCGACTTCTCGATCCCGTTCTGGGCCGTCCGACTGGTGGCCGGCACGATGATGTTCACCGGCTTGCTCGTGTTCTTGACCAACCTTGCACTGACGTGGGCCCAGGCACGGCGCGCCGAGGAACCGGCGGTGCTGGCCGCCGCCGCGTGATCCGACCCACGAGGAACTCCATTCATGTTTGAAAAGAAATCGGGCGTCTTGTTGATCGCAGGCCTGTTGTTCTTCGCGATCGCGTTCCTCTCGAACGGACTCGTGCCGATCTTGATGTACAAGAACCTCAAGGAGAAGACAGCGGAAGAACTTGTCCAGGGTAACGGCAATCTGCGCTACCAGTTCGAAGACCTCGCCCGGCGCTATCCCGAGAGCTTCAAGACCGCCTTCGGCACGCCCCCGGAAGAGACCGCCGCGCGGGAGGCGTGGCTCAATCAGAAGTGCGCCGATGCCCTGCGGCGCGGCCGCAACGTGTACGTCGGCGAGGGTTGCTGGCACTGCCACAGCCAGTTCATCCGGCCCGTCTCGAACGAGGACCGCCGCTGGGGACCGGTGTCGAAGTCGGAAGAGTACCAGAACGAGCTCCAGCGCCCCGTCCTTTTCGGTACGAGGCGGGTTGGTCCTGACCTCTGCCGCGAAGGAGGCCGGCGTTCGAACGACTGGCACGCCGTACACTTCTTCAAACCGACGATGCTCTCCGAAGGCTCACCGATGCCCGAGTACCCGTGGCTGTTCGACGGTTCGCCGGACAAACCCAACGAACGCGGATTCGCTCTGATCGCCTATGTGCAGTGGCTGGGCTCTTGGCAGGAAAGCTACCCCTACTACAAGGATTACCAGGCTTCGAACGTCAAGGACGTCAAGCTGAAATGAGAGGAAGCTCGCGTATGAGTACGCCAATCAGTGCACGACCGCCGGCCTCGACCCGCAAGCAGACGCTCACGACGATCGTCCTTGCCCTGATCATCCTCGTGCCCTGCTTGCTCGGGTTCGGGAACAAGTTCAAGGAATTCATTCTGCTGTTCCGAGGCGACGTCGATGGGGTGTTCGCGATCACGCCGATCATGAACTACCTGCTGGCGAGCCTCGGGTTCTTCTGCCTGTTTCTCTGGGCGATCTTGCAGGGGATGTTTCGCGACCTCGAGCAGCCCAAGAAAACCATGCTGGAGAACGAGCGGATGCTTGACGACGAAGACTGATCCGCTCACCCCCCCGAGCGATTTGGCTCCGAGTCGTCGGCTGGTCGGGGCGGCTGTTCCAGGCCCCCTCCTGGTGCAGCCGTGCCCGGCCTATCTTTCAACATCACTTTACCGTCAAAGGAAACGCGACCATGGCCCAGGTCGAACAAACGACCGCCGAGGAAGAGCACCGCTTCCACTGCTACACGACCAGCACGGTTCCGTGGAGCGTCCATCTGTATTGGCTGCTCTTCTGGGGCTTTTCCACGTATTACGTGCTCAAGTTCCTCCTGCCAGTGTTGTCCACAGAGCTTCAGTCTCCGCCATGACCAACCCCGCGCTCTGCGATCATTGTCAGTTGCCGCTCCCGCGCTCGCGCTGGCGCCCCCTCTCAGAGAGTGAAGAGGGTCCGCGCTATTGTTGCTTCGGTTGTGAAGTGGCTGCGGCCGTGAGCCAGCAGCGCGGCGAACACGGCACGGCCAGCATGTCGCTGGTAAAGCTCGGCCTGGCGATCTTCTTCACGATGAACGTCATGGCGTTCACCATGGCCCTCTGGACGACCGACGTTTACGGCGCAGAGGAACCAAGCCGGCTCGCAACGGTACTGAACGGGCTCTTCCGCTACGTGGTCCTGCTCTTTTCGGTGCCCGTCCTGTTGTTGCTCGGGCGGCCGTTCGTTGAGAGCGCCTGGCAATCGTTGTGTCGAGGCGTTCTTTCGACCGACATCCTCCTGGCCTCCGGCATCGTGGCGGCATTCGCGTTTTCATCGGTCTCGGTGGCCCGAGGTGTCGGTCCGGTTTATTTCGAAGTAGGTTGCGTCGTTCTGGTGCTGATCACGCTCGGCCGCTGGCTCGAGGCAACGGGTAAGCTCCGGGCGAGCGACGCGCTCGAACGGCTCGAAAGGCTGCTTCCCGCGGAGGTCCGCCGGCTCGTCGACGGGCGTGAGGAGAACGTGCCGATCGGATCGCTCCGGCATCACGATCGGGTCCGCGTCCTGCCGGGGGAGCGATTTCCGGCAGACGGCAGGCTCATCGCTAACATGGCGTTCGTCGACGAGCACGTTCTTACCGGCGAAAGCCAGCCCGTCTTGAAGCAAGCGGGGGACGCGGTGCTTGCGGGCACTCTTAACCTCGACGGCGATCTGACGGTGGAAGTGACCGCCGTCGGAGCTTCAGGGACGTTGGCCCGGTTGATCGAGATGGTGCGCGAGGCAAGGTTGTCACAGGGGCGTTACGAGCGGTTGGCGGACCGGGTTTCCTCCTGGTTCTTCCCCATTGTGAGCCTGATTGCCCTGGCGGCGCTCGCCATTCACACCTGGCAAGGGGGAATCGAACGAGGCCTGATGGTCGCGCTCTCCGTCTTACTAATCTCGTGCCCGTGTGCTCTGGGGCTGGCCACGCCGTTGGCTGTCTGGACGGCCCTGAGTCGCGCTGCGGGCGCTCAGGTGCTCTTTCGCGGTGGCGACGCCCTCGAGCGCCTCGCGTCCGTTCGCGCAGTGCGTTTCGACAAGACAGGTACACTCACGACCGGGACATTGAGCGGAGCCGAGTTCGTCGCGCGGAACGAGGAGGAGCGCGAGCAGGCACTCGCTGTCGCCTCGGCCCTCGCGGCCGGTTCGAGTCACGTGCTCTCCCAGGCAATCCTCCGTCATGCGGATCACGCGGGAGTCGAGAAGGTTTCAGATATCCGCACGCACCCCGGCCTGGGGGTCGCCGGTGTGTGGGAATCCCCTGGTGTTCAGGCTTTCCTGGGCAGCGCGCGTTTTCTAGAGGAGCAGGGATTGCGGCTCGACCCATCGTTCGCGCAAGCGGTTCACCCGGCTGGCGAGCAGGGGCGAGCGCTGGCACTCGTCGGGTGGAACGGCGAAGCGCGTGGTCTATTCCTGTTCGATGAGCAGACGCGCCGCTCGGCCGGACCGGCTGTCGAGCGTCTGCGCTCACTCGGGCTTGACCTGGGCGTGCTCACGGGCGACCAGGCTGCGCGCGGTCGGGCGCTGGCGGAACGGTTCAACATGGCTGTCGAGTCTGGCCTTCTGCCGACGGACAAGGTCAACGCGATCCGTCAGGCACAATCGGCGATTGGGCCGGTGGCGATGGTTGGCGACGGCATCAACGACGCACCCGCCCTTGCGGCCAGCGACGTCGGGGTGGCCCTCGGATGCGGTACCGATCTGTCACGCGACTCGGCGCTTGTGTGCCTGCTAGGTAACGACCTGGAGCGTTTGCCCTGGGCGATTGAGTTGTCGAGACGCACGGTGCGGGTGATCCGCGGCAATCTCGCCTGGGCGTTCGGTTACAACGCGGTGGGTGTCCTGAGCGCGGCGTTCGGTTGGCTCAACCCCGCGTTCGCAGCGGTGTTGATGGTCGCGAGTAGCGTGCTCGTCGTGGTCAATTCGCTCCGTCTGGGACGTGATGACGCCTTGACCGAATCGGCGGCCCCGAGTCCACGGGTGTCGCCCGCCTGGGAGGGCTTGCCGTGATCGAGGCGCCATTGCTCATCATGGGTGGTCTGCTCGGCTCGGCGCACTGCGTGGGCATGTGCGGCGGATTCGCGTTGACCGTGGGTATCGGAACGCGGGGGTTGTCCGAGAATCTGCGCCGACAGCTTCTGTACAGCCTCGGACGCGTTGGTACGTACGCTTTTTTTGGTCTCGGCGCCGGCTCCGCGGGATTCTGGCTCCAGCGCAGGGCCGGGCTGCTTGTAAACTTCCAGGCCGTGTTGTGTATCGCCGCCGGACTGGTACTGGGTTGGCAAGGGCTGCGAGCGCTGGGGTGGCTGCCGGGGTCCCGTCGCCGGGGCGCGGGGCCGTCGGTCTGCCTGGCGGGAAGCTTCCTCGGTCCATTCCTCGCCGCTCCGCGCGGATTTCATGTGTTTCTCGCAGGGATTATCAACGGATTCCTCCCGTGCGGTCTCGTTTACGGCTACCTGGCGCTCGCCAGCAGTACGGCAAGCCTGGTGCAAGGGCTCGCGACGATGGCGCTTTTCGGCCTGGGAACAGTGCCGATCATGGTGTTGACCGGCGCGGGTGCTTCGCTTTGGAAACCTTCGCTCCGCCGGCAGTTGCTCCGGAGCGCGGCGTGGTGTGTGTTATTCACCGGGCTTTTTTCGATCGGTCGGGGCGTCCTCGCCTTTCAGCACGGTTCGCCGGGCGGCGCCTGCCCCGCGTGCGCGGTGAAGTCACCCCGCACGCCGTGAATCGAACCGGTTCGAGGCATTGCGTCAGGATGTGAGGACGGCCCGAGCGGGTGTTGCCGAGGCCGTTTTGGAGTGCAGGATTTCCTGACGGAAGACCGGCACCTCGAGGGGGGCTTCGATTCCGATGCGGACCTGGCTGCCGTTGATGGCAACGACCGTCACGCGAATGTTGTCACCGATCAGGATCGTCTCATTGATCTTCCGGCTCAAAACCAGCATGGCGCTTCCTCCGTGTTGTTGCGATGTACTGGAGTATTCCTTCAATCGTGGCCGTCGGTTGCGTTGGTCGGACGTTTGATGGACTACTCATTCTCAAGAAACGCACGTTGATCCCGTATGCGCGCATTCGATTCCGCGCATTGACCCCTACCACCTTGAAAAACCGCGAGGGCTAAAAACACGAAACCCTCCACTGCGCCCGTATTTGAGGGGACGCAAGGAGGGGCTGTCTTAGCCGATGTTCTGTTCCAAGCCCGTCACGAGCCCTTGAACGAGCGGGAATGTATCACAGGCACTCCCGGTGCATCAAGCCCATTTTTCTGGATCGGAAACGGATTTTGACGCTACCGCTTTCTTCGAAGAGAATGCCTCGTTTCTCTTGTCTTTTCGGTGCGATGCCGGATAATATGAATAATGGCGGTGGAGGACTCAAGTCAGGGTGCTTCCCCCCACATTCTGATGAAGGGTTACGACAGCCCATACGACCTTTAACCACAGGTCGGTGGGCTGTTTGGCTTTTACCCCCCGTCTCCCATGAACTCGCCAGAACTTTATCTCCGCTATCAAGAGCTCCAGTCATACGTGGCGTGGACGGACGACGACGCCCGGCTCGTCGCCTCGCTGGCCGACCTCGTCGGACCGCACCTCAGCCCAATCATCGACGACTTCTATGAGGAAATCTCGCGACATCCTCACGCCGCGAAGGTGATCACCGGCGGCGCGGCGCAAATCGCGCGCCTGAAAGGGACGCTCAACCACTGGATTCGCGACCTTTTCACAGGCCGCTATGACGCCGAGTTCGTCGCCGTCCGCTGGCGCGTCGGCTGGCGTCACGTCGAGGTGGGCCTCGACCAGGTCTACACCAACGTGGCCCTCTCGCGCATCCGCATGGGGTTATTGCGCGTCATCCACGAGAACTGGCAGGGCGATGCCGACTCATTGATGGCCGCATCCCGGTCGTTGAACAAGCTCCTGGACCTCGATCTCGCGGTGATCGAAGACGCGTACCAGGCCGAGCACATGCAGCGCCAGCAACGGGTCGAGCGGCTCGCCAGTATCGGCCAGGTGGCCGGTGGCGTGGCGCACGAGCTTCGCAATCCGCTCAATGTCGTCAAAACATCTGTTTACTTCTTGATCCATGCCAGGAACCCGACTGTCGAGAAGACGCGCGAGCACCTCGCCCGCATCGAGCGCCATGTCGATCTTGCTGATGGGGTGATCACGGCGCTCTCGAACTTCGCCAAGCTCCCTGTTCCCGACGCCCGGCCGTTCTCGGTCGAGTCCTGCGTGCGCGAGGCGCTCGAGCGCAACCCTGTCGAGGCACCGATCGCGGTCGTGCTGGAGTTCCCAGCCTCGCTGCCTCACGTGTCGGCCGACTGGAACCAGATCCAGATTGTGCTCGGCAACTTGATTCGCAACGCCCGCGACGCGATGGCCCAGGCCCCCAACGCTCGCCTCACGATCAGCGCCACGGAGGTCGATCACGCCGTCGAAATCGCCGTGATCGACAACGGCGTCGGCATCGCTCAGAAGGAACTGGCACGGATTACGGAGCCGCTTTACACGACCAAAACCAAGGGTTTGGGATTGGGTCTTGCCATCGCCCGCGCGATCCTCGATAAAAATCAAGGGACCCTGCGCGTTACGAGTGAGCTGGGTCAAGGGAGCCGATTCGCGATCACGCTCCCCGCCACCCCAATTGATCCTGGAGACGAGCCGCGATGAGCGCTGAGGGACCGCGAGTTCTCGTCGTCGACGACGAGGTAGACATCTGCAAGAACCTGGCCGATATCCTGGGTGATTTGGGTTACGCGGTCGATGTGGCGCATGAGGGCGAGGGTGCGCTGAAGCTGGTGCGCGAGCGCCCCTACGACGTCGCGCTCCTGGACCTGAAAATGCCCGGTATGGACGGACTGACACTTTACCGCGAAATCAAGGCGCTGCGCGCTGGCACGGTCGCGATTATCGTGTCTGCCTACGCGACGAGCAGTACGGCGGAGGCCGCGCTCGGCGCCGGTGCCTGGAAGGTCCTCGCGAAACCGGTCGACTTGCCGAAGTTGATGGACTTCGTGGACGAGGCTGTTGAACAACCGTTGGTGCTCGTCGTGGACGACGATCTTGACCTGTGCAACAACCTCTGGGACATCCTTCGCGAGCGTAATTACCGCGTCTGCCTGGCGCACGATTCCGACGAAGCTGCCGCGCGGCTCAAGGACCAGGCCTTCCGCGTCGTCCTGATCGACATGAAGCTGCCCAAGGACAACGGCGGCACCGTCTTCCGCCTGGTCCGAAACGCCGACCCCCGGGCGCGGACGGTGTTGGTGACCGGCTACCGTTCGGAGACCGATGAGCTGATTGCCGAGGTCGTCCGCGAAGGGGCCGACGCGGTCTGTTATAAGCCGTTCAACGTGCCTTCCCTGCTCACCACCTTGCGCGACCTCATCGAGCCGCACAGGGGCACAACGGCGCAATGAGCGCAGCGCCAGTCAGAAACAGGCTCACGAGCACGCCCCTTCCTTGCGTTCGGATCGGGCGCCCATTGCGTGGATCGCTAGCGCGGTTTTCGTGCGCGTTGCGCACACTCGGGAGGGCGAGGCTCCGTCCGAGCCAGCCCTGATCCATTGGCGAGTCTTCGAGCCGATGGATCATCGCGTGCCGCCCAGGGGACCGCGTCAGCACACGTGGTGTTCGGAGGACTCGAAGACTCGTCCTCCGAACAAGGCTGGCTCGGACGGAGCCTCGCCCTCCCAAAGACATGCTGCTACCATACATAAAATGATATCGAAGGTGTTGGGCATGCGCAACGCGCGCGAAAACCGCTCTAAGGATGTCTCAGATTCCTGATGGGAAAGTCTCCGGCACCTCTCCCACCTCCCACTCGGTCGTGCGTTCCAGCGGCTCGACCGCCCGCGTGCGGTCGAAGTGGAGCACGGCATCGAACTGCGCCGGCAAGCTGGCCTGGAAGTAATGGCTGGCCCGCTCGGTGTCAGGACGGTAAATCACGCCTATGGCTCGCTCCAGACGTGGCTCACGGAGGCCCGCGACGGTCGCGCCGCGCAAATCGAGCAGGAATCGACTCGACCCCGCGTTGTGGAACAGGAATTCATAACTCCCCGGGAGGGCAGGCCGAACGCGCTTCCGCTCGGCGGGCGCGTCCCAGTTCGAGGCTGCCGTCACCGTTCCGTCGTAGGTCGTGAAGCCGATCAGGACCGAGTCGCCGCCGTGCCGCTGCCGCACGAGCTGACCAACATTCCACTCACCCCGGTCCCCCATCCGCGTGGCCCTTGCGTCACCGAGGTGGGAGTTGTGCGCCCAGAGCACAACTTTCGGCGATCCGCCTTGCTGGCCCAGGAACGCGACCAACGCATCGAGCGTGTCGGCCATGTGCCAGTCGCGCAGGTTCCAGGACGAGACCTCGCTGCAGTACATCGCGCGGTAATACTGCTCGGCGTTCTGGACCAGCCGCGCGTTCTGCTCGGCACAAAAGTAGTCGTCCTCCGCGATCCGGCCGTCGCGCAGCGCGTACTCTGCGGCCGAGCGGCGCAGGTCGACGAGCTGTCTGACGACCTCGCGCTCGCAGGATGGCCCAAGCCCGAGCCCCGACGCGAAGCCGTAGGCCTGTGTGTCCTCGCCGTAGAGGTCGAAGCAGGAGTAGCGGGCCCTCGCCCTCTCCGCCGCCTCGGGATCGATCTTGCCCAGGTAGGCGAGGACCGCCTCGATCGAAGCATGTAGACTGTAGAGGTCCAGGCCGTAAAAACCCACGGCCCTCGAGCTCGCCTCGTCGTTATAGGCGCGGAGCCAGCCGACGAAGTCGAGCACCTCAGCGTTGCGCCACATCCAGGCCGGGAACCGCCGGAAGCCCGCCAGCGCGTCGATCGCCTCGGCGTCGTCACCCTGGCCACGGACGTAGCGGTTGACGCGATAGGCGTCCGGCCAGTCGGCCTCGACGGCGACTGCGGTGAAACCCTTCTCGCGGATCAGCCGCTTGGTGATCTGCGCCCGCTCGCGGTAGAACTCGTGCGTACCGTGCGATGCTTCGCCCAGCAGGACGAACCGGGCCTCACCGATCAGCTCGAGCAGCGGATCGTAATCCTCAGCGTCGCCCTTGAGTGGGCGAACCGTTCCTCGCAACGCCTGGATTGCCAGGTCGTCGCTTAATGTCCGGCCTGTCGCGATCATCATTGGACCGCCTCCTCTTCGCGCACGGCCACGGCAGCGGCCGGGACGACGGACCGGGCGAGGAGGTCACAGACCTCCTCGTCCGTCGTCTGTGAGAAATCCTCGTACCAGACGCCAACGGCATAAAGCGGCTCTGGAGTCATCACGCAAACGCAGTCGTCTGCCTCGTCCCGGAACTCGTCACAGGTTGATGGCGCGGCGACCGGGACGGCCACGACGATGTGTGCCGGTCGGAGCCGCCGCAGTGCGGCGACGGCGGCGCGCATCGTCGAGCCCGTGGCCAGGCCGTCGTCCACCAAGATCACCGTGCGCCCCCGCACGTCGGGAGCCCCGCGGTCGTCCCGATAGGCCCGCTCGCGCCGGGTCAGCTCGCTCAACTCCTCGGCCGCGACGGCATTGATCACCCGCGCGGGAATGTGCATGCCATCTACTACATCGTCGTTGAGAACGGTCACGCCACCCGAGGCCACGGCGCCCATGGCCAGCTCCTCGTGACCCGGAACACCGAGCTTACGCACGACGAAAACGTCGAGAGGGGCCTTCAGCGCTCGCGCCACTTCAAAAGCCACCGGAACCCCGCCGCGAGGCAGCGCCAGCACCACAACGTCGGAGCGGCCCGCGTAGGCCTTGAGCCGCTCACTCAGAACGCGGCCCGCCTCGGTTCGATCTCGGAATGCAGTTAACATGGTTCCCCCTGCAAGTTCAGATGGGAGTCTGTCCCAATAGTGCGAGAAGCGTGGAAATGGGGACTGGCTCCGGACGTCTTCGGACGGTGCCTGTCCCCATTTCCACGCTTCTCGCTCCGCCGGAAAAGGGGACAGCCTGAAAAGGGGGACAGGCACCTCGAAGTCTCGGAGCCAGTCCCCCTTTTCCGGCTCCGCTTCACTTCCGGGACAGACTCCCTGACGAGCGCGACAAATTCTGAAAGTTGTGGCCCATCGGCTGGACGATGTCTGGGCTGCGGCTCGACTGGCGCTCAGCGGCGAACGGGACTCTTCCCGTGAAGCAGCGCCCGGATCCAGGCAACGTTTCGGCGCAGCTCCTCGCGGGAGCGGTGAAAGCCGGGGAAGCAGCCGCTCAGTCGCGCGGAGCTCACAGCGAGAGCCAGAGCCGCGACAACGATGGTCGCTGCCGCCGCCAAGAGCATCGACCAGCCCTGATCGATCCCCAGCCGAACTGCCAGAAGCCGGGCAATCCCAAGAAGCGCCACCGGCACAGCGCCGGCCGACAGCACCACGCCAGCCGCGACTGCAACCAGCGGGACGGCGGCCGCGCGGGCATTCTCCCGGCACTCGAGAGACGCGAGCCGAACCTGAAGCTCGACCAAGGTGGCGATGTCGCCGACGACGTCGCCCGGGTCGTTCGCGCCAGAACCGTGGTGCGATTCGTGCCTTCCGTTCACCGACGCTTGATGAGCCATCCGAGTATGATCCCCGCGCCGAGCGCGATCCCCAGCGCACGTACTGGTTCTTTGGCCACGTACTCCTTCACCCACTCGGTCCCTTCCGCAAGCCGCTCGCGAGCCGTTGCCTCCAGCTCCAGTGCCCGCTCTCTTAAATCGAACGCCTCGGGATCAAATGACGTTGTCTGTTCGCGCGCATTGTCGATCATCGATCAGAACTCCTCGCTTCTGGCCCGCGTTTCACTTGTGAAGAGGATTCAGTATCGTGCGGCGGCCGCACGGGCTCTGGCGCTGCCTGGCGACCTTGCTGATGGATCCACTGTTCGACCCGGTGCGCCGCGTAGCCCTGAGCGGCGCGGATTGCCACGGGGTAAGCGATTTCCCAGAGGGTTTTGAACACGTGCCGACCGACGCCCTGCGGCTGGCCGGGCGTCGGTTCCGCCACCGGCTCTTCGAGCGAATCCGCCACCGGCGCCGTCGTGACGGTGGGACTCGGACGGTTCCCCCGCGACGGGACAATCACATATCCGGCTACGGCCGCCGCAGTCAGGAACGCCCAGGGATATTTGCGGACGTACCACCGCCAATCCGGCATGAGTTCACCGTCGCTGATGATCGCATGGATCTCCGAGTTGAGGTCGCGGCGAACCTGCGCCATCCGGTGCCGGATCTCAGCCACTTCGTCCATTCCTGCGCTCATCAGATTCTCCTTCCACGATCAACGTCGCCGGAGCGCCGCTCCGAGGACCAGGCCCGCGACAACGCCGACGCCGAACGCCGCCGCGACAGCCTGGGTCGGATTGGTGCGGACAAGCTCCTCGGCATGGTCGTAGCGTTCCCGCAGCTCACGCGCGGCGCGGCGAGCATCTTCCGTGAGGCGTTCCCCCGACTGACGCGCGCTCGCTGCGGAGTGGAGTAAGAACCGCGCGATCGCATCGCGGCCCTCGCCCGTCTTTTCCTGGATCCGGTCGACAAGCGCGTGGACATCGCTTTCGAGCGCTCTCAGGTCGTCGGCGGTCAGGTGCCCCCACCGCTGCGCGATCGTTTCACGAAGCGCGACGTCAGGACCGCGTGATGGCTGCTCGTCGGTCGTCATGGTCGTCGATCTCCCAGAGGCCTATGAAGCGCAAAAAAGCCCCGACCCTGCGCCGGTGCGCAAAGCGGGGCTGTCATAGCCGGTTCTCTATCGCCCGTCGGGAGCGATCTCTAACCTCTTGAATCTTGAACGTAGCAACCCGGCGAAAAGTTCACGGGAATCCTGGCGCCTTCTTCAAGGCTCCTCTGGGGTAGGGCGATGACGATCTCGGCCCCCTTGGTCTTCGTCCTGTAGCGCGGCTCGTCATCGACAACGAGCACCCGCGGTTCATTGGGAATTGTCATGAGACGACTCCTTCCCTTCCTGCGCGGGAGCGGCCGGCAATCTCACGATGAAGACGCTACCCTGGCCGGGCTCGCTCTCCACGCTCAAGCCGCCCCCTCCTTTATCGAGAATGGACCGCACGATGGCGAGCCCGAGGCCGAGTCCGCGGGCCTTGGTGGAGTAGAGAGGCTCAAGGATGCGGGCCAGGTCCTCCCTGGGAATGCCGACCCCGGTATCGGCGACCGCCACTTCCAGCGCGTCGCCGATCGTCCTGGCTGAGATGGTAAGCTGCCCGCCCCCAGCCATGGCGTCGCGAGCATTTCTTATAAGGTTCCCGAAGACGATACGGAGCTGACCGACATCGGCCAGCGCTGGCGGTAGTGACGCCGGGACGTCGAAAGCGACCCGGATGTTGTCGCCAGGCGGGTAGGCCTCCAGCGCCTCCCGGACGCAGGGTTCGAGCGGAGTGAGGCGCAGAGTCGGCGTGGGCATCCTGGCGAAATTCGAGAGCGTCGTGATCACGCCGTCCGCAAGCCCGACCTGGCGTTCGATGCGGACGAGGTGCTCGTTCCTTTTCTCCGGAGTCGGATTGCGGGCGTTCAGCAGGTAATAGACTGACGTCTTCACCACATTGAGCGGGTTGCGGAGCTCGTGGGCTATGCCTCCGCCGATCTGGCCTAACGCCGCCAGTCGCTCGCCCCGCTGAAGTCGGGCGGAGTACTGAGCCTGGTAGGCGTCTTCGATCTTGGCCAGGTCAAGGTCGAGGAGTTTGTTGAGGGCGCGGATCGCCGTGATCAGGCCTGCCTGGTCTCCAGGCCACGATTCGCCGAGCAGCCGCACCAGGCCGTCGCGGAGCCGGGAGAGCGCGACGTTGGTATAAACCTGGTCGAGACCGATCTCGACGTGCCGTGCGCCAACCTTCCAGCGGCGAACCACGTAGTCGCGGTCGTAAGGGCCTTGAAACAGGTCGCGCAGCCATTTCAGCAGCGCGCCCTTGAGCCGGTCGATCTGCGCCTGGCCGCCGGTGAAGACCTTGTGGGCTGCGGGGTGGCGGGCGATCTCGGCGTAGAAGTCCTCGACCAGGGAAGTCAGATGGGGTTCCACGAGCGGAGCGAGCCCACGGACCCGCTCCGCGTCCTCGTCGGACCACGCGACGTAGGACTGAAGCTCTCGATACCGATCGAACAGGCGATCCGCGTCCATCTCCGGTCTCCCCAGGCCGATTAGCCTGATGAATCAGTCTACACACGGGGCGGTGGAATGTAAGGCCCCGTCAGGGGATCGCACGAGGGTGACGCTGGTGCGCGCATGCGGCTAGTACCCAGTCAAGTTGTGTTTGTCGGGTTGGATTGGCTGCCCCCAACGAACAATCGGCTAGATTTCGGCGGTTTCTGCTGCGAGTCAACCCGACAGAAATCGCTTGACTAGGTACTAGAGCGTTTTACGGTCGCATTGCGCAGGCCCCGCGACCGACGACCAGGAGGACGACAACGGGGCGGTCGCGTTACCGGCCCGCGTGGGCTTTGTGCCGACATCGACCTTAGCTCTTACACTAACCCGACGCGCAAGCGAGGCATAATTATATAATTACCTCGCTCGCGCTTCGGGTTGGTATTGGGGGTTCGGCGCCAGGATGTGCGCGACGCGGTCGTAAACCGCTGTAGGTCTGGGAGGCCGAGCACCGCATCGCGGTCGGCCGTAGCCTCACACGCAGTTCCAACCAACGTTGCCGAGCAAGTTCGCGAGTCGTGCGCGCAGGGGTGCGATCCCAAAAAGGGGTCACGCCGCAGGTCGCTTAGACCGTTTCTTCGTTGAGGGTTGCGTCAAGTCGTCGTCTTTTTCGTCGAGCGCTTTCAACTCGGCCAGGCATTCGGGTGGCACCCAGCGCCAGTCCGTT
>DAIDJG010000037.1 GCA_027451445.1 Singulisphaera sp.
AAGGGCGACGCCCCCGGTCCGTGCGGACGGCCCAAACGTCCGGGGGCATCGCCCTTCGGGCTCGACCCCAGCCACCCAACGTTTTTCTCCTCTTCCTAACAATTGTTGACGCCTACGGTTTCTGGGCCTTCGGGGCCGCGAGCGTGAGCAGGAACGACTCCAGTTGCTGCTGTTCGCGATTGCTAAGCTGCGCATACCGCTGGGCCGCAGCCGCCCCCTCGCCGCCGTGGAGCGCGATCGCTTGAGCGATTGTTTCGGCGCGACCATCGTGCATATAAGGATAGGAATCTCGGAGTCCCCAAAGCGGCGGCGTCCGCCATTCCTGGAACTTCGCGCCAGTGGGCTTCGCTTGCGCTCCGCGCTTCGCGGCAGGGTTGGGATCCGCAGCGACAAAAATCCCGTACATCCCCGTATCGCTGAGTTGCGGACTCATATCATGGAGGAGCAGGTCGCTGTAAATTCCATCGACGTCACCAAGCTTGGGGAGATGGCATTGGGCGCAGCCGATCGACTTGAAGACCGCGCCACCGGCCTTGACGAAACGCTCGCTCTTGGCGTCTTCGGGCTCGACCACGCGCGGGGCTGGCAGGCCGGCGACGTACGCGGTCAGGGCGTCGCATTCGTCGGCGTTCAGATCGAGCCCGGGCGCCGCGAGCGGCGGGATCCGGGGGTCGGCGGCTTGCCGGCGGTCGGCGGTTTCGAGCCCCATCTCTCCGGTTGCGGCGGCGAGCACGAACTCGCGCAAGGTCGCCGTCTGCCCTTTCCAGCCGAAGCGTCCGATCCGGCCGTCGGCGAGGCGCGACACGCGTCCGGAAACGCCGCTGCCGGCGGAAAAACGGCGCCGCGCGGCGGCTTCGAGCACAGCGTCGGGGATCGTGTCGATCAAACCCGCGCCGAAGAGCGGCGGCGGATTCCGCTCGGTCGTCCTCAAAACAATCGATCCATGCCGGCCAGGCATCGATTCGCGCCAGCTCCGGTAGTCGGCATCAGGACCGTACCGATGGAGCACCACGCTCGGCGCGTCGCGGAACCCCGGATGGAGGCGCACGATCTCACCCACATTCACTGTCTTGGCCTGCGCCGGACTGGGGCTGCCGAACCGGTACTGGAAGCCTTCGTCCCCGAAACTCATGCTGAACGCATAGAAGAATCCCGCGTTCGAAAAGTCCTCGCCGGGAGACAGGATCTCAATGTTCTTGTCGACCGAGCCCGCGCCGCCGGGCCCTCCCAGACTGTGGCACGCCAGACACGATCGCTCGTTATAAACCGGCCCCAGGCCGTCGCCGCCATGCGATCGTTCGTCACCGGCGACCCATTGATGCGCAAACAACGAGCGCCCTTCCTCCTTCGCTTTGTCCGCGTCCGCGGCATGCCCGGTTGTCGAGGCGAGAACGCACCCGAAGCCCGCACAGAGCACCTGGAGCCACGATCGCGTCTGGTAGCTCATTGACATGGCGATCACCCTTCGGTCGAAGACGTCGTGACGAAGCTTCTTCAAGTCTATCGTGGACGAAGCGAACGCGACACGCGAAAGCGTTCGATGCGCCCAGGATGCACGCGCGCAGCACATCCACCATACCCAATAGACAGACCAGACCCCCATTCCTATTCGGTTGCTCCCCGAATTCGTGAGGAGTTGCCCTAGCTCGCCCAAACCGCCTTTTGTGTTGCCGGCGATCAACGCGCGGCCGATTCGGTTTTCCTCGGGGCGACGATCCTGTTGGAATCGAGGGGACGCCACTCTGGACTCTCCGCGTCGAGGTGAACTGCGCGGCTGGAGTCCGTTCGGGAATCGATCGTCCGTGGGAGAGTGTGAATGTCCGCTGTGCGGCCGGGCTGGAATCTCGAGAGACTCCGGGGCTTGATGGACGATGCGGTGGCGCGTTGCCGTCTCGACCTTTCCGGGGCTGAGGTACTGACCGAGGCCGCGACGGGGCCCTTCGTCGTTACGCCGGTCCTCGCGGCGCTGGGCGGTGCAAAACGGGTCCGTGCATTGGTTGGGAGCAACGACTGCGGGACCGAAATCGCCGCACAGACGCACGACCTCGCCCGAGCCTCGGGCGTCGTGGATCGCATCGAGCTGCACGAGCGGAAAACTCGATCGGTCATCGGACGGGCAGACATCGTCGCGAGCGGTGCGCTCATTGATGCCGCGATGATCCGTCAGATGAAACCGAGCGCAGTCATCACGTTGATGCACGAAGCCTGGGAGCTCCCCCGCGGACGTGTGGATCTGACGGCTTGCCGAAAACGCGGCATCGCCGTCGCCGGCACAAACGGCCGGCACCCGGCCGTGCACGTCTACTCGTACCTCGGAGTCGCGGTCGTCAGGCTCTTGCTTGATGCCGGCGTCGCAGTACAGGGCTGCACGATCCTCTTGCTGTGCGACAACCCGTTCGCGTCGTCGCTCGTTCGGGGCCTGACGAACGCCGGTGCTCGCGTCGCGCTGGCGGCACGGCCGTCTGAGGTCGCACCGGGCCGCTCTTTCGACGCGATTGTCGTCGCGCTGAAACACAGGTTCCGGCCCTTGATCGCGGCACGCGACCTCGCCGCGCGCTGGCCTGGCGCGGTGATTGCGCAGTTCTGCGGCGACCTCGACCGCAAAGGTCTCGATGCGGTCCACGCTCTTCTCTGGCCAATCGCTCCTCCCCCGAGGGGGCACCTCGGCACCCTTTGTGCCTCGATCGGTCCCGAACCGATCGTCCGACTTCAGGCCGGGGGCCTGAAGGTTGGTGAAGTCCTTTCGCGAGGGGTCCACGCGCTCCCCGAAGACTTCGACTATATCCAGGCGTTGGATGGGGAAACCGTCCCGGCATAGTTGCATAAACGCTCTTATTTGTCGTAGAACCTGTGCCATGCCAGCTGGCATCTGTGGTTTCCGGGTGGGCGAGGCTCTGTCCGAGCCAGCCTTGTTCGGAAGATGAGTTTTCGAGTCATCCGAACATCGCGTGTGATCGGCTTGCCCCGGGCGCGGCACGCGGTGATCCGACGGCTCGAAGACTCGCCGACGGATCAAGGCTGGCTCGGACGGAGCCTCGCCCTCCCACACCATACGCGAGATAGACGTAAACCGCTCTTGGTGGTGTTCGACGCGGAGATCGCATTTTCGGTGCTCTCTGGCATCTGTGCCGGGCGTGAATTAGCATGACGGGCCGAGGTGTGACTCAGGGCAGGAGCCACTGAACCCGGGTAAGGCAGCCCCGCAATGCGACTGTTCGCATTCGCGGGTTTTTTCACGCTCTCGCAGCTCTCTCGCGTCGAACAACGCGAATCCCTGGTCTCCCGAGGAGCATGATTCATGTCGTCTCGAACCGCCAAATGGCGGGCCACCTGGATTCCCGCGGCGCTGGTCGCGGTGTGGGTCGGAGGGTTCGGTCCGGGCCTGGCCATCTCCGCGGCGCTCGGTCAGGCTGCGGCCACGTCCGCGGACGAAAAGGCCATCCGCGCACTCGATGACGCATTCATCGCCGACTACAACAAGGGCGACAGCAAGGCCCTCGCGGCTGTCTTCACCGAAGACGCGGAGGTCATCGAAGCCAACGGCGACCGTTACCAGGGCCGCGACGTGATCGAGAAGGGTTTCGCAGGCATCTTCGCGAACAACAAGGGCGCGAAAATCACCTTCGAAATCGGGGCCATCAAGTTCTTGAGCGCCGACGCGGCGAAGGAAGAGGGCCGGTCGATCGTGACGCCGGTCAAGGGCGCTCCGATGTCGAACCTCTACACGGTCCTCTACGTCAAGCACGGCGCCCGCTGGCTCATTGCCAGTGCCCGCGAGGAAAACGACCCGCACGTCCGTCCACACGATCGACTTACCGACCTGGAGTGGATGATCGGCGATTGGGTCGATGAAGGGGCGGATTCGGTCGTTCATGTGAATTGCCGTTGGTCGAAGGACCAGAACTTTTTGCTTCGCTCGTTCACGGTGAAACGCCAGGGGAAGAGCGTCATGACGGTGTCCCAGCGCATCGGATGGGACCCGCTCGCCCGCCAGGTTCGCTCGTGGGAGTTCGACTCGGAGGGCGGGTTCGGCGAAGGAAAGTGGAGCCGGGACGGCGAGCGCTGGGTGGTGAAGCACGAGGGCGTGCGACCCGACGGGACGGCGGCCTCGGCCACGAACTTCATGCGTCGGGAACGGCCCGACCTGGTCCGCTGGATTTCGACCAATCGCGTGATCGGCGATGCGTCCGTCCCGGATGATGAGGGATACACACTCGTTCGCGTTCCTCCTCCGCCCCGCCAGGATTCCCAAGGCAAGCCCGGCACTCCTAACACGAGGAGCTCTCGATGATTCGTCTCATGAGGTTTGCGCTGCCGGCCGCGCTTCTTGCCGTGGCCATCGCGGCTGCGCCGGTGTTGGCCCGAGGGTTCGGCGGTGGTGGTGGGTTCCGCGGTGGCGGAGGCTTCGGCGGCGGGGGCTTCCATGGTGGAATGGGCGGCATGGAAGGCTTCCGCGGCGGGTATGGCGGCGGCATGGAAGGCTTCCGCGGTGGTTACGGTGGGATGTCGTCGTTCAGCCGGACCCCGTCGTTCAGCTCGCCACGTATGCAGGATTTCGGCCGGTCGGGATCGTTCGAGGGCATGAGCGGAGGCCATATCGACTACGGGACCCGGTCGGGTTCGTACACCACCGGCCGAGGGACCACGATTGACTACGGGGCCGCGGGGATCGGCGGTCGCGGTCCCGAGGGCGGCGCTGCCGGACGAGGCGTCGGCGGGGTCAACGTCACCGGGCCGGGTGGGCGCAGCTTCACCGACGTAGGCCGGGCCGGCGGTGCCGTCGGACCGGGAGGGGCCGCCGTCGGCGGCCGTTCGAACGTATCTGTGGCTTCCGGGCCTCGGGGCACGGCCGTATCGGGCTCGCGCGCGGGGTTCGCCGCCGGTCCCGGCGGTGCCGTGGCGGGACGCTCCTATGGCGCCTCGGCCTTCCGACCCAACGGGTTCAATGCTTACGGGGCGTACCACTCCGGCTGGGTTCACGGCTACTGGAACGGTCACAACAGCGCAGCCTGGGGCTGGCGCAATCCCTACTGGGGCTCGGGCTTCGGCCTGGGGCTCGGGATGGGCCTGGGCTGGGGACTGGCGAGCTGGGGCTTCGGCTCGATGCTCTACGGCATGGGCTACATGCCCTACTACAACCCCTACTACGGCGCAGGCAGCGCGGTCGTCCAATCGCCCTACGATTACGCCCAGCCGATCGACACCGTGGCCGCTCCCGTTTCCGACGATGCGGCCAACCCCGCCATGACCCTGTTCGACGCCGGCCGCGCATCGTTCCTGCAAGGCAACTACCCCGATGCCTTGCAACAAACCGACCAGGCCCTCGCCAAGCTGCCCAATGACACGACCTTGCACGAGTTTCGGGCGCTCTGCCTGTTCGCTCTCACACGTTACGACGAGTCGGCCGCGACCCTCTACGCCGTTCTCTCGGTCGGGCCCGGATGGGACTGGTCGACGCTCATCGGTTTGTATCCTGACGTCGATACCTACACCGCGCAAATCCGATCGCTGGAGAGCTTCTGCCGGACCAACCGCCAGTCGGCCACCGCGCGTTTCGTCCTCGCCTATCACTACCTGACCCAGGGACACACCGACGCGGCCGTCGAAACGCTCCAGGAGGTTGTCGCGCTCAAGCCGACCGACGCCCTTTCGGCAAAACTGCTCGCACAGCTCTCGCCACCGAAGGAAACGTCTGCCGCAACGCCGGCCGTTGCGGTGACGGACACCAAGGTACCCGACGGGGCCTCCATCGCGGGCACCTGGAACGCCAAGCCCGCTCCTGACACGGCGATCGCGCTCACGATCCAGCCCGACGGCTCGTTCAATTGGCAAGTCATCCAGAAGGGCCAAAAGCAGCAGTTCGGCGGGACCTCGATCTTCGGTGACGGGATCCTGACGCTGGCCCAGAACCAGGGCCCCGCGCTGGTCGGCCGCGTGAGCTGGACCGACGCGACCCACATGACCTTTCGGATCGTCGGCGACGGCCCCGATGACCCCGGTTTGAGCTTCTCGAAGTGAGCCTCGATCATTGTTCGGCGGAACGGGCGTGGAAATGGGGACGGGCACCCTCCGAAGACGGCCGGAGCCAGTCACCGTTTCCGCCCCAATCGCTGAATGATGCTCCGTGGACTTGCAGAGAGGGTTTCTGCCCAGACCCGTAGGAATGAGACAGCGCCTCCGAAATCGCGCTCGCACCAGCGACTCGCGGCGCCACCAAGGCGCAGTACTCGCGACCGGGACGTGTCGATCAGCCCTGCCGAGGCCGTCGCCCGTGGTCGAGCAGATCCGAGAGGAGAAGGACGAATCCCGGCAAAACCGCGCCGCCGTCGAGCATCTGGTGGGCACGGACCAGGGACGACTTTTCGATTGTCGAAAAGACACGGGCAGTGCGTTTCCTGGGATCGATCAGCCAGACCAGCAGGACGCCGGCGTCGAAATACTCGCGCACCTTGCGCGCCATTTCCGGCTTCGTGTTCCCCTCGCTGAGCACTTCGACAGCCAGGTCGGGCACCAGGTCCGGGATCGGCTCTCGGGGACTTTCACGGCCGGGGAGCTTCTCCCAGGTGATGAACGACAGGTCGGGAATCCGCACCAGGCCGGGAGCGATCCGCATCATGCCGTCAGCTCCGACGCAGATCCCCAGGTCGTTCTGATCGAGATAAGCACTGATCCGATACATCAGCACACCGGCGACTCGCGACTCTTCAAAGCCCATCGCCTTCTCCACCAGGGTGCCGTCAACCAACTCGCAGAGGCGGTTCTCTCGTGTCTCAGCCTCGAGGACGTCCTTTTCCGTGGCGGTGCCGGGCGCTGGCTGGAACCAGATCCGCTCAAGTGGGATCCCACCCAGTCGCTGCCGCAGGTCGGCCAGGGTCTTGATGTTGGCAGGAGCGATCGTCGCTTGAGACATGACGGCTTCCCCGCAATTCCGGAACCTTCGGCGCTCTCATCACCATTCTGACGCCTTGAGGTTTCCCTGGCAAGCGACGCCGGCGCGACGTCCAGGGCCCCATCGCGTGGGTCGGAGGGAAAGTAAAGGAAACCAATTTCGCTTCCTTCACTGCGAATCTTCAATGGCCAACGCCGGCACGCGGCTAAACTTCGACGCGTTATGGGTGACCAACGTCATGTTGTTTGCGCATGCAATCGCCGCAATCATGAGGTCGTTCGACCCGATCATCTGGCCCGACGTCGCAAGGTGAGCGCGGAGCTGGCCGTAGACTTCTGCGGCTGTGTCATCGAACGGTATCGTGGGGAATTGTGCCCGCAGTCCCGCGATCATCGATCGGTTTTTCGTCTCGTGGTCAGGTCCACTTCGGACGGCACCGTAAATCAATTCACCGAGGACTATCGAACAAAGGTATATGCTCCCGGGAGGGGACGCCAGCAGCCGCGCCGTGACGTTCGATTTCGGTCCCCTTCGCAAGTGGTCAACGACGGCATTGGTGTCCAGCAAGTGACTCATGAAAGCGGCTCACGCTCTTCCGGCACATCCTGCAGGGGTCGCTCGAACTCACCCTCCCAACCGCCCGCCGTGGACAGAATCCCGGCGCGCCAGCTTTCGGACGTCATCGCACGATTCGGCTCGAGGAGTTCCACCGTGATCTGCACGTCTCGGCCTGCGCGCTCCGCTCCCAGAGGCAACGTGAGTTGCAGCACCCCATCGTCTCTGACCCGCCTCTCGAGCACGACACGATTCATGGCTTCCCCCTTGTTGGTTAGAACAACCTCAATTGTATCTACTGGCCCGAGACCCGAGTATTGGCGACGTGGAGAATCGAGGCGGGAATATGAATGCGAATAAAATGATGTCAGTTAGTTTCCGATCGGTAAACCGAACTGACACCTATATCGCTTCTTTTACCGCCCCTGAGCTGGGCTCCAGCACGATGTGGGGCGGGGTTCCACAGAATCTAACCGAACCCGCACGCGCGTGAGGACGAGTCGAAAGCGGTCGTCGTCAGGCGAGCGCCTCCTTGCAGTAGCGGACGCACTTGGCCACCTCGGCCACGGCGCTCGAACCGGCCGGGATTTTGTATTCCAGCTCGATGTCGGCCGGGAATGTCCATTTCTCCTTCTTCATCAGTTGCAGAACTTCCCGAATCGGCGTCTCGCCTGTGCCCCATGGCAGGTTCCCGCCCTTGGCGGTGCGATCCTTGAGATGCAGGCTGACGATCCGGTCGTGATACTTCTCGAGCACGGGGATAGGCGACTTGCCCTTGGTGCCGGCGAAGTAATGCCCGATGTCGAAGTTGAACCCCACATAGGGAGAGATCTCCAGAATTGGGTCGAACGTATCGAGCGAAGGGTAGTTCTCCGTGTGGTTGTGGAACCCGAGCCATACCTTGTGTTTCTCGGCGTAGGGAGCGAGGCGCTTCGCCATCGCCTCGGATCGCTCCAGGGTGATTGCGGTGCAGCCCAGCGCCTTGGCGACCCGGAAGTTGAAGTCGATCGCCTCGTCGGACTGGCCGAAGGGGATCTTGTGGATGTGGATGGTGACACCCGCGTCGTTGTACATCTTCCGAAGCTCGGCACACTTTGCGAGTTGCGCGTCACGCTGCTCGGGCGTCGGCGTGACGGCCGGCTTTCCTTTCGCGTCGGGGGCAATTCCCGTATAGGCGTAGATCGGGATCTCCTTCACCTCGACCTCGCTGAGACCGTCGTCGACCAGGGCCTTGAGCGTTGCCTCGGCCGATGTGATCTCGCCACGATAGCTGTAGGTGTTCGTGCCGATCCGCACGCCGCCGAAGACTGAGTTGGGCTTGTCGGCGGCCAACGACCGGCGCGGCATGAAGGCCGAGACCGCCAGGGCGGTCGCCCCGCCGAGGAACGCGCGGCGAGTCAGCCGGGGATTGATGGAGTCCGGTGCGTGCATGGTCTATCCCTCGTTGAGCGAATGGTCTGTGACCGTTGGTCGACCTGTGTTCCATGCGTTGCCGGTCGCTTCACCAACGCACCGGCCAACGCGACTCAAGCTACCAGGCGCTCGGCGCGATAGGAAGGGATTGCCCGTTTGCGAGGGACACGGCGCCTTGTAATGCCACAGCCAGTCCATACGTAGACTAATTTAAGGGAAAATCCGCGCCACATCTGTTCCGCGTGCGAAAGTAGATGTGCCACCGATATTTCCTGACACCGACTTCTTCCGTCGGTTCCACGACGGGCTCACCGCGTAAATCGGCGATACCGCCAATAGCAGACCCCGAGGACCGCCAAACCTCCGAGCCCGATTGGCGAACCGAGGAAATGAAGTGGCGAATGCGGGTCTGCTGGATCGAATGGTTCGTCCGGCTCGCTCGGCGATAGGAGCATGCTTACCTGGCCGCCGTCACCAAGTGACACCAGGAGTGCCAAGCCTCCGAGGTTCGCTTCATGGATGAATCGCTTCACGTCGTGAAACGTTTCCAGGAATCCTTTGCGCAGTTCGGCTTCGGGTTCGTCCCAGATCGAGGGGTAGATTTCCAACTCTTGCATCCGGGCTCGATCGAAGCGGCTCCAAAACGTTTCGTCGGAGATGGCCTGAGGGGCGAGGTCCAGCCGCTGAACCTCCTCGAGGCGAAGCAACCGTGGGGGATCATCGCCGTGGCCCGCGACGAGGGGTTGACCGCCATGGATTACGAAGTTCAGCGGTGCGTCACCGCCCCAGTGGGAACCGGTGAGCAAGAAGTGCAGCCCGTGCCACTCCTTCTCCAGCCTCAGGATTCGTGCCGCCGATCGATTGCCAATCAGCAGACGCGCGGCCCATCTTGGGTCGGCAAGCAAACGCTCACATTCGGTGGGACGTAGTGCATAGAGCTCGCATGTGATTCCCATGATCGGCTTCTCGCGCAGTGGCAGGTCGTCGTACGGATCGAGGATACTCGTTGGGCACGACGCGCGGCCAGTATCCTCGAGTATTCTACTCCCGGGGAGACTATTCTCTCACGATCCCAGGATCGCGGTTCCTCGCCCTACGTGTTCGGCCGCCTTGTTGGCTCACCAAGAGAAGATCGGGTGGAAGATGTCCGAGATCTTGACGGAAGCCTGGGGCCACTATGAGTATTCGTCAGGGGCCCTCCGAGCGGAGGTGAGCTGGGGCGCGCTGACGTCCGAAGTTGTGGCGTATTTCACGGCACGACCGCTCGACTCGCTATCGCTCCAGCCGACTCCACGCGGCAGGGTGCTTTTCGCGAATGGCCTACCACTTGCCGATGAATCACTGGAAGCCCTGCTGCCGTTTGTCGACGAAGCCCGTGCCAGGTTGGCCCAGCAGCCCCGGCACCCTTCGCAAATCCTCTTCCCCTCGCTTCAGAGCGGCGAAAGCCGTCCAGAGCCTGTTGGGGAATTCCGGACGGCAGCCGAGTCGCTCGCTGGCTTACTGGATTCGGAGCGGGAGTCAATCGGGGTCGTGTACGGTTACATTATTCCATCGGGCGGTCCTCTTTTTGCGGAGCCAAGCTGGGGCGGCCAGATGAGTGGCATCCGGCTCCCGGACGACCAGCACTTCTACTCAGTACGCGCAGCGCTCGGCCGACTTGATCTGTCCCGCCACGACCCGGCCACGAATCGAGTTTTGGAGCGGAAGGACATTCGGTTTTGGGATCAGATCGCTACCACGTTCGGTCCAATTCAGATCTGTCGTCAGTCCGTAAATCTCGAACCGTTTCTGCGCGAGCTTCGCCAGCTCGTCGAGACGATGTGCCACGCCGTCGAGGGCGTCGTGACGATCGGGTGGCAGGGCGTGTGACCGATGATTGGCGGGAATTCGGGTCACGCACCAGAGCCGACGCATCGCGCCATTCTGGCTGTGTCAAAAAATTTATTATATGTTGTTCAAATTCAACATAATTATTATTGTAATTGGCGGCCTTGGGGCGACTCATCCCTGCTCTGATGGTCGGAGAAGATCGATTGGTGGCGAACAGCAACGGAACGGACCCAAGAAACTGAGGGACGGAAATCCCACTGGTTGCATCGAGTATCGCCACGCTCCCTTTTCGAATTTCCCGCCAGACGTGCTAAAGGGCGACCCCCTGATGAAGTTCCCAGTGCCCCCTCTCGCCTTGGCTTCCGGTCCCGGAGTCATCGGAGGGGGGTGGCGCAGAGCGGCAACGTGCGCATCCCGAGCGCTAATGGCATCGCGAAACATGCATCGCGCGTCTCAATGTGCCATTCTTTGCACTTTGTGTTGGGAATCCCATTGAGGCGGCGTTACAGTGTCGTCGCCGTTCGGGGACTACGCGGGTTGTCAGTGAATCCGTGCTTTCGACGCGTCGAACCGTCTCCGATGCCAATCGAACGATCGCAGTCTCCGGTGCTCGAGTGGGGCGGGGACGATCGGTGCATCACGGTCGGTCCACGCCGCATCCGGCGTGACCGGCCGGTGGCTGTCGCGACGGGTGTCCGCGGAACGGCGATGAGTTCTTTCCGATCCGATTCACCTTCTGAGGGACTAACCATGGAGAGGAAACCGCGAGCCAGTCACATGTTCGCCAACGCCCGTCCCCGACGGGCAGGCAGCGCACGAGGCGGTCGAAACAAGCCGGCGCCGATCCCATTGCCGGCGCCCGTGCCGACAGATTCGAAAGGTCTCGTTCTGGACCTAAAACAGATTCTTGACGCAGCCGAGTTGAAGACCATCAAGAGCGCGAAAAAACTCGTGTTCCACACCGTCGGGGATACGGGCGGCGTCCGCGACGGCGCGGCCCAGCAGACGCTGATTGCCGAGGCCATGGAAGCCGATTTCGGTGCCGATACCAGCGAGCGGCCGGCGTTCTTCTATCATCTCGGCGACGTGGTTTATTACAACAGCGAGCCGGAAAACTATGAGAGACAGTATTTCCGACCGTATCAGTACTACCCCGCGTCGATCGTTGCGATTCCCGGAAACCACGATAGCTCGCCGTCCACGGCCGACACTCCGGGCGATCTGAACCAGTTCATGAAGGTGTTCTGCGCCCGAAAGCCCCAACCGCTCGTAGCCGATTTCGATCGCACGTCCATGATCCAGCCGTACGTTTACTTCACACTCGAAGCACCGTTCGTCAAGATCATCGGGCTCTACTCGAACAACGGCGAAGGCCCCGGCCTGCTCGATCCCGATGGCAACAAGGCGCAGTTGGCGTTTTTGGAGGCAGAGTTCACGCGCGCCGCGAAGGCTCGACCCGGCGACTCGCGCGCGGTGGTCGTGGCCGTTCATCACCCGCTCTTCTCCATTGGGAAAGACCATGGGTCTTCGCCCACGATGCTCGACCAGGTTGACCAGCTCATGGAAGACACCGGTCTGATCCCAGACGCTTTTCTATCGGGGCATGTCCACGGTTTCGAGTTATTCATCCGCGAGTACAAGGGGCACGAGATTCCGTACGTCATCTGCGGCACAGGAGGATACAACGACGACGCTCACGTCAAGGACAGCAGCATGCGGCTCCCCGCTCAGTTTGAGAACGGGTTCTCGCTGGCTCAGTTCTTCGATTTCCAGTACGGCTACATGCGGATCACCGTCGACGAGAACTGGCTGACCGGCGAATACGTCGGAGTGGGCAAGCGGCAAGCCAACGCGCTGCCGCAATCGGGCGTTCTCGAATCGTTCAATGTCGACCTGAAAAAGCATCTGGTCAGCTCATTCTAGCGGGCCTAATGCGAGGATTGCGCCTAGCGCCGATGGATCGTGCGCGATTGGCGCAAATGGTAGGGTGGGTCGGAACGCCGCGCAGCGGCGCGAGGCCCACCGGCGAGGGCGACCGCTCAATCCTGGTGGGCCTCTCCGCCCTGGCCGGCGGGTCCGACCGCACCCTACTTATAACTCCCCACCGGAGAAAAACGACGTCGGTTTATTCTAGACCACGAGCGCCATCGTGAATCCATCGTATCCTTTGCTCCCCACCGTCTGGATCGCCGAGGCAGTCACACGCGGTTCGGTTGCCAGAATCTCGTGGAAGCGACGAATGCCCTGAACGCGCGGGTCGTCACTGGACTCATTGACCACTTCGCCTTTGCGGACCACGTTATCCACGATGATCAGGCTCCCTCGTCGTGAGAGCTGAAGCGCCCATCTGAAGTAGTCCGGCGTGCTGGGCTTGTCGGCGTCGATGAAGATGAAATCGAACGGAGCATGCCCTTCTGCGGCGAGTCGCGGCAAGGTGTCCAGCGCTGGTCCGAGCCGGACCTCAACCTTGTCGCCCACGCCGGCACGCCCAATGTTGGCCCGTGCGAGATC
>DAIDJG010000038.1 GCA_027451445.1 Singulisphaera sp.
GTACGGAACCGACCCGTCGCTCACGGCAGCGACGACCGAGACGACGACCCAATCGATCGGCGCGGGTACCAGTTCAGTCGCCGTCAACGCCCCGCTCACCGGCCTGACGCCAGGAACGACTTACTACTTTGAGGTCGTGGCCAGCAGCGCCGGCGGTACAATCAAGGGAACCATTCTCAATTTCGCGACCCTCGCCGCCCCCACCGCGACGACGCAGCCGGCCACGAACGTCACCAACACGTTGGCGACCCTGCATGGCACGGTCAACCCGAAAGGGAGCGCGACGACTGTCAAATTCGTCTACGGGACCGACCCCACCCTGGCGAACGGGACGACCGAGACGACAACCCAGGCGATCGGCGCGGGGACGAGCGACCAGGCGGTCAATGCACCCTTAACCGGCTTGACCGCGGGTACGACTTATTACTTTGAAGTCGTAGCCACCAGCGCCGGCGGCACGACGACTGGCTCGATCTTGAGCTTCGTGACCACCACCGCGCTCCCTGGCACCCGGACTGACCTGTCCGTCAGCCCGCAGCCACCGAGCGTCGGCTCGATCACACTGACCGCCAGCATCACCGGGACCGAGGGAAACACGCCCCAATCGGGAACGGTTGACTTCTTCGATACGACGACCGGTACGGATCTCGGTACCCAACCGCTCGTCAATGGGTCGGCCGCGTTGATCACCCAGGCACTCACGGCGGGGCACCACGTGGTCGATGCAACCTACAGTGGCGACGCCGGCGATACCGGCAGCACGGGGAGCGCAGCGTTCGACGTCCAGAAGGCGGCGACGATGACCTCTCTGGATCTCATCCCACCGCGCTACGCAACGTTCGGCCAGCCGGTGACCTTCTCGGTCACCGTGTCGCCGCTGTACCGAACTGCGGCGCCGGCGGTCTCGCACGCTCAGACGACTGCGACGGGTCTGCCGGTGCTGGGAGGGACGGTGACCTTTTTCGATGGCACCACCGCGCTGGCCACCGAGCCCGTTGATGCGCTGGGCGGTGCCTCGTACACGACCACGACGCTGACCGTGGGCATGCACACGCTCTCCGCGCATTACAACGGCGATGCCAATTATGGGGTGAGCACTTCGAACGCGGTCCCGTACGAGGTCAATGCACTCCCCGGCGGCCCTACAGTGACTGCGGTGCAGCGGTTAGGCTACCACCTGAAACCCACGCGCCTGGTGCTCACCTTCAGCGAGCCGCTTGATCCGACGCATGCCCAGAACGTGGCCAACTACCGTTTGACTCTGGCCGGCTCCCGGCGTCCGCTCCGGATCGTGTCCGCCACGTACGACCCGGCCACCCTTACGGTCACCCTGCACCCGGCGCGGTTGTTGCCCTTGAAATACCACTACACCCTGACGGTGAACGGTACCTCGCCGAACGGCCTCACCGACACCGACGGACGGTTCCTCAACGGATCCGGCGAGTCGGGAACCAACTTCGTGACGACCATCACGAGGCAGAACCTCGTCCTCAGTCTCCCCGTGGCGTCGCACACGCATCCCGCCGTGCGCCGAGCGGTCGCAGCGCACGTACCGCATGGTCCGGTGGGTGCGTGGCGCCGCGGCCGTTGAGACGGAGTTTTTCGCGATCGGCGAAGGACGGTCCAGAGCCCGAATTCGCCGCGCGCGACGGAAATCGGCTCGCTCCCCGCTCAAATCCTGCGCACCGTCCAGCCATGAACCGGACGCCATGCCGGAAGCCATATTGAGGGCGGCATGAGACCTGGGCCGAAAAGCGGACGCAACACGTATTGGGTGACGATTCTTAGCTGTTTGTTGAGATTTTAAATTTTGAATTCATAGAGTTAGTCGATTTTATAGATAGATGGAATTACTAAATATACTCTGTAAAAAACCGCATCCGTTGGCGTTCAGAGCATCTCGACCGGAACTTCCAAGCACCGCGAAAGCGCACGGTCGCCGGTCAAGAAAACCGTCGCACCGATTTCAATGGCTGCTGCGTAATGCAAGGCGTCGGGAGTTTTCAGATTGTACTTCGCACGGAGATCCGTCGCCCGCTCGACCACCGCGACGCTCAATTCCACCAGAACGATCTCGATGCCGGCGAAGAACGCGTCGAATTGCGCTACGGTGTGCAGGTCACTCGCACGCAACGGCTTCGATCGACATTCCAGGCGGCTCAACCGCGACGTGGCCAGCGACCCAGGTACTCCCAGTGACCCGCCAACCGGGTTACGAGCGGTGTACGCGTCAGTAAATCCCCTTCAACCAAGCGAATGACGACGTTCGCATCAAGGTAAATCAACGGTCGCCCCATTCATCACGCTCGGCCTGAAGCTGGACGAGTAGCTCTTCTCCGCTCCGCAGAATGGAAGCCGTGCCGAAGGCGTCAGCGATCGACCTGCCCGACTGCGGTAAAGTGGCAGGGGTAATGACAAGTTCCGCCGCGCCATCGATATCAGGCAGCGGGTCATCCGGAATGAACGTCCGACCGACATACCGCCCGCGGATGATTCGTGTCTGGCTCATCACATCTCCTCCCTAGCGATGCCAATATGATACCATGGCCGGTAAGGCTTCGGAACCCCCCGCAGGCATGTGCTGATGGCATGCCCACTTTTTATGGGCCTTAGCTCAAGACGGCTTTCACATGCTGCACACAATTCATAACTGATTCGTATCTCCCGAACTTCAGCGATCCTGGCGGATCTGTTACGCTATTGAAACCAGAGGGGCCTGAATCTGGATAACATCGTGGCTCTGCGCACGCCTCTTGAGGTTTCCATGCCGATATCCTTCCGCTGCCCTCAGTGTCACAAGGCGTATGAGCTCCCCGAAGCCAAGGGGGGAAAGCGGGCGCGCTGCAAGCAGTGTGGTCAGGAGTATCGTGTCCCCGTCGCTGGAGGAGCGCGACGTCCGCCCAGACCCACCCACGAATCGGCAAAAAGCTACGCGCTGGCCGATGTTCCCGCCCCAAGCGCCGCGACACCCGAGCCCGAGCGTCCTGATCGAGGCCGACCGGAATGGCCGGCGCCCCGCGCTCGGACGCGGCGTGACGTCGATCCCCTGTTTTTCGCCTTCGGCGTCGTCACGATTGGCATTGGCGTCTGTCTCCTGATCAGTGCGGCCTTCATTGAGATCCCCGCTCAATACACCCCTCGCGACCCGGTGCTCAAGCGGCGCACGAACCTCATCGCGGGGGGAACCGTCGCGCTGGGCCTGGCGGCGATTTCGTTGACCACCTCGCTCGTGGTTGGAGGGATCGACTGGGCCGACATGATCGCACTGGCTGTGAGCGTGCTCGGGCTCATCACCGCCGTGGCCATGATTGTTGAGACCGATCGTACCATTGAACGCCGGCAGTCGGCCCAACCTCCACCAGCGTCGGCGCCGCCGTTGGCATTCTGAACGCTCATGCGACCACGGTTCCCGCCGATCGGACGAAGGCGGATTCGGCCAGGCATAAAATCAGGGCGGTTTGCGAAGTCCGCAAAGCTCCCTGGTCACTCTGATCGGCTCCATCAAACACGACCGAGCTCTCCCGGCCTCTCCCAAAGCCCAACGTTTGCTGCGTGACCACGCTTTCAGCCTCCGCCCGCGGAACTCGCCGAGAAAATCGGACGGAACGGATTTCTCAGCGCGGCCAGACGGCTTCCCGAACGGTACAATCATGCCCCGACACCGGGGGGCGTGAGGGGCGTTCGATGGCCGGCAAAGGGCAAGCACTGCGTGACTGGCACCGCTTGTTCGGCCTGCTGCTGACCGACCTCTTCAGCGGTTCGCCGTTCGTCGTCGAAATTGAAGCGGATCTGTCCGTGCAGCAGCAACTGCTCGACGTGGTGATCGTCCGCCGGGGCCGGGGGCGGCTCTCAGGCCGTTTGCCCGACGGCCTGGAGGGGCTGCTGGCGCACAACCTGATTACCTTCAAGTCGCACCGTGAGGCGCTCGACACCTGGGCCATGAAGGAATTGGTCGGCCATTACGTGGCCTACCGTAAGCTCGTCAGCCACTCGCCGTCGGATCTGCTCGCCGAGGACCAGTTCCGGCTTTATGCGGTGACCGCCCGCTACCCGCAAAACCTGTCGTCCCAGGTGCCCTGGCAGAGGGTCCACGCGGGTGTCTATGATTGTCAGTGGGGCGCCGATACGATCCGTGTGCTCGTGGCCGGCAAGCTGCCGCGCGAACCGCACAACGCCCCGCTGCACCTGTTCAGCGCCTCGCCGGACCTGGTCGGTTTCGGCGGCCACGCCTACCAGCGGCACTCGCGGAACACGAGTGGCCTGCTGATGCAACTGTTCGAGGGGCTTCAGGCGGAGGGGTTTCCCATGCCGTATACGATGGAGGAATTCCAGCGTCAGTTTGTCAAGGAGCACTTTCCGAGGCTCACGCCGGAGGACCGGGAGGATATCATCAACTCACTGCCGCCGGAGCAGTGGAAGGATGTTATCAAGTCGCTGCCGCCGGAGAAGCGGAAGGATGTGATCCGGTCACTGCCGCCGGAGGAGCAGGAGGATGTGATCCGGTCACTGCCGCCGGAGAAGCGCCTGGCCGGTCTGACCGAAGAGCAGATCCGAGAATACCTGAACCGCTTGCCCGCTGAGCGCCCTGCCGCACCGCGCAAGCCGCGGCGGAAAACGTGAAGGTCGGTCGTTTGCATCGCGGGTCGGTCTGGGACAGGGCGGATTCTTGCCAGGCAAAAAACCAGGGTCGTTTGCGAAGTCAGTGTCACTTCACTGCATCGAGTCAGGCGAACTCCAACGCGCTCCTCAAGCACTTGTCGACCCTGGCCATCGTCGTCGTCGACAGGGAGCCGAGGACACCCAGAATCTCGCGCTGTTTCCTCGTCAGCCGGTTGGTTGCGATCAGCGCCGAGTCCCTTGCGAGCCCGCAGTGCAGCTCCGTCACCAACGCGATGAGCCCCGGCGTCGACTCATGGACGCGCGTGATGTTCCCGGAGGTCTGCGCGACGATCGTGTTGGTCATCTGTGCGTGATCGCGATCATTCGGAATGACCCGAGCGCGGCGCACCTCGGCTCCTCCCGCCTTAAACGGATCGTCCACCAGGACCACATCGCCGCGTTTGACGGTCATCGTCGCGGCTCAAGAACTTTGGATTCGTCCCTTTGAGGATTGTCCCAACCGTCCTGGCCGTATGATCCGAGTCTGCCCCCGATGGTTTTCACGGCATCGCGATGATGCGGTGGAATGGGACGCCGGCCGCCTAAACGCCACAAGCGGCGGACGCAGCGCTCACACCACGGCGACTTTTACGCAGTGGATCGGCGGCAGCGCGTCGAACAGGCACTCCCATTCCTCGCCGCCGTCGCGTCCCATCCACAACTGGCCGGTCGTCGTGCCCATATATAACGCTGGCGATTTCAACTCATCAACGTCCAGCCCGTCGCGCAGCACCGTGAAGTAGCTGTCCTTCTTCGGAAAGCCCTTGGCCAACCGCTGCCACGAGTCGCCGCCGTTCTCGCTGCGCCAGACCGCGGGTGCACCGTCCGGACAGGTGCGCGTCATCCCGGTTAGCGGTACCACGTAGACCGTGTCGGCATCGTGCGGGTGGACCACGATCGGGAAGCCGAAGTCCGACGGCAGACCCTTGGCGATGGACCGCCAGGTGTGGCCGTGATCGTCGGAGCGCAGCACGCCGATATCGGGGCGCCGGCCGCCGGGGCCGTCCCATTCGCCCCAGCCACCGTGGTTCTGCATGTAGAGCCGGCCTGGCGCGTCGGGATGGCCGGCGATCTTGTGAACGCACTGGCCGAACTCGGGATATGGGTTGGGCGTGAACCCGGCGCCGACGCCGTTGTTGGCCGCGTTGAACGTCTGGCCGCCATCCTCGCTGAGGTAATGGCCACCGGTCGAGATGCCGAGATGGATGCGGTTGCCGTCGCGCAGGATGGTGTGCATGCACAAGCCGCCGTTGCCGGGATGCCACTGGCGCGCGTGCTCGTGGTTGCTGATGCCGCTGACCATTTCCCAGCGATTCCCGCCGTCCGTGGAGCGGAAGAGCGAGGCCGGCTCGACGCCGCACCACAGCTCCTTCTTGGCGTCGCCCACTTCCAGAGACCAGATATTGGCGAGCGCCCGGCCGTCCTCCTTGGGGAAGGCCGGGGCGGACTTGGTCTCTTTGAACTTCTTGCCGAGGTCAGTCGAGACGAGGACCTTCATACCGAAGAAAGGGTTGCAACTGGAGGCATAAATGCGTGGCGTGCCGCGCGCATCGATGAGGGCGGAATAGACCGCGACGCCGGCGCCGAACGGCCCGCGCAGATCGAAACGGCGGCGGTTCTTGGACGCTTCGGCGACGAAGAGACCCTTCTTGGTGCCGATACACAGAACGACGCGGTCCAGCATGTTCAACCTCCCGAGACTGCGGGCATGATGGTAATGGTGTCGCCTGTTGCGAGCGCCGTGTCAACGCCAGCGCCATCACGGATGTTGTCGAGATTCACGAACAAGTTGACATGGCGGCGCACCGCTCCCGTCTCATCGCAGATGCTGCGATAGAGCGGCGCATGGCTGCGTTCGAGCTGCTCGAGCGCAGCGCGCACCGTCACAGCCGACAGGGTAAGCTCGCTGGCCCCGGCACAGCAGTCACGCAGCACCCCGGGGATGAAAACCCGAACCGTCATGGCACACCGTAAGCCCTTTAGAGCGGTTTTCTCTCGCGTTGCACACGCCCAAATCATCAGATATCAGTTTATGTTTTTAAGCAACAGATTTCTGGGAGGGCGAGGCTCCGTCCGAGCCAGCCTTGTTCGGAGGACGAGTCTTCGAATCCTCTGAACATCGCGTGTGATGACGTGATCCCCTGAGCGGCACGCGATGATCCATCGGCTCGAAGACTCGCCGATAGATCAAGGCTGGCTCGGACGGAGCCTCACCCTCCCGTGTGCGCAACGCGACCGTAAACCGTTATAGGCGAACAGCGAAAGATCGTCGACCTCACGCGGAGCGTGAGGTCTAGGGTCAATACCGTTCAAATAGCCGTAAACCTTGCGAACACAGCAACATAAATACTCCCTCCCCCCTCGTGGGGGAGGGCCGGGGTGGGGGGTGTCGCATTACCTATGGCCGTTCGAACCCCCCACCCCAACCCTCCCCCACAAGG
>DAIDJG010000039.1 GCA_027451445.1 Singulisphaera sp.
TTCCGAGGGGTTGCGCACTTGTGTCTCGCCCCAAGTGCCCTCAGCCTAAAGTGAAGGGCACTTGGGGCGAGACACAAGTGCGAAATCGGGTGGCTCAGTTCTGGCCGCGATAATGGCTCAGTTTCTGGCCGCGATCGACACGTGACGTTGGGAAGACCCCGTTCGGGGCCGCTAGTGGTTACTCGAGGTCCAACTCCCCTTGACGATTCTCCAACTCCTCCTGGTCGCGGATATACTGCCGCACCCGGGCCTCATCGAGTCCAACGGTGCTCACGCAGTAGCCCGGCGCCCAGAAATGCAAACCGCTCATCCGACGTTCATGCAGCAACTCCCGATGGATGCGCACAGCGCTCTTCCCTTTCAGGAAGCCGAGGACAAACGCCACGCTGTACTTCGGTGGAATGCTCAAACACAAGTGGACGTGGTCGGACATCGCGTGCCCTTCCACCAACTGCACTCCACGCTGACGGCACAGTTCCCGCAGGATAGGCCCAATCTGCCGCCTCAGTCTTCCGTAGAGGACTTTCCGGCGGTACTTCGGGATGATCACGACGTGGTACTTACAGTCCCAACGCACATGGGACAGGCTTTGCCACTCGTGCATATGTCGGTTTCGGTCAGAAAGGATACCACTTTCTCGGTCAGGCCGGACCACCCCCAGAGCGTCACTCCCATCGCCCCAAACGCCCTTCACCCTGTTGCTGAGGGCGTTTGGGGCGACGGGAGTGACGACACACGGGTGTCACGACTGGCTCCCGGAGACCGAAAAAGTGGTACCCTCCTCGACCGTTACTGACATGCATAGGCTCCTCCTTCCTGCCCCGCGGGGCCTACCCGGAAGAAAGAACCTATGCCTTTTCACGGCGATTGCACGCCGGATCGCTCGAAGCTCTTCGGGTCGCACGGCCAAAGGCCGTGGTTTAAGCATTTAATTAAAAATCCCCTCCCCCTAGCCCACCTGTTCACTTTGCGGTTCAGCCGTAACGTTAGGCAGCATATCGCTGTCGATTGGGGTCTCCTCCGCGCGCAAGTGCTGGGCCGTCCGCCATGGGCCGAGCCCGTGCGTGCTCCAACCAGCGATGGCAGGCTTGCTGGGAATGCCGTCCAGGGTGTTCAACGATCCGGCCAGCGCACCTTTCGCAGACGCCGAATGCAACCATGCGTGATCGTCCGAGCGAGGCACGGCCACGCCCGCATGCCCCGAGCTGCGCCCACACGCGGGATACGCCCCGTGGTCGCAAAATCGACTTTAGATAATAACACGACTATGAATCATCATGGTTGGCCCCGAACTTGCGGCTGGGTTGACGTGGTGCGGCTCTGGGGACACTGGCCGCCGGGGTTGCACTTGCACGTGGGCCGGCGGAGACGGCCAGAGAGTCAAGTGGAAACGGTCAGAAGGGATGAGGCAAGACATGAGACGTCGCACGCAATCAAAACCGGTCCTCGAGTCCTTGGAGGACATGACCCTGCTTTCGACGGTGACGCCGCTGGTTCCTGTGACTGGCGGGGGAACCGTCATGCACGAGGCGTTCAGTGTGCAGGGGTCAACCACGCACTTTGACCAGACGGTGGTGACAGGAGTGGGTCTGAACGCCGAGCAGTACACAATGAAGATTGTCCGCGGCGGTGGTCGCCTGGCGCCGCGTACGCCCAAGTTCACGGCGGTGGACGCGCTGAATCAGTTCGTGCGGGCACTCGATGACGCGGAGGGCATGACGCCGCCGGCTAGCGTGCTGGGGGCTCCTAGCGCAACGGTCCTCCGCCAGTCGCTCACCCCCACGTCGAACGGCATGGTCTTCAATATGGTGATCGACTCTGGCGACTACCTGTTTTTTGAGTCATACCGGCTATCCAGTCAGCCAGCTACGGGCGCGAATTCGAACGCGGCCACGCCTGCGGTGGCGATCAGCCAGGGCGAAACCGTTGGCAGTTTCGTGTCGGAGCTGGCCGCACAGATTGCTGCGCACCCACGCCGGCACGCGGTCTCCGGTACAACGTCCACGGTGTCGTCGCCGGCCGTCACGTCGCCGGCCGCAGATACAGGTGCGACGGCGACACAGGCTGCCGCGAGCACCTCGGTGAACGGGGCAACGGGAAGCACGGGCTCGACTGGTACGACGACCGTTTCGGCGAGTGGACCGATGAGCTCGGGCACGAGCCTTGCGGGCCAGACTGGTACGACGCTTCCGAGCACGGGGCCCGTGACGGGACCACAGGGAACCGGACCGACGGGTGCGAATAACGGCGTGAGCGGCACGACCGGCCTGGCCGGGACCGGATCCTCCACCGGTCTGGGCACGAGCACGGCGACGGGTGGAACAACCGGTGTGGGCACATCGAGCGCCGGCACTGTCGGCAACACCGGCACCGTGACCCTCGGCACGACGGGTCCTGTGGGCACATCGACGACCGGTATGACCGGGGGTGCCACGACGGGCAACGGCCTGGCGGGCACGGGCGCCGTGGGTGGCGGCTCGGCCACGATTACGGGCGCGGGTAACACCGGAATCGCCGCGGGCGGGGCCACCGGCTCGGAACAGACCGTAACGACGACCGGCGGCACCGTAACCGGCGTCACCGGCTCCGGAGTCGCTACTGGCACGACGACCACGACCGGTCCAACGCCGGTCACCGGCGCGACGCTGGGGAGTGGCCTCAACGGAAACAATACGACCACTGGCAACGGGGCGGGGGCAAACACTCTCGCGGGCGACATTGTGCCCACGACCAGCAGCATCGGCACGATGAACCTGTCAGGCACCGGCGCCTCGACCGGCGCGGGCACGGGCCCGACCGGCGCCGGCGGATAAGCGTCTCCAATCGGACCAACCAGCACGGCCCCGGGGATCTCCTCCGGGACCGTGCCGGGCGCCCGTCAGTCGAAACCAAACTACGATTCGTATGCGACCTTTGGCGACTCGGTAGTTCCGAGCGAGGCGGTTTGCTGCGCGGTGAAACGAGAAGACGCCACGCACGAACCCTGAAAGTCTCAACAGGGTTTCGCGAACTCGCGTTGCTCTGGGAGCGTGGGCGGGGTAAGCGGCCCACCCACCGCAGTTCATAAATAATATACGTAATTATATAATTAGATAACTCAATTTGATTATTTGATTTTTGGCGGCCATGATCCTCCCACGTCATCGGACTGCGCGAAGTACGCGAGCGCCTCGCGGTAGGCTTGCTCCACGGCGCGGAATTCCGCGGGCTCACCGCCTGCGTCCGGATGTGAGCTTTTGGCCAGCCGGCGGTATGCGGTTCTGACAGTGTCCGCGGAACAGGGAAACCGTACACCAAGCGTCGCGCACCAGACGTGCTTTGCCGTCAGAGCTGCCTCAACATCGCGGATGCCGGCCTCTTCGCTGGCGTAGAAAGCCAGATCACGATGCGCGCGGCGACAACGGAATCGCCCTTCCGTCCTGAGCGTGAACCGGTCGACCGACAACGTGCGAGTCTTCGGGACGATTTCCGACGCTTCCTCGCCACGTTCACCTCGACGAGCCCATTCATCCGCATCGAAGGGCTCGCACTCGACGTGGATCTTCCGAGCGTTCTCCTTCACGATCCGATGTCGGGTTACGGCGACATGGCCGAGCAAATCTCGCGGCTCTCGCTCGACAGCGCAATACAGGAATGTGAGGCGGGGCGTGACGTCTCGTCGCCTGGGCCGGCCGAATCGCGACTGGGGCCGCGTCTCACGACCGTCCTCGTCCCGTCGCTGGATCTCCGGGGCTTTGCCGCCGCCCCGCTTGCAGCGAGAGGCCCACTTGGCGGGAAGGCGTTTCATCCGGGGACCAATCCGTTCGGCAGCCTTCGCTTCCGCTCGATCGGCCGACGCCTCGAATCCGGAGGCGAGCGCAGGCGAGAGTGCCTTGGCGTCCGCTTCACTCTCCCAAACGACCCAGAACCAACGGCCAATCCCGACCGAGCAGCACGCGAACGCTGGGGCCTCTTTAACTTCCTCGCTCATCTCTGATCATCTGCGTGGATGGTGTACAGTAAGCCACACAGAAGAGTCTACCAAACGAGTGGTTGGCTGTCTGCCGCAGAGCATGGCCGACGACTGTCTTCATTCAGTCGGAGATGGAAAAACGCGCCAACCCCATTATGCTAGCCCAACGTTTCGACGTTGAGAACGAAGGGGCGCGACGGCCGTAAGCGGTCAAGCGTGTCGGAAGGAGGTCCTCTGTGCGGATCGGGTTCACTCTGGCGTTGCTGCTCGCGTCTCTCCGCACGGCTTCGGCCGCAGACCCGCCCCCCAACGTCCTTCTCGTCGTTGCCGACGACCTCCGTGCCGACGTATCGTCCGTGTACGGTGGCCCGGTGAAGACACCGAACCTGGAAGCGCTCGCCGCCCGAGGATCGGTATTCGAACGCGCCACCTGCGGCTTCCCGATCTGCCACGTTAGCCGCGCGGAATTGATCACTGGGCGGTGTCTCGTGACCGAAGCATCACCGGGCCGGATCGTGTCCCTTCGACCGGAGTCGAACCTTTGGCCGGCGGTGATGCGGAGGGGCGGCTGGCACACGGTCTACTCGGGGAAGTGGGACATCGACGGTACGCCGTGGACCCGCGGCTATGAGACGACGTCACGTCTCTACAGCGCCGGAGGGGCGAAGGGACTACCGCTCACCTTGCCGAAGAGTGCGACCGGGCGCGCAGTCACCGGCTACGTGGGCTGGACGTTCAAGACCAACGAGAACACACCCATTCCCACACTGGGCGTTGGACTCACTCCGGAGACCGACGCCCGCATCGCCGACGGCGCCCTCGAGGTCATCCGGAGCGCGAAGACGGATCGTCCGCTGTTTCTGCACGTGAACTTCACCGCTCCCCATGATCCGCTCCATTGGCCGTCCGGACTGGGGGAACGCGACCGAGGCGCTGGGATGAAGCTCCCGGCAAACTTCCGACCAGGACCTCCATTCGACTACGGCAACATCAGCGGCCGCGACGAGATCATCGTCCCCGCGCCAAGGACCGAGGCCGACGTCCGGGCGGAGCGCGCGGTGTACTACGCGCTCGTGGAACAGCTTGACGTGCAGGTCGGACGGATCATCAAGGCGCTTTCCGACCGCGGTCAATTGGAACGGACGATCGTCGTCTTCACAAGCGACCAGGGCCTGGCGCTCGGCAGCCACGGGCTGATGGGAAAACAGAATAACTACGAGCACACAGTCCAGGTTCCTCTCATTCTCGCCGGGCCGGGAATCCCGGCCAAAAAGCGGTTCGCCGCCCAGTGCGCCCTCCGCGACCTCTGCCCCACGGTGTGTGAGCTGACCGGCCAGCCGGTCCCGGCGAGTGTGGAGGGGACAAGTCTTGTTCCGGTGCTCAAAGGCCGGCGTGACGAGGTTCACGAGGCCGTGTTCGGCTACTTCACCACCACCCAGCGCATGATCCGCACGCCGGACGGCTGGAAGCTAATCTGGTATCCCAAGGCGGGACGCATGCAACTCTTCCACGTCGCAAAGGACCCCGATGAGTTGAATGATCTCTCCAACGACGCTGCGCACGCCGATCGACTTCACAAGCTGGCGCGGGCGCTCCGCGCGTGGCTCCGCGACCAAGGCGACCCGTTGGAAGCACAGATACCGAAAAGCATGGATCGGTAAGAAGCGCGATGAGGACAGGCTGTGCTGCGTTCAAATGCAATGGGCGTCCTGGATCGACTCCGATTCGCCTCAAGGGGCTCCTGCCGATCCCTTTCGTGGTTTCCGTCGCGCTGCCTGGTTGATTGCCTCGAGAGTAAACCCCCCTGCCATGTTCTCCTGGGCGTCGATATAGCACCAGTCATTCAGGTCGCCCACGGGCACGACCACTTTCGAGCCGAGTTTCAACGGGCCCAGGTTTCCCGGATCGTTGGCGAGCGTGCCGTAGACGCGATCGCCCTCGAGGGCGGTCACTGAAATCCAGATGAATTCCTTATTGCCGGCATGGCTCACGGGCGCCTTGACGCTAAAATGTTCGCCGGCCCTGGTTTCGAAAGCCGCCACGAACTGAGGCCAATTCCGTCTCGCCTGCTCCACGGCTTGCTGCATCAGCGGATCGTCGTCGCCGACCTCGATAATGGGCACCGTCGCGGTGGCCTGTAGCGCCCCCAGGGGATCCTCGGCCCCAAGCGCATCGATCGTCTCCTCGTTGACGGGGTACGCTCGGCCCGAATCCGGGATGAAGATCAGCAGGCAGTTTTCATCGAGCAACTCTGCAAATAGCTTTCCCAGTCGCTGATACCAGTCGACAACGTCCTGTTCCGGTGTGTCGCCGTTGATGCCCAGGGCGTCACAGGAAAACCACGCTGAGTGCTCGCAGAATAGGCCGCGAATCCGCAGGTCGGGAATCCCCTCGGCCGCCTGCTCGACGTCGTCGATGTACGGCCTCGCGAAGCTGTTGACCAGGAACATGCGGCCTTCGTGAGTGATCGTGTTGACCATATCGGCGCCGACGACAAAACCATCGGCACCAGGCGACGTTCCGTCTCCGAGGTCCGCACCCCACACCTTCCCGGCCGCGTTGGCCAGGATGGCGGGGTCCATCGTCATCGGCTCGCGCAACAACGCGACGAACGAGATCAAGCGATGTTTCCGGCGCCTGAGCAACCGGCGAATCCACCGATAAAGCAGGGCACACACGGCTGCCGCGATCGCCCCACCAAGGAGCCAGTTCATGCATGACCTCGCCAGCATAAGACCACATCGGGCGGGAATCCCGGAATTCGTCCATGCTACCGCTGGCGGCGGCAGAAGTCACTCGTCCAATCGTGGCAAGCAAGACCGATGCGTTGTAAGGAAATAGGAATTCCTTGCATCAAATTGTCTTCAGGCCGGCTTGGAACCGGCCTCCCCCGCCTCGACCACAAACGAAGCACGGGTGACGACGGGGGCGCCGGGCTTGGTGATTTCCTCAACCACCTGGTAATCGCTACGCCAGGCCTTCGGTGTCAAGACGCAGCGAACATACCCGCGCTGAGCATTGTAGAACCGAACGCACGGGTTCTCAGCCTTCTGCTTGTCCTGGTTCGGGGCCGTCGCGCGGCCGTTCCCGCCGCTGGTGATCGACGTACCGACGAACTCGGTCGCCACGATGGGCAGGTCATCACGGCGGTCGTCGACGCGCAGGTCGTTGACCCAGTTTTCGTGGATATCGCCCGTGAGAACGACCGGGTTCGGGACCCGGCGCTCCTGGAGGAACCGAACGACCCGCATCCGCTCGTGTGCGTAGCCCGGCCACTGGTCCATCGAGTACACCAGCTCGCTTTCCTTGCCGCGATGGAAGCCCACCATGCCCATCATCACCTGCTGCGCCAGTACGTTCCACGTCGCCCGCGATTCGAGCAGGCGGGACTGGAGCCATCCCCACTGGCGGTCGCCCAGCAAGGTGTTCCGGGGATCGAGCGCCTCCTTGTTCAGCGGCGCGCGGCCGTCGCCGTTGGGCTGATCGGACCGGTACTGACGCGTGTCGAGCACCTGGAACGTCGCGAGCCGTCCGAACGAGATCGTCCGGTACAGCTCCAGATGCGGCCCGCGCGGAAGCGATCGGCGCCGTAGCGGCATCATCTCGTAGTAGGCCTGGTACGCGTTCGCCCGCCGCTCGAGGAACTCGGCCGGCGCAACGCCCGCTTCCTCCGAGACCGCATCGGCATAATTGTTGTCGACCTCGTGGTCATCCCACGTGACGACCCACGGGCATCGGGCATGCATGTTCCGCAGATGCGGATCGCTACGATACTGGGAGTACCGGGCACGATAGTCGTCGAGCGAACGGATTTCGGCCCCGTGGTGCTTTCGAACTACGTTTTTGCCACCGGCATATTCATAAATATAATCGCCCAGGTGGATCATCAGATCGAGATCGTCCTTGAGCATGTGCTCATAGGACGTGAAGAGACCATGCTCGTAATGCTGGCATGAAGCGAATGCGAAGTTCAGGGCGGATGGGATCGACGAGGAGACCGGCATGGTGCGTGCCCGGCCAATGGGGCTGGTCGCGTCGCCGGCGCGGAAGCGGTACCAGTACCAACGATCGGGATCGAGGCCGCCGAGCTCGACGTGGACCGAGTGGCCGAGCTGCGGGGTGGCGGCCGCGGTCCCGGTCCGCACGATGTCTTTCATCGCCTCATCGCGCGCGACCTCCCAGCCCACTTCGACCAGTTCGGCCGGCATGCCACCACCTGGCTCGAGCGGTGTCGGCGCGAGGCGAGTCCAGATCACGAAACCACTGGGATCCGGGTCACCCGAGGCGACCCCGAGCGCGAACGGGTCTGCCGCGAACCGAGGCTGGCTCACGGTCCGGCCTTCCGCCATGCGACCCAGGTGGGGCAACGCCGCCAGGGCACTCGCGTGCGCGAGGAACACACGCCGGCTTACCTCACCCCGGCGACGCACAAACTCGTGGATTGAAGCAAGCTCATTCATCGAAGCGATCGACTCCTGCGTTTCAACGGGGACCGGACGCCGTTTGACCGATCCATCGTAGTATATCCGAACGTCCCGAAAACCGAGCGTGATCTTCACGGTGCGAATTCGGCGAGCGACCGAGGAGGTGGGTCGGAGCTTCGCGGCATTGTCGAACGACTCGCGCGCCAGCCGGTAGTAGCCGGGTGCGCGATCGGCGGGCGCGTCTGTTGCGACCTCCTGGGCAAGCTCGCCGAGGAGCACCCAGTCTGCGACGCTGCTCGGGTGTTGGGCGACGTCTCGGCGAACCAGCTCGATCGCCTCGTAGCGGTCGATTTGGTTTGTGCCGATGACGCGGGCCGCCGGCTTTTGTCCAGCCTGCTGCGCCACCGCGACCGATAACCCGACGAGGGTTAAACCCGCCAGTGCGTGCCAGGGTTTGAGGAAGGTGGACGTGGGGTTTTCTCCTCGGCTGCGGTGTTTGCTCAGCCGTATCCGATAGACCCCTTCCGTGAAACTTTCGCGCCAGTGACTGCGATCCCGATCTCAGTCTCGTCGAGTGCGATCATGATCGCGTGAATGGTCCCGTTAACCAATCGTTCGCTGTGAAACTCGACGTGGTGGCGCTTCATGGTGGGAGCCGCTGCCAGCTTGGCATTCCGATTGCTCCCAATATTCCTGGGGCCTCAGGCTCCGAAGGCGGCGGGCGCGGCTCCTGGGGGGGAAAGACCGCGGCTCGCCGCCGTTATCTTTCGAACCTCCGAACAGGCGCAGCAACGGCCCGAAGCCGGCTGGGTTCGTAGCTCGCATCTGCCCCAAGCGGCGGGGTCGGGCGTTCGGCGACGCGCTTGCCGACGCGCGCGGATCGCACATCAACTGTTCCGTAAGCCGCGGCCGCGATGCGTTACAAAGGATTGCTCGAGCATCCCCGACGGTGTTATCGAGAGATCGTCAAACGCTTTAAGGAATTCGGCGCACAGCCTCGAACCAAGCTCGTGTCCGAAGCGATCCAGGAGCTTACTTCCCACGGGGCGCAAGATCTGCGCATCAATCTCCTCAAAGCGGAGGCCCAACTCCATGACACCGCCGGCCATGACTTGGGTCTCGGCGACCATCATGGTGTAGCTTCGAGGATTCTGGCCAGCGTTGTAGTAACGCCCCATAATGTCCAGGCACAGGGCGATCGTTTCGCGAACCTGTCGTTCCGTGTACACGCGGGGTTTCTCCTTCGAGGGGCGTCCATAGGCCGGCCCTGTTCCCATCGGCCCGAGATGCGGCGATACTGCCCGCGCAGGTATCCCGTCCTCCGCCGGAAACCCATGAAAACTGTGAGGCCCGTGGACGGACGGCGAGGCCCGAATGTCGGTCGAGTCGCACGCTCGGCGACAGCCCAAATCAGGCCCGACTCAACTTCTCTGTTCCGGCAGAGGAGCATTCAGAGAGGTACCCGATCGCAATCATGATGTCAGGACGGCGTTCGTCGAGTCAAGATTCTTCTCGGCGTCGTGCGATACTTTGTGGCTTGCGGTGATTCCGCGTCTCGCCGAAAGTGCGGCGGGGGGAGCATTCCTTCGCCGCCTGCTGTTCCACCCCGCAGGCGAACTCGCGAGCGGCTGACGGGCGTCGGATTTGCGTCTCAATCCTCGCCAATGCGCGCGGTCGGCGGTTGGAGCGAGGCTACTATCGTTTGACTGGAGCCGCCTATGATAACATTACACACATCACAAATGCCCATCCTTATGAACGATAACCCGAAGCGCGAGCGAGGACATTATGTATTTATCCCTCGCTCGCGCGTCGGGTTAGTGTAGGCGGTCACCGTTTAATACAAATCCGAAACGCGAGCGATAGATTTCATATAGTTATGCGTGTGGCGAGCTTGGGGTTAGTCTAGGAGTTCAGCCGTATCGGGAGGAAAGATGTCACTGACCCACAACGAAATGGCGTTCCCGGCCGACCGCCGGCTCTGCTTATGGATCCGGCCCTCGGCGTTGGCCCTGCTCGTCGCCCTGGCGTTGGCGCCGGTAGTCGTGGCGTGGGTCCAGTACGCCGTCGCGGGCCTGCCTCCGGTGAGCGGCCCGCGCGACCCGGCCTCGGCCGAGGGGCCGCACGGGTTCCCGCTCTGGCTGCGGGCCGCCCATTACCTGAACCTGTTGTTCATGATCTTCATGATCCGGAGCGGGCTGTCCATCCTGATGGACCACCCACGGCTTTATGGGACCGTCCACTGCGCGCCCGGTTCGGAATGGCTTCGGCTAACCCCCGTGAAGGTCCCTACGGATCGCGTCTGGACGGCCAAGGACGACGCGCGTTATGTCTCGCCGTGGCTCGCCCTGCCCGGGGGCCGGCATACCGTTGGGATCGCGCGTCACTGGCACTTCCTGGTGGCCTTGCTCTGGGTCGCCAATGGACTCGTCTTCGTAACGCTGCTCTGCGCCACGGGCCAATGGCGTCGGATCGTGCCCCACGCCTGGCAGATCGTCCCGGAGGCCTGGGCGGTGCTGGTCCACTACGCGACGTTCCACATGCCACCCGAGCCCGACGGCTTCTACCGCTACAACTCACTCCAGCATCTGGCCTACTTCGCCGCGGTGTTCGTCCTGCCACCGCTGTCAATCCTGACCGGCCTGGCCATGTTGCCGGCCGTTGACAGCCGCTTCCGGTGGTATGCCCGCCTCTTCGGCGGGCGGCAGGGCGCTCGCTCGATCCACTTCCTCCTTCTCCTCTCCTACCTCGGCTTCATCGCCGTCCACGTCGCGATGGTGGTGCTCACGGGACTGGTCCGGAACATGGAGCACATCGTCATGGGCACCGACGAGACCGGCATCCCCGGGCCGATCCTCGGCGCTGTCGGGATCGTGCTGATCGTGCTGGCCTGTGTGGCCGCACAGTGGATCTCGTGGCACCGCCCCCGAGCCCTACAGTACGCTGCTCGCTGGCTCGTCGAGCGGGTGATGAGCGTGACGCTGGACCCGATGGCCCCGCGCGCCCAGTACAGCCGAGAGCAGATCTCCCCGCACCTCTGGCCCAACGGGAAGCTGCCGACGTCCGCCGAGTGGCTGCACCTGGCTGACGAAGGGTTCCGCGAATACCGCTTGAAGGTCCCTGGACTGGTCCAGAACCCGGTCGAGTTCTCGATGAATGAGATCCGTTCGCTCGGCAAGCAGGAGCAGACGACGATGCACCACTGCAGCCAGGGCTGGTCGGGGATCGCCCAATGGGGCGGCTTACCGCTTTCGACGCTCGTCGAACTGGTCCGGCCGGCGCCCGAGGCCCGGTGCGTCGTCTTCCGTTCCTTCGGCGAAGGCCTCTGCGGCGGCGAGTACTACGACTGCCACAGCCTGACCGACGTGCTCCATCCGCAGAGCCTGCTTGCCTACGAGCGCAACGGGGCCCCGCTGGAACGGCTCCACGGCGCACCGCTACGGCTGCGTGTCGAGAACCAGCTGGGCTACAAGATGGTCAAGTGGATCAAGTCGGTCGAATTCGTCGCCAGCATCGAGCCGATCGGCAAGGGCCACGGCGGGAAGAACGAGGATGACGAGTATTACGACCTCATCGCGAATATCTGAGATTGCCGCTTGGTCGAGCACGTTGACCCGATCGCGCATGGGACAAAGACGATGCTTAGCCGCCCCTCAGCACGGCAAGACGGTTCACGGCGCCGGGGTGTCGAGTCGCTGCGCTTTGGAGCGGCGTTTCCGCTGAGTCGCTCGGATTCCTATCGAATACAGCAATAAGTATGTTTCGTCCAGAACTGCGACGCACTCGGTATAGCCGGCCCGCCAGAGTTCGAGGCGGCTCGTGCGGAGGGCTGTGATCGCGTAAAAGAATTCGTCGCCGAGCTTGGCAGGCGAACGCGGAATCGCGCGCGCCGACGACGTCCATTTCCACTTCGGAATGAGCTTCTTCAACTCGTGAATCAACCGTTTCAACAACGACCCCGGCACCCGGTCCTCGCGCGGTGGCAAGTATTTTCCGGGCACGACGCGCTGGAGAAACGCAATGATTCTTGCACACCGGATAATGAAGACCACCAGCCGTAAATCGTCGATCGAGAGGATCGGCGCAGCTTCAGGCGTCGGCGCGTCGCGGTCGTTGGCATTCACTTGGATCTCAGCTCGTCCACTGTTGGGGGTCACCGAACGGGTCATCAGGGCATGCCTCCATCGGCTTGGCTCTTGGTCGCCGCACGCTTCGCAAGCGTTAACGCAGTTCTCAGGCCGTGGCCGCGCTTTCCTACTCGTCGACCTGCGTCTTTAACGCGATTCTGCTCGGTCCGCGAAACGGAATTGAGTCGATGCCATCTGCTCGGTCCGCGAAACGGAATTGAGTCGATGCCAATCGACCTGTCCTCGTTTGATGGACTGCCTGACACGTTGTTTTCGGCCGGATCATTATAGTCCCGCTTTTGCCCGCGGCCAGACCTCGGTCGTACGACCTGCGTCCGCGGGATCGAGCGAATATCGAGTGACTGATTGTCCATGACGCCGTCTGGGAACACATGGTATTTCGTGCATGTCGTTGGTTTTTAGGTTCAGGCCGATTTGAGGCCTGAGAGTCTGTCCCACACGTCCCGGGAGCGTGAAAATGGGGACTGGCTCCGGCCGTCTTCGGACGGTGCCAGTCCCCATTTTCACGCCCACTCCGCCAGAAAAGGGGGACAGGCACCTCGAAGACTCGGAGCCATTCCCCCTTTTCTGGCTCCGCTCCACTTCCGGGAAAGACTCTGAGATCACCTAAAATGTGAACCAACTTAAATAGTTGGCGTTGGAATTGCAGGCCTTTCGAGGTGCGCGTGATGGTGAGATGGCAAGGAACGGCCTGGAGCTTAGCCCATGGTAGACGATCGAGCCCAGGCTGATGAGTCGCAACGCGAGCGGGCGGAACTGTTCCGTTTCATTGTCGAGAGCGCTGAGGATTACGCGATCTTCACGACCGATATCGAGCGACGGGTCACGTCGTGGAACGTGGGCGCGGAGCGGCTGATGGGTTGGTCCGAAGCCGAGTTCACCGGCCAGTCGGCCGACGTCATCTTCACGCCGGAGGACCGTGAGGCCGGCCAGGCTGACAAAGAAGCGAATAAGGCACTCGCCCAGGGCCGGGCGGACAATCTCCGTTGGCACATGAAAAAGGATGGCAGTCGCTTCTGGGGCGACGGAGTCATGCGGCCTCTCAAGGACGACGCCGGGAACACCAGGGGTTTCGTCAAGATCTTCCGCGACCGAACGGCCGAGTTGCAGGCGGAAGAAGCCCGTAAGGAGGCCGATCGACGCAAGGACGAGTTCCTCGCAATGCTGTCCCACGAGCTGCGCAACCCGCTTTCCGCGATCGCCAGCGCGTCCCAGCTCTCGCTCCGCGTGGATGCCGACGCGGAGACCATCGCGTGGTCAAAAGAGGTCATCGCCAGACAGGTCCAGAACCTGTCCCACATGATCGCGGACCTCCTCGACATCTCCCGCATCAATCGCGGCAAGATCCACCTCAAGAAGGAGCCCACCCACGTTGGGCCCGTCGTTACGCGCGCCGTCGAAGCCTCGGCGCCCCTGATCCAGGAGAAGAACCACGAACTGAACGTCTCCATCTCGACCGGGTTGTCGCGGGTGAACGCCGACCCCACACGGCTGGAGCAGATCATCACCAACCTCCTCGTCAACGCGGCAAAGTATTCCGACCCCGGGGGCACGATCATCGTGACGGCCCAGCCCGAGGACGGCGGCGTCGTCATCAAGGTGAAGGACAACGGCATTGGCCTCTCGCCCGAGATGCTTACGGAGGTCTTTGAGATGTTCTCGCAGGTCGACAAATCGCTCGACAGGACGCGAGGCGGCCTGGGCATTGGGCTCTCCGTGGTCAAGAAGCTCGTCGAGATGCACGGCGGAACTGTATGGGCATCGAGCGAGGGCCTCGGCAAGGGGAGCGAATTCGCAGTCCGATTGCCCGCGATCACCGAATCGAAGCCCTCGAAGGGCGAACGGAACCGAAGCACGTTGAACTCCGGGAGTCCGTCGAGACGTATTCTTGTCGTCGACGACAACGTCGATTCGGCAATCGGGCTTGCGAGGCTGCTCAGGCTGGTGGGTCACGAGGTCGAAATTGCCCATGAGGGGACCGCGGCCATTGAGATCGCCGATGTATTCCGGCCCGAGATGGTCTTGCTCGATATCGGCCTGCCTGGAATGAGCGGTTACGATTTGGCCTCCGAGCTACGGACGCACGAAAGCTCTCGAGAGAGCGTCTTCATCGCGGTCTCGGGATACGGCCAGGAACAGGATCGTGAGCGTTCCCGCATCGCGGGCTTCGATCATCATCTCGCAAAACCGGTCGATTTCGATGCTCTGATCGAATTGATCTCCTCAGGACGACATTGACGAAGGCTGTATCGAGAGCTCCGAGGTGCGCGCTCATCCGTCTTTGTCACTCAGAGGGCGGAGCCCGTCGTCAGGCACGACTCGTCGAATTCGACAACGAGTTCATCGAACCGGCCGAGGAGTTCGATCATCACCCGATGCTTGGTCGCGGTCTCAACGAGGGTTTGGAAGTCGGACGCGCTGAACTCCGTACCCCTGTCGAAAACCGATTCCGGCGCGACCAGCGTTTCTGTCGACATCGAGGGTGGAACCCTCCTCGTGGGCGACAACGTAGGCGCATTGCGGTGTCACGACCTGACCACCAGCGCCTCGAAGTGGGACCAGTGGGCCCACACCGGTGAGGTGGAAAATGTGAGCTGGAGCCCCGATCATCGGCTCGCGGCTTCGACCAGCGCCGACGGCACGCTTCGGCTCTGGAACGCGAAAACGGGTGACCCCCTCCGCGTGTTCTTGCCGCTTGATCATGACCGTGCCGTGTTGATCTCCGCGGCAGGCCGGCTGGGCGCCGACTCTCGCGGACTCCAGGACAAGTTCGCCTACGTGTTCCAGGTCAGCTCCGATGCACCGATCGAATTCCTTCCGCCGGGTGCATTTCGCCAGCGCTTCGGCAAGAGCTTTCCCGAGTTCCTCGACGAGGATCGTCCCCTCTGCCGTTGAGATCCAACGAGGCGGGCAGGCTTTCGGGTCGGTCCTGGAGACTGGCGATTTTCGCTCTTTCCCTCGTCCCCCAGGAACTCCTTCCGGCCTGCCTTCGATTCGTTGGCGTTATATCGGACTCCGTTGTGCGAGAGTGATGGGCTTCCGATAGCAACGGAGAAAAAAACAACGCTCTTCATCGGGACTTTTGTTCAGAAGGCTGGCGGAGCGGCCGCAGGCGGGAGCGGCTCAAGCCATCCTCGACCTCGAAACGGTACTTGCCGTACGGGTTGATGTGCTCGTAGCGGGCCGGGGAGAGACGAGCGATGTCTTCCTCGTTTACTGTCTTGCCCTCGGCCCGGAGACGGTCGACCACCGCCGCCATATAGACCGTGTTCCAGGTCACCACCGCGTTGGTCACCAGGTTCAGGCAGCCCGCCTGGTTCATCAACTCCTCCTCCTGCTTCTTCCGGAGCGTCCCCTTGTTCGCGAACAGGAGAAACTCCCGCAAGCCGTGGAGGGCCTCGCCCTTGTTGAGCTGGGCTTGAATCCGCCGCCGGAGTTGCTCGCTTTCCAGGTAACGCAGGATGAAGATCGTTTTCACCAGGCGGCCGTATTCCTGCATGGCCCGGGTCAGCCGATTCTTGCGAGGGTAGGACTGGAGCATGCCGATCAGCAGCGACGAGGTAACCCAGCCGCGTTTCAGCGAACCGGCGACCCGCAACAGGTCATCCCATTGCCGCAGGATCCGATCGCGGTTGATCCGCCCTTTGAGCAGAGGCCCCAGGCGAGGGTGTCGCTTCTCACGCTCCATGCGAAACAGCCGCTGGTCCCCAAGGTCGCGGATGCGTGGGGAAAACTGCAAGCCAAGCAGGTCGAACAGGGCGAAGACAATCTCGGTATAGCCGGCCGTGTCGGTCGTGTGCTCCAGGATCGGCAGCTCGGTCTCGTTGTCGAGGATCTCGTCGAGCACGTAGGTTGCGTCCCGGACTGTGGTGGGGATGACCTTGGTGCCATACTGCGAGAACTGGTCCGCGGTCCAGGTGTAGAAGGTCACCCCCTTGCCGTAGCCGAAGTAGCGCGGCAGAGCCGTGGCCATCCGAACCTTTCCGGAGACGGGGAAACGCTGACCGTCGGATGAGGACAGCGTCCCGCTGCCCCAGAACCGGCTCAGCGGCTGGTGGTACTGGAAGTTGACGAGGTTCGTCGTCGCGGCCTTCAGGGTCTCGTCGCGGACGTACCAGTTCGTCCACCAGGCCAGTTTCTGGTAGGTCAGGTCGGAGATCCGCGCCATGCGGGTCGAGCCGAGGTTGCAGGCCTGGGCAAGGACCGCCGCATAGAGGTGGCTCCGGAGTTCGCGGCTCCGCGGCTCCGTCCCCCCGGCGTGCTCGAAGTCGTCGCTGAAGCGCGTCCAGCCGTCGACCTCGATGAGCAACTCGCTCAGTTCGACTAACGGCAACCGCTCATCGATGAGTCGTTCCAACTCCGCTGTGCTCTCCGGCTTCTGCTCCGCCTCCAAGGGGGAGACCACCAGGTCGTTGCCCTCCATGCGGACGTCCCCGCCCTTGGCGAGCAAGGCCTCGACCCGGTCCAGGAGCCCGCTCAGCTCCTTCTCACGCTCGCGCAGACGATCCGTTCCGTCTTCCGGGGCCTGGATCTCACGACACACCTCGGCCCGGAGGCCGGGCCAACCCTCCCGGGGGATCAGATAGGTCTGGGGGTCGGCGTAGCGGCGGCTCCTTTCCAGCCACACATCCCCCGCCCGCAAGGCTCCTCGCAGCTCCCACAGCACGCACAGTTTCGAAGTAGTGACGGCGTTTCGTCGGGTCGGGGTTGTCATTGACGTAGGGCCGCCACCGCGCGGGGACAAACTCAAGTGGCGTTTCCTCGGGGAGGACACGCCGTCCTTCGGCGTTGAGCTGACGGAGCAGGTCCACGGCCCCGATCAAGGGCGAATCGCCGCTGGCGTGAAACGCAAGAGCATCGATGAACTCGGGGGTGAACTGGCGGAGGTAGCTGTAACGGCTCTCCAGGAAGTCGAAATAGTGGTCGTCGAGGGGCCGGATGATCCGGTCGGACTCCTCGACGGCGTCCCGGAGTTCATTCGGGGGGATGCGGCGGTAGATGGTTCGTCGCAGGTCCGCATCCTTGACCTTGGGATCGAGAACCACCCGACCGATCTCGCGGAAGAGCTGGACCTTCTCGTTCGTCGAGCGGGCGACCGAGAGCCGGAAGTCCTCCAGGTCGCGACTGGCCCGGTGGTAGGCCTCCGCGAGGCAGCGGTCGAACAGGTCGAGCGCCTCATCGGTCAGGTCGACCAGGGTTTGGAGGAGGAAGGCGACGAGGATCGGGTAACGCCGTTGCTCGGGCATCCGCTGGAGGGCCTGGTTCGTGGACCGACGAGCGACCTGGGCCAGGAACTTCAGGCGGTTCGGGGTCAGCGACGATACGTCCCAGCGGTCGACACCCCATTGCCGGCAGCAGGCCCGCTTCTCCAGGGTGGCGAGGATCATCGGCGGCGAGTATGTCGTGGCGGATTGCTGGAGCCAGGCCAGGCTGGAGCGCCCGGTGTCGGCGTCGACAGTCAGCAGGCCGTCGAGCCGGGACTTGCAGTCCCTGGTCAGGATCGCGCCCAGCCGTCGGTAGGTCTCCTGCTGGGCCCGCTGTCGGGCCGAGGCGATGACGCGTTCCAGGTGGGTGATCCCCGGCCGCTCGACCCGGAGGCTCAGGAGATGTTCGCCAGCCAGGCGCAGCAGCAAGGTTGGACGGTCATGCTCGAGGGCGCGGTCCACGAGCCAGCTTTCGAGCTGGGCCAGGTCTCTGGCCGTGGCCTTGTGGAAGCGGAGGTAACACCGGATCTGCCGGAGGTGTTCCGTCCGCGTCTGGCCGCGTCGGCCATACCGCCCCAGATCGCCCGGAGCGATGTCGAGTTGCTCCGCCACGAACGTGACGACCGCCTCGGGGACGGTGCTCAGGTCGTCCGGGCAGAAGCCCAGGAAGCGGAGCGTGCCGAGTTGGAGGGCGAACCCGAGACGGTTGGCGGCCGAAGTGGTGCGTGGGATCTGAGCATGGTCCGCACGGGACAGGGTGAAGTAGGTCTCGATGTCGCCGGGGACGATCTGGGCGGGGAAGTTGTCGAGCCGCTCGCGTTCCGCCTCGGTGAGGAACCCGATGGGCACGGCGGTCTCCTCCGGGGAGCGCTTGCCCCGGTCTTCTCGCAAACGAAGGGTTCCGAGAGGCCCCGACGGCTCAAAGCCGGCGACGGCAAAACCAGGGCATTCCGCTTCTCAGAATCCGTTCTCGGGATGAATTCTCGGCAGTGTACGGCTACGATGGGTTTCGAGAAAGCTGGCGGGAGGGTTCCCATGCGGATCGGTTACGCCCGGGTCTCCACCGACGAGCAGTCGCTCGACCTCCAGCTCGACGCCCTGAAGAAGGCCGGGTGCAGGCGGGTCTTTACCGACAAGGCGTCGGCCGTGAACGGGGACCGCCCGGGCCTTGCGGACGTAGCGTCGCACCTCCGGTCGGGCGACGTGCTTGTAATCTGGAAGCTGGACCGGCTGGGGCGGACGGTGAAGGGACTGGTCGAGTTCGTGTCCGACCTGCAGGACCGTGGGGTCCAGTTCCGCAGCCTGACCGACGGCATCGACACCACGACCCCGGCGGGCCGGTTCTTCTTCCACGTGATGGCGTCGCTGGCCCAGATGGAGCGGGAGCTGATGGCCGAGCGCACCCGGGCCGGACTCGACGCGGCGCGGCGGCGGGGGCGGGTCGGAGGGCGCAAGCGGCGGATGACCCCGGGGAAGGTCGAGTCGGCCCGCAAGCTCCTCAAGGGCGGGATGGCCCCCCGGGACGTGGCCCAGAGCCTTGGAGTTTCGGTCCCGACGCTCTACCGCTGGGTTCCCGCCTCGAGTCGGTGAGCCGCATGGAGAATGATCACTTCTCCGTCGATGGACCAGGTCGGCCGAATCCTCGTGAGGGTGCGCCATGTTGATCCCGCTCCTGACTGTGGGGGCCATCATCGCCGGAGCGACGGACCAGGCCGGGGCAACGGGCCGAGAGGTCTTGGTCGACCGGTCCAGGCTCGCGGCGCCGAAACCGTACCTGGGCGACCTGGCTGCCGCGTTCGTCGGTGCCGAGGTCGAAGGCCAGCCCGAAGCCTCGTCGTACGTCGTCTCGGGCGTCACCGTCCCTCCCGGCGGGTGGGAGATCGACGCAATCTCCGTCTACTTCAGGAGCCCGGCCACCGCTCCGGGCGGCAAGCCCCCGTCCATCAAGGGGAGGCTCAACGTCGTTCTCCGCGAGGGGAGGGCCGAACGACCTCGACCGGCGGACGACCCGCGCAAGGGGAGGATCGTCTCGGTCGTCGTGAAGCCGCGGGACGGCTTCAACGAGATTCGAGCCGAGGGGCTGGGCATCCGGCTCCGCCCCGGCGAATACTGGCTCGGCCTGACGCCGGTCTGCCGCCCCGATGCCCGCGGCACGCGGCTCGTCATGCGTGCGGAAGGCCACGCGGCCGATCGGTTCGAGCCGGCCGTCTTCTTCCCCGAGGGCGCGGAGGCCGCCCTGGGGCAGCCCGGTCGATGGAATACACTGACCGAAGCCCTGCGAACCACGTTCGACGGCGAGGTCGCGATGCGAGTCGAGGGCCGCCGCCTCCCCCGGGGGACGGTCGCCGTCGCCGCCCGCCCTCCGGTCGAAGCCCATCCCAGGATCTTGCTACGGGGCGTGGAGTTCGAGCCGCTCGAGAAGGTCCCTGATGTCGCGCCCGACCTGACCGCGGCGGCGGCGAGCCGGGTCGTCGTCGTCCAGCTCCGAGCGGCCCCGGATCAGGCCGTCTGTGCCCGGCTCACCGAGCTGGGCGTCACACGGCTCGACTACATCCCCGAGAACGCCTACCTCGTTGAGTGCAGCCCGGACGTTCGGGACAGGCTCGCGGCCATGCCCGAGGTCCGCTGGGTCGGGCCCTATCATCCCGCGTACAAGATCGCCCCGGGCTTGCTCGCTCGCGGCCCGGGGGATGGGGGCGAGCCCGGGCGACCGGTGCCATGCCACATCCGGGTCTTCGACCAGGGGACCGCTTCCAGGAAAGAGGCCGTGTCGCGCATCGAGCGGAATGGGGGGGTGGCCGATGCGGTACGAATCCCTGATCCGGCCGGTCGTTCCTTCCGCCTGATGCCCGTGCACCCCAGGAAGTACCGGGTTACCGCAGAGCTCAGCGATCCGATGATCCTCGCGCTGGCCCGGTGCGATTCGGTGTCGTTCATCGAGCCGTACCGCGGTGATGCCGGGGGCGGTCAGGCGGGGGGTGCGGTCGGCGAAGCCGCCGGCGCCGCGATCATGACGCTGAGTGACGTCCGCTCCCTGTTCGGGGCCGACCACGTCGAGGCGACCGGCGGCTACCGGGGCCGAGGGGTGCGGGGGGCAGTAATCGATACCGACGTCCGGGACGATCATGTGGACCTCGACTCGCGGCCGACGTTGTACGCCGTCCCTCGTCTCGGCGGCAGCCCGTTTCACGGGACCGCCACCGCAGGGATCCTCTTCGGCGACGGCACGGGTAATCCGCGTGCGAGGGGGATTCTGCCCCAGGGGCTGCTCGTCTTCGCCGCCGCGCCCATGCCGTCGACCGATCACTACGACCTCGACACGCTCGCCCGTTCGATCACGGCGCCGCCGTACTCGGTCGTCTTCGTCTCCGACGCCACCGGACATTCCGAGTTCACGCACTACGACTGCCACTCCGTCGAGCTCGACGAGGCGGTCTTCGACCGCGACTTGATCGTGTGCAAGGCGATGGGGAATTCCGGGCATCGTACCGCGATGGAGGGCGGCTGGTCGAAGAACGCGATCGTGATCGGCGGGGCCGACCACCAGGGCAGCCAATCCCGTGACGAGCACCGTCCCTGGGGGGCCTCGAGCTTCGGCCCGGCGTCGGATGGCCGGATCAAGCCCGACCTGGTGCACTTCGCGAGCGGCATCATCGCGCCGGATGCCGCCACGAGGTCCAGCTACGCTCCCTTCAGCGGCACCAGTTGCGCCACGCCGCTGACGGCCGGCCACGTCGGCCTGATGCTCGAGATGTGGGCCGACAACCGCTTCGGGACCTGGCCGCGCGGCCGGACCGTCTCCGACCGCCGGCCGCACGCCGCGACCGCCAAGGCGCTGCTCATCAACTCCGCCGCAGCCTACCCGTTCGAGGGCGAGCAGGCCCCGTTCTCGCGGCCCCACCAGGGTTGGGGGGTGGCCGACCTGCGACGCCTCGACCTCCTCCGCGACCGGCTCTTCGTCGTGGACGAGGACACGCCCCTGGCGAGCCGGCAGGCGATCACTTACCGGCTCAGGGTCGTGCCGGGGGAGGCGGCTTTGCGGGCGACGCTCGCCTACACCGACCCCCCCGGATCGCCGGCCGCGGGGGCTCACCTCGTCAACGACCTCGACCTGACCGTGACCTCCCCGGACGGCGTCGTCTACCGCGGGAACAACGGCCTGCTCGCCGGGCTGTGGTCCGGGCCCGGCGGCCGGCCCGATCGGACCAACAACCTCGAGAACGTCTTTGTCAGCCGCCCTTCCGCCGGGACCTGGACGATCGAGGTGGCCGTCCACCGCTTGGCGTTCGATCAGTACCGGGAAACACCCGACCTCGATTGTGACTTCGCGCTGGTCGTCAGCGGTGTCGGCCGCGATCCCGTCTCGTCCGATGCGCCGGATCACCGAGCCGCAGGCGAGGCTCTCCCTGAAAAGTCACCGCGTTGATGAATTGGGCGCGGCGAGTCTCCCGGATGCATCGAGCGGCGGCGGCTCCACCGGCCGGATAAACACCCGTCAGGGTGAAGATCGTTGTTTTTTTCTCCGTTGCTATCGGAACCCCGTGATACGCGGTTCGAAACCGGCAGCGAGCTCCGCGACGTCCGCGCTGGCCGTTCGAGGTTCTCGGCGCGCGGACGAGCGCGCTGATCGACGAGGTTTTGCCGTGGCACAATCCCCGGAATTCGGCCCACTTTCGCGGTAAGATGCCGGACGCGCCCACTACAGCGGGTCCGGGAGGGATTGGCATCGAAGCGCAAGGCACCGATGACCGGACAGACCGGGATCGGGGCGGTGCCAGGCCGCATGACTCGGGCGCACCCGACGACGTGGCGTTTGCGGAGGACGCCGTCGGGTCCACGGGGCCGTCAGCTCTTGATGAGGTTGGCAAAGTGCGCGGCGATGCGCTTGACGAGCCCGTTGAAGTCCTTGATCTGGGCCTTGACCTGGACCGGCGTGGAGTTATCGGGCAGTGTCCGATAGCTCCCGGCGCTCTCGCCGTATTGCTTGATCTCGTTGAGCAGTGTCCCGGGGAGGGGGATTTTCTTCGCCTTGAACGTTGAGGCCAGCTCCGGGTTCCCCTTGATCTTCTGGATGGCGACCAGCGACATGTAGAGGTCGCGACCGCCCTTGTCGATCTGCGTGTTGTAGGTGTCGACCGTCGGATCGGCCTTGACCTGCTGAACGGCGGCCAAGGCCTTCTTCAGCGACGCATTGAGGCTGACCTTCATGTCGCGCAGGCTGATCTCGACCGCCCTCTGCTCCGAGGCGGCCTTTCTCTCGGTGGGGTCCTTGACCTCCTGCACCTTGTCCCAGGATTTCGTATCCTTGGCGTTGTTGGCCCAGGTCTTCGCGTGCTGCTCCATGCGCGCGACGAACGCCGCAGTCCCGGTGATGACGATCTTCAGGTTGCGGTAGAGTTCGGGCTCGGTGTTCTTGGACGTGGCGGCGAGCATCTTCTTGAGCGCCGCGATCATCTTGGCGCTATCGGTCTTGAACAGCTTGAGATTCTTGCCAAATTTCTCGTTCCGCAATTCCATGTTGTCTTTTTCGGTCGCCTTGCTGGCGCGCGGCGCGGCTTGCGGGTCGCAGGTATCCTGACTGGTCGTGGCCTTGAACATCCGGCTCATCGCGGCCACGGCATCTTCGCGGCCCGGCAGTTCCTTGAATTTCCTATCCTGGATAACGGCCATAGGCTTGTCGGTCAGCGCGTTCCAGTCTTTGTTCCAATCGGCCATATCCCGTCCCTCCTTCCGATGGTGAGTCCGCGTCGCGGATCGCGTTCGATCGGACCGATGAAAATGGTTGCGCTCCCACTGCGCCGAGGTTACCGCGGAGGTCCCCGGAAAACCAGGGATCGGATTCGGCTGCCGTGATGGATTCCTGGTAACTGCATGTGCGACGGGGCGCACTCCATCGTATCGACAATCACTCCGAGGGCACGGTCCACACCATTCTCGCCGGCGAGGTCGCCGACGGCTTCAAGCCGTGAGGCGACCCAAGCAACTTGCGTGACCCTGCGCGAGGGGTCAACGCAACCGCGACGAGCTACGACAATCCGGCGAAGCCCGGAGCCCTCTTCCTGTTTGGCGACAATTCCGTCCGGTTCCTCAGCAAAACGACCGATGCCCAAATCCTCGGCCAGCTCAGCGTGCCCGGGTTTCCTCCGAGCAAAGCGCCCAGGTCCGCAGAGAGCGAAAACGCCGGAATTCCCACGATCGCGTTATGATCAGGAAAAGTCGGCCGCAAAGAGACTGCGGGCTGACGCAGACCTCGCAAATCACCCTGATTTCATGCCGGACCAGAACCCGCCATTGAGGTGGCCAAGATCAAATCGCGCGTCGTCTTGACGGCGTACGGGAGCCAATGATTCGCAGACCCAGTACGCCGGGTGGACGCTCGAAAAAAGGAAGCTTAAAATCGACAAACCCGCGGTTCAGAATCTTGCCCCGATGATCCTCCGCCAACACCCACCCGGCCAGAGCCCCATCCCATGAATACCTCTGCATCCGATCCGAATCATTCGGGGCAGGTTTTGCGTTCGCGTGTCGCGGGAATTGGAGCCGCGGGAACCTTTCTCGGACTGACGCTCGCGCTGGTTTTCTGCGGGCGTGGAGCGGCTGCTGAACTCCCGGAGGCAAGTCCCTTTTTGTCCGCTGAGAGCCGGAAGACGTACGAGGAACGGGTCCGGCCGTTCCTCGAGCGGCACTGCTTCGAATGCCACGACGAGAGCTCGGCGAAGGCCGGGTTCCGGGTCGATGACCTGGACACGGATTTCCTGCTCGGCAAGACGGCCGACCGGTGGCGCGAGGCGATCGACCAGATCAACCTCGGGAAGATGCCCAAGACGAAATCGAAGCCCGATCCCGGGGACGCGTTTGCGGTGGTGGAATGGGTCAACCAGGAGCTGCGCAACGCCGAGAAACGGGCGCAGACGACCGCCGGGCGGACGCCGATGCGGCGGCTGAATCGGACCGAGTATGCCAACACCGTGCGCGATCTGTTCCACCTGGACGACGAATTCGCCCGCAAGATCGAGCAGGAGCTGCCGGCCGACGGCAAGGTCGACGGTTTCGACCGCGGCGGAGCGGCGCTCTTCTTCGATAAATCGCAGTTGCAAGCCTATCTGGATGTGGCCGAGCTCGTGGTCCGCGAAGCACTGCCCGCTGAACCGGTCAAGGCAAACCAGTTTCGGATCAAGGCCCTCGACGACTCCGGGCTGCTGCGCAAGAGCCCGAAGCCCACGACGACGATGGAGGAAGTCCTCGACCGGGGAGACATCAAGTTCTCCGATCTGATCAAGAACGAGAAGCGGCCGTTGCCCGACGTGGAGCGAGGGCCGGAGCCGTATGACCTGAACGTCCGGCGCGACGGGGGTGTCGAGATCGTCGCCGCCTGGCCCTATGCCGAGGGGCTGGGAGGCGGCCAGGTCCAACAAGTGCTCCAAAAGGTGGTCAAGCGCGACGGTTGGTATCGGTTCCGTATCCGCGCTGGGGCGAGCCGGGGAAACGGCAGCTTTGCGGTCGACGCCGTTCGCGTTCAGGTCGATTACTGTCCGCAGTCGCGAGAGCTCCGGCGCAGCTTCGCGTTCACGATCGATGCGCCGCTGGATCAGCCCGCAGTCTACGAGCAGACCGTGTTCCTCCGCCGTGGCGGGGAGGGGTTCAATCCGGACTTACGGTTCCGGTGGAACATCTATCACCCCTGGCGCGGGTTTCACGATGACGGGAAAGAGCTCATCCGGACCCATCCCGAGATGAGGCGGCTCTACTGGGCCGGACGTAATTCGGCGGGCGCGTACTCGCAGGCGCTCGAGACCAAGCAACCGCCGGAGAAGGTCGCCGAAGCGCTCAAGAAACGGAACGAGGCGTACGAGAACCTCTACCGCTTCGCCCTCGAATTCCGGGGACCCGTAAACCACCTGAACCCAGAGATCGATCTGAAGGATGTCCAACACCTCTGGTACGAATACATCGACGTCGAAGGCCCGCTCACCGATTGGCCCACGAAAGCGGCCCAGGAGATTCTCTTCATAGGAACGGATTCGGGCGACGCGAAAGACACCCGCGAGATCTTTACCCGCTTCCTCCCTCGGGCCTATCGCCGGCCGGTGTCGGAGGAGGAAATCCAGACCCAGGTCCGGCGCGTTCAGACGGTGCAGGAACACGAAGGCAAGTCCTTCCCCGATGCCGTGCGTGCCGTGCTGGCGAGCGTTCTCGTCTCGCCCGCATTTCTGTTCCTGGACGAGCCGGCCGCGCCCGACGGCAAACCACGCCCCTTGAGCGATCATGAGCTGGCCAACCGCCTGTCGTACTTTCTGTGGAGTACGGTGCCCGATGCGGAACTGACGCAGCTCGCGGCCGAGAAACGGCTCCACGAGCCTGCTGTGGTCCGTGAGCAGGTCAAGCGGATGATCGCCGACCCGAGGGCGCGGCAGTTCGTTGAGAACTTCGTCGGCCAGTGGATGCGCGTCCGTGATTTCGACTCGGTGATGGTCGACACAAACCAGTACAGAAACTATGACGACGCCCTCCGGGACGCGAGCCGCCGCGAGCCGTTCGAGTTCTTCCACGAACTGTTGCGGGGCGATCTGTCAGCCGTTAACGTGATTGATAGTGACTTTGTGGTCGTTAACGAGCGCCTGGCCAGGCACTACGGTATCGACGGGGTCAAGGGCGAGGAATTCCGTCGCGTACCGCTCCAGCCCAAGCACCAACGCGGTGGCATTCTCGGCATGGCCGGGTTGCTGACGTATCTGGCGGACGGGACGCGCACGCTGCCAGTTCGTCGCGGCGCCTATGTTCTCGACGTGCTTTGGAACACTCCCGCGGCACTCCCTCCGCCCAACGCGGGTGACTTACCGGTCATCAAAGGGAAGAACTTGACGGTGCGCCAACGGCTCGAACAGCACCGGTCGGTCGCCTTCTGCGCCAGTTGCCATACCAAGATCGACCCGCTCGGTCTGGCGCTGGAAAACTACGATGCCATCGGCTCCTGGCGCGAGCGCCAGAACGGCGAGGGCCGCAAGGGAGGCAAGGGCGACCCGCCGATTGACCCATCCGGCATCATGCCGGGGGGCCAGTCGTTCCAGACGCTGAGCGAGTTCAAGCGGATTCTGCTCGAAGAGAAGCCGAAGTTTCTCAAGGGCTTCACCGAAAAGTTGCTTGCCTATGCACTCGGTCGGCCCGTCGGCGCGGCGGACCAGGAACTGGTCAATGGGATCCTGACGAGCACGAGTGCGGAGGACTATCGTTTGCAGGCAATGCTTCAGGCGATTGTGGCCACACGCGCGTTTCAAACCCGATAACCTCCAACCCTCGAAGGTCCCTGGCATGAATACCCTCCGCAGAAAGTGGATGATGGATCGGCGCGCGTTCCTGCGAGGGTCGGGGGCCATGATCGCCCTGCCCTGGCTGGAGGCGATGGGGGTGAACCGGACGTCCTACAGCAAGGCCGGGGAACTCGCGGCCGGCGAGATCCCGCCTCGAACGGTCTTCACGTTCTGGGGCATGGGCATGAACCCGTTCACGGCCACGCCCGAACAGACCGGCCTCGACTACACGTTGCCGGAATCGGTCAAGCCGCTGGAGCCGTTCCGCAAGGAGACAACCCTCTTCACCGGGTTGCACTCGGTGATCGGCGGCCATTCCTCGTCGCACTGTTTCCTCACCGGTGTCGATCCGCACAAGGGGAAATACGGCACCTCGGCCGACCAGTTGATCGCGGAGCGCCAGGAGGGGAAGACGCGGTTCCCGGTGCTGGTCCTGAGCTGCACCCGGCAAACGGGCTTCGGTGGACTGGGCGACGGAACGTTATCCTGGACCCGGAACGGTACCCCCATCACCCCGGAGGATCGGCCGCAAGTGGTGTTCGACCGGCTGTTCCGGCCCGATAGTCCGGCCGAACAGGCCGCGCGCAAGCGTCATGCGGCGGAGCAAGGCAGCGTGCTCGACGGCGTCCGCGAGGACGCACGCGCACTGGAGGGCCGCCTGGGCGCGGCCGACCGGGCGAAGCTCGGTGAATACCTGGCCTCGATTCGCGACGTCGAGAATCAGCTCGCGATGGACGCCCGCTGGCTCGCCAAGCCCAAACCGGAGGTCGCCCCGATCGATTACGCCAAGGCCAAGCTGGGCTGGTTCCGGTCAATGTTCGACGTGATGGCCCTGGCGCTCCAGACGGACAGCACGCGCCTGGTGACTTACCAGGTGCGCGACTCGCTGAACGGCACGCCGATCAATAACAACACGATTCGCGAGCGCGGCGTGCCCTGGGACCTGCACACGATCACCCACAACGGTGGCGAAGAGGAAAAGCTGCGCTGGTGGACCAAGATCGACGCCTGGCAGATGGAGGACTGGGTTTATTTCTTGTCGAAGCTCAAGAACATGCCCGAGGGGAACGGCACCGTTCTCGATCACACGCTGGCGCTCTGGGGCACGACCAACGGCGGCCCGGCCGCCCACTACAAGAAGGACCTGCCGGCATTGCTGACGGGCGGGTCTGCGCTCGGTATCAAGCACGCCGGGCACGTCGCCTGCGATAACCAGGTGCCACTGGGCAACCTCATCCGGACGATCACCGCGAAAATGGGCGTCCCCCTCGACGACCGGTTCTACGGTGGCGCTCACACGGGAGTGATCAAGCAATTGAGCTGAGTCCCGTGATGATTTGTATTGGCAGATGTGAAGGATTGCGAGGGAGGCATCGATGGGACTTTTCGACCACGACCGGTACGTCGAGCTCACGATGCACTTCCGGTGCAACCTGCTTTGCGAACACTGCATGATCGAGGGGACCATGGACCGGCTCGAACCGGAGTCCATGGATCGCTTTCGCGAGCTGCTCGAGTACAACCGTGTCAACAGGGTGCGGGATGGACTCATCCTTACCGGGTCAGAGATTACCCTGCGGAGGGATCTCCCCGACCTGGCGCGCGTGGCGCGGCAGAACGGCTTCGAACACGTGCGCATCCAGACCCATGGAATGCGCCTGGCGGACCCGGAATACTGCCGGGAGCTCGTCGACGCGGGGATCGACGAATACTTCGTCAGCGTCACAGCAGCAGATGCCGAGACGCACGATGCCATACCAAAGTGCCGGGCTCGTTCGAGAAGACCTTACGAGGTCTCGAGAACCTCGAGGCATTCGAAGGGGTGATCACGTGTACGAACACGGTGATCACGGAGCGCAGCTACCGGCAGTTGCCCGCCGTGGTCGAGCGGCTGGCGCATCTCCGCCGGCTGGTCCAGATGGACTTCTGGACCTACTGGCCGATGAGTGAGCACGACGACAAGCGCCTGATCGCCAACCACCTCGATGTGTTGCCCTTTTTGCGGCAGGCACTGGCGCGAGGGCGAGCTTTGGGGCGGGCGGTCGAAGTGAAGAACTTCCCGGAATGCCTGCTAGGAGACGATCGGTTCGCACTGGAGAACCATCGAACGACTGGGGCCGTGCTCAACTCCACGACCCGCTGTGCGGACGCCTCGTCCAGACAGCGGGTCAAGGGGTCGAGCATCCGGTCAAGCACGGAGGTATCTTGTGTCCGGCTCATAAGGAACAGTTTACTCGGATTCCCAGCGCCTAGCGATACGTCGATCTCATCGCATCGATCACGCCGCGACCTGGCCATCGTTTTGCACCGACCCCTCGAGCCGGGAGACCGCCTCGCGCAGCGCCGCCAGGATCTCTTCCTCGCCGACCGCTCTCTTGAACTCTACGGTGACCTTAGCCATCGACGTCCGAATCACCCGCACCGTGGGCTTCTTCGACTTCACCGCCGTGCGTGACTTCCCGTTCCCCGATCGCCGAGGGGTCTGGCGCACCGCTTCGATCGTCTCCGTCCGCGTCAGACCATCCTTGACCACGCGATCGGCAAGGGCCTCCTGATCGACACGATCGTCAACCTTGGAAATCTCGTACGCAGTCGCAGGCGCGAGGGTCCCCTGCTCCACCTTTTCCTGTATGGTAGGCGGCAAGTCCAGCAGAGCCAGGGCACGCACGACGCTCGGCTGCGGAATGCCCAGCGACCTGGCGAGCTGGTTACCGGACCATTCATTGCGATCCATCAGCGCCCGAAACGCGCGGGCCTGCTCGACCGGTTTGAGGTCTTCGCGGACGCAGTTCTCGATGAGCTGCAACGCCAGCAACTCACCCGCCTCGACCGGTCCGTCGTGGATCACGCACGACAGGGTCGCCAGCCCAGCCAGACCCGCCGCGCGCCAGCGGCGCTCGCCGCAGATCAGGACATACACCCCCCTGCCCTCGTCCCAGCGCACGCGCACGGGCTGGAGTTGCCCGCGCGCCTTGAGCGAGTCGGCGAGCCGCTGAAGGCTTTCCTCGTCAAACTCTTCGCGAGGCTGATCGGGGTCCGGCGCAATGCGGGCGATCGGGATCTCAGCCGCGTTTTGACTCCGGGTCAGACCCACCAGACGGGCCGGCACCGAGCGTGCCGTGGGGACCAATACACCGGGTATAGCCGCGCTCGGGGCGCGGTTGGCGCCCATGCTCTCGTCGATGTTGTCGAGCGCCTTGCGGCGGAGTTCGTCGAGCTTTCCCATGTCAGGCGGCCTCCGTCCGGTTCGTGGTCCCTTTCGCCTTCAGGCGAGACTCCAATTCCTCCGCCAGTGCCCGGATCGCCTTCGCCGCCGCGCTCTTGCCCTTGTACTGGGCGATCGGCTGCCGGCGGGCGATCGCCTCGACGAAATCGACCGACTCGGGAACCTTCGCCTCGAAGACGTCCGACCCATAGAGAGCGCGGAGCCGTTCCTCGTAAAGTTGGTGGATCGTTTTGCGAGGGGCCGCCATCGTGATCAGGTAGCCCAGCAACGAGAGCTCCGGATTCGGCCCCCCCTGCACCAGCGCCACCGAGTCCTGCACGTCGACGATCCCCTGCGCGCCGTAATCCTCGGGCTGAAGCGGCACGATCAAATGATCGCTCGCCACCAGGGCCGCCCAGGAGCACAGGTGCAGGTTCGGCGGGCAGTCGATGAGGACCAGGTCATAGCGGTCGCTCACCTCCGCGAGGAAGGTCCGCAAGCAGGTCTGCACCTCGTAATCGGCCTCAAACGGCCGAGGGACGTTGAAATCGGTGGCCTGGCGCGAGCCGGCGACGAGGTCGATGCCGTCGATGCCCGTCGGCTTGATGACCTGTTCGGGGAACGGCCGGTCTCCGGCGTAAAGGGCCGCGATCGTCTCCGCCGGGTCGATCCTCCGCGCGGCGACGGGGCCCCAGAACCCCTGCGAAAGCGACGCCTGCGGATCGTTGTCGAACAGGAGCACACGACGGCCCATCAAGGCCAAGGTGCCCGCCAGGTGGTGCGTGCAGCTCGTCTTGCCCACGCCCCCCTTCTGATTCAGCATCGTGATGACCGCCACGGTCGTCCCCCCTTCCCTGTGGTGTGCGCGGATCCGTTTCATTCAGTATCGGCGCGGGGAATCGCGGGAGTTAACGAACTCTGGCGGACCCGTTCCCGAGTGCGGTAGCGATCGACCCACGTGATACACCGTGTATAACCGGGCGGCGGACCCGGCGCGTGGCCAGTGCTTTCCCTGCGCGGTTTTGAAATAGTCGACTTTCGCTCCGCGAAAGATTTCCTTTCGCGGAGCGAAAGTCGACTATCGATCGCATCGCTCTCTACAAGAACCTCTCCTCCGACTCCACCGGCGCCGCCTCGATCACCCGCATGCTCTTCCAAAGCCCCGTGCGGAAGCGGAAGAAAAAGCAGACCGCCATCGACAGGATATACGCCGTGACAAACACCCACGCCCAGAAAATGTTCCCCCCGGCCCGAACGATCAGAAACGTCGGGAACACCATGATCGGCCAGGCCAGCGCAAAAGTGAGCAGCGAGACGAACCGCGTGTCGCCGGCGCCTCGCAGCGCAAACGAAAACGTGACATTCACCGAGTCCGCCAGCGAATACAGTGCAGCGCACGCGAGCAAGGTCGGCACGACGGCCGCGATCGCGGCAAATCGCGCCGGGTCGCGGTCGTTTTCGAAGACGCTGACGAGCGTTCCCGGAATGAGCACGTACGCGGCGGCGACCATGCTCATATAGCCGAACACCCACTTCAGCCCGGTGTACACCGAGCGCTCCGCCAGATCCGGGCGGTCAGACCCAAGTCGCTGACCAACGAGGATCGACACGGCCTGCCCCATGCCCATCATCGGCAGGAACGCCACCATGTTCAGCCGGATGGTGAGGGTCGTCGCGCCGACCGCCGCCTCCCCGAGCTGGCCGACCATCTGAATGAAGACGTGAAAGACCAGCACGTCGAGAAACACTTGCACCCCTGCGGGACCGCCGTACCGCATCAGCCTCGCAAAGAGATCGCGCTGATGTCTCCAGCCGGCGAGCGTGCTAAATTGCTCGCGATATCGGCGCTGCAGAAACAGGACGAGGGCCAATAGCGCCGACGTCCACGACCCCACCGCCGTGGCAATCCCCGCCCCCGTGATCCCCAGCTCCGGAAACCCCGCTCGGCCAAAGATGAGCACCAACGCCAGGGCGACATTCACCGACGTGCCGGCCGCTTCGATCAAGAGCACGGTCCAGGTCTGTCCCCGGCCCGAGAAGAACCCATTGATCGCGGCCATGACCAGCATCGGCAACGCCGCAAAGCACATACAGCGCAGGTAGGCCGTCTCCATCGCCTGAAGCGACGCCGTGTGCCCGCCGAGAGCGATCAGGTAAGGCGCAGCCGGAATGATGACGAGGAACGCCAGTCCGGCCAGCACCGCAAAATGGATCCCCTGCCAGACCGCCGGCCCAACCCGTTCCAGGCGACCGGCGCCGGAGTACTGGGCGACGAACGTGGAGACGTACCCCGCGGTCACCTGGAGCAGCCCAAACGGCAGCCAGAACCACATCACGGCCGGAAACGATGCGGCCATCTCGCCGGGGTCGTGCCACGCGAGCAAGACCGTGTCGACGAAGACCTGGACCGTCATGAACCCCTGGCTCACCACCAGCGGAAGCGCGAGCGTCAGCAGCTCCCGGCTCCCGCCCGGCCGGTTTTCGCGCCTCAGGGCTTTCGTCGGAGGAGCAGCCTCGGCGACAGCGTCCACGTCGTTGGCATGATCCGGCATCGTGCATCCTTCACCACGGGTTACGTCGAGCTCAGGCTCACCCATTATCAAGAAAAGACACTGCGGGCGAAGACCGGTTCGATCCGCCGCCGGGCTCGATCCCCATCGTTGTTCGAGCCAACCGGTCGTAATCCTAGCGACGAGATGCTAAATTCGTGCGAAGATCGGCGAACGGTCCCATTTCCTCTCCTGCAATGAGTGCCCATCATGAACCGTCGTGATTTCCTCCAAGCCAGCGCCGCCGGGCTCGCCCTAACGAACGTCCACGCGACTTTCGGAGCGGCGGACACCCCGAAGCGGGTCGGTCTGATCGGCTGCGGCTGGTATGGCAAGGCGGACCTGCTCCGCTTGATCCAGGTCGCGCCCGTCGAGGTCGTCTCGCTGTGCGACGTCGACAAGAAGATGCTCGCCGGGGCCGCCGAGATCGTCGCATCCCGCCAGAAGTCCAAGAAAACGCCAGAGACGTTCGCCGATTACCGCGAGATGCTCAAGAAGAACGAGCACGACATCGTCCTGATCGCCACTCCTGACCACTGGCACGCCTTGCCGATGATCGCCGCGTGCGAGGCCGGGGCCGACATCTACGTGCAGAAGCCGATCAGCGTCGACGTTACCGAAGGCCAGGCCATGCTCGCCGCCGCGCGGAAGCACAAGCGCGTCGTGCAGGTCGGCACCCAGCGCCGAAGTACCCCACACCTGATCGAGGCACGCGACCGCATCGTCAAGGAGGGGAAGCTCGGCAAAATCGGCCTGGTCGACATCTACTGCTACTACCATATGCGCAATCGGAGCAACCCGCCGGACACCAACCCACCCGAATATCTCGACTGGGAGATGTGGACCGGTCCCGCGCCGTTGCTGCCGTACAACCCCATCGCCCACCCGCGCGGTTGGCGGGCGTTCATGGAGTACGGCAACGGCATCGTGGGGGACATGTGCATCCACATGCTCGACATGGTGCGCTGGATGCTGGAACTGGGGTGGCCCAAGTCGGTGGCGTCGAGCGGCGGGATCCTCGTGGACAAGGCCGCGAAGGCGAACATCTCGGACACCCAGACGGCCACGTTCGACTTCCCCGAGTTCCCCGTGGTTTGGGAGCACCGCACCTATGGTGCTCCCGCCGATCCCAAGTACCCATGGGGCGCAACAATCTACGGCGACAAGGGAACCCTCAAGCTGAGTGTCATGGGCTACGACTACATCCCGATGGGTGGTGGCCAGCCGGTCCACGTCGATGTGAAATACGAGTTCGACGAATACCCCGAGGACAAAACCGAGAAAGACCTCGAGACGCACGTCGCACCCGCGATCCGCGGCCACATGAAGGATCTGCTCGCCAACATCGCCTCGCGCGGCAAGCCGGTGGCGGACATCGAACAGGGCTACATTTCAACCACGAGCTGCATCCTCGCAAATCTGTCGATGAAGCTCGGACGCTCCCTCACTTGGGATGCCACGGGCCAGCGCGTCGCGGGAGACGACGAGGCGAACCGGTTGCTGACGAGGCCGTACCGCAATCCGTGGCAACACCCGGGCGTGTAGGGGCAGGCCCGGTTGAATCGCGCACGGGGATCGATAGTCGACTTTCGCTCCGCGAAAGTCGACTCTACCCGTTCACGGCACTGGGGCAGGGGGGCTCTTATCCGTGAGCGCCTCCGCTGCGATTGTGGCAATCTCAGCGCGAAGCTTCGTCGGGGCAGGGGCCTTGCCGTCGGGATGAAGACGGCTGGTCAATACGATGACGAACATCCGCGTGTCGGGGTCGATCCATAGACTCGTGCCCGTGAACCCGGTATGCCCGAAGCTCCTCGGTCCGAGATGCTTCCCTCGAGGGCCGCTGAAGGGCGTGCTGATGTCCCAGCCCAGCCCCCGGCGCTGACCGTCCGGGGTGTTACTGGGGTCGATCATCTGACGAACGGCTTCGGGCTCGAGGATGCGCTGGCCGTTCGGCCCTTGGCCTTCATCGAGGATCATCTGCGCGAACACCGCAAGGTCGTCGGCCGTGCCGAACAGACCGGCATGCCCCGCAACTCCCCCGATTGCCCGTGCTCGCGGATCGTGAACTTCGCCACGGAGCATCTTCCCGTTCGTCGGCTCCGTGGGCGCCAAAAGCAATGAAGCCGGTGGCAGGTAGGTCAACCCGACGCCAAGTCGATCGAAAATATTTTGGCATGCAAACTGATCCAGGCTCTCACCCGATATGCGCTCCACCAGCTTGCCGAGGATCAGGTAATTGACGTCGCTGTACAGGAAACGCTCCCCCGGCGGCGCCAGGAGGCTGAGGTTCGCAAGGCGTTCCCAGGCTCGCTCCGGACCGTCGGCGTAGTCGCGGATCGGGTTGTCGGCCAGCAGGCCCGAGCGGTGCCGGAGCAAGTGCTCGACCGTGATCGCCCCCTTGCCATGGTTGTCGAATTCGGGCCACAGGCGCGCGAGTGTATCCTCAAGGCGCAGCTTACCGCGCTCCTTCAGGATCATGATTGACGTTGCGGTGGCCACCGGCTTCGTCAGCGACGCGAGGTCGAAGATCGTGTCGCGGGTCATCGGTTCGGAGCCCGGCACAACCGCGCGCTCGCCGAAGACGCCGGTGTACGCGATCTTTCCTCGCCGGCCGATTTGGACGACCACGCCGGGAACTTGCTTCCGTTCGACGGCGTCTTGGGCGGCACGGTCCAACTCAGTGCGAAATGTGGGCGCGAACCCCAGGGTTTCCGGATCGGCATCAGGCAGGGTCGCGGCCGTGGAAGCTCCTGAACAGATGAGGAACAACGCGACAACGAAGAATCTCAAGGTGCACCTCCAGGAGAAACGCCTTATCATGGCAACCATCATCGACCTTTGACAGGGGAAACCCGCCGCCTCCGAAAAACAGGACCGGGGTGGTTTAATTCCTGTTCAACAATGGTAAACTCGACATAAGTCTCGCGCCCGTCCGGCAGGGTGAGGGCAGGGGGGTCGTTGAAGGATGAGAGATATGATGCGAAGTAACAGCAAGGCCTTGAATCAGGCTCCGTTGCGACTCCTGACGGCGGTAGCAACAGCGCTTACACTCGCGGCGACGGCCAGCCGGGGTGCGGACGACCTGCGCTATAATCGAGACGTGCGGCCGATCCTCGCCGACACCTGTTTCCGCTGCCACGGCCCCGGCGTCCAGAAAGCCGGCCTACGGCTTGATACACGCGAGATCGCCCTCAAACCGACCAAGAGCGGCGCAGTGCCGATCATCCCGGGAAAAGCGGACGAGAGCGAGATCGTCCGCCGCATCTTCGCGACGGCTGAAGACGAAATCATGCCGCCACCTAAAGCCCTCAAGCCCCTGAGCGCAGAGCAGAAGAACATCGTGAAACGCTGGATCGAAGCCGGTGCACCCTACGAACGGCACTGGTCGTTCGAGCCCCCTCGCAAGGAGGCGCCGCCGAGTGTTGAGGGACCCAACTTCCGCATCAACAACCCCATCGATGCGTTCATCGCCGACCGCCTGAAGCGTGAAGGGCTGACCATGCAGCCCGAGGCCGACAGGGAGACCCTGATCCGGCGCGTGGCCTTGACCCTCACCGGGTTGCCACCCACGCTCCAGGAGGTGGAACAGTATCTTGGCGACACCTCGTCCAAGGCGTATGAGAATATGGTCGAGCGCTACCTCTTCTCGCCCCGGTTCGGCGAGGAAATGGCGCGGCACTGGCTCGACGTCGCCCGCTATGCCGACACCCACGGGCTCCACCTCGACAACGAGCGGCAGATGTGGCCCTACCGTGATTGGGTCGTCCGGGCGTTCAACGACAACCTGCCGTTCGACAAGTTCACGATCCAGCAGCTCGCAGGCGACCTGCTGCCGAACGCGAGCCGCGAAGATCTTGTCGCGACAGGCTACAACCGCTGCAACGTGAGCACGTCCGAAGGCGGCTCGATCGACGCCGAATGGATCTTCCGCAACGCCGTCGATCGCACCAGCACCATGGCCGAGACCTGGATGGGTCTGACCGCCGGTTGTGCGGTGTGCCACGACCACAAGTTCGACCCACTCCCCGCGAAGGATTTTTACTCCCTTTACGCGTTCTTCTACTCGATCGCCGGCCCCGCGATGGACGGCAACGCACTCTTGCATGAACCCTCTTTGAAACTCCCCACGGCCGAGCAAGAGGCGAAGCTCGCCGCGCTCGACAAGCAACTGAATGAGACCAACTCCGAGATCGCCCAGAAGTACCAGGCGCTTGCCTACAACGACCCGGCCGAGGTTGCCGCGAGTGCCCCTGAGAAGCCGGCCGACGACCCGCTGCTGTCGCTTCGCGTTTGGTTGAAGAAGGGCGGGGGGGACCAGGCGAAGGACGCGCCGGCCGACCTGAAGCCGCTCTTGCAGCAAGCGAAAGACGGCAAGCTCAATGCGGACGGCGAAAAACGGCTGCGTGAACATTATCTCAAGACTGTCTGCACCACGACCAAGGCCCAGTTCCAGCCACTGATCGAGAAGGCGGCGAACCTCTCCAAGGAACGCACCGCCCTGGATAGTTCGATCCCCGCCACGTTCATCTTCCGCGAGATGCCCCAGCCGCGCGAGGCGTTCGTCATGCTCCGCGGGCAGTACGACAAGCCGGGCGAAAAGGTCGAGCCCAACACGCCCGCGGTCTTGCCGCCGCTGCAGAAGGCCGGTGCCCGCGCGAGCCGGCTGGACCTCGCCCGCTGGCTCGTCTCGCCCGAGCACCCGCTCACGGCGCGCGTGGCCGTGAACCGGCTCTGGCAGCAGGTCTTCGGTACGGGGCTCGTGAAGACGAGCTTCGACTTCGGCACCCAGGGCGAGCTGCCGAGCCACCCCGAGTTGCTCGACTGGCTGGCGGTTACGTTCCGCGAAGGGGGCTGGGACGTCAAGGGCTTCATGAGGATGCTCGTCACCTCGGCCACCTTCCGGCAATCGTCACGCGTGTTGCCCGACGTGCTGAAGCGCGATCCCGAAAACCGGCTCTACGCCCGCGGGCCTCGCTTCCGGCTCGACGCGGAGCAGGTGCGCGACAACGCCCTCTACGTCTCCGGCCTGTTGAGCCTCCGCATGGGAGGCAAGGGCGTGCGGCCCTACCAGCCGCCGAACATCTGGGAGCCGGTCGGGTTCTCGGGTTCCAACACCGCCACCTATCAGGCCGACAAGGGCGAAGCGCTCTATCGCCGAAGCCTCTACACGTTCCTCAAGCGCACGGCGCCGCCCCCCTACATGGCGAACTTCGACGCGCCCAACCGCGAGTCGTTCTGCACCCGGCGGGAGCGCAGCAACACGCCGCTCCAAGCCTTGCAGACACTCAACGACGTGCAGCACTTCGAGGCCGCGCGCGCCCTGGCGGAACGCATCGTCGTCGAGGGGGGCACAACCCCGCAGGACCGGATCACGTACGGCGTTCGCATCGTCCTCGCACGCAAGCCCGACGCCGACGAGCTGGCCGTGCTCCAGGAGCAGTGCCTCAAACACCTCGACCGCTTCCAGCGCGACGTGGAGGCCGCACGCAAGGTGATCCAGGCCGGCGAGTCCAAGCCGAGGCCCGGCTTGCCCGAACACGAGGTCGCGGCGTACACGCTGCTGGCCAACACGTTGCTTAACCTGGATGAGACCGTCACACGCAACTGATTCGTGGGGTGGACACTTGCCCCGCAAAACCGGGATCATCGCCTTTCCTCGAGTTGAGGTCTACGTCTATGCATCCGATCTTCGAACATCAGTTGCTCCAGACCCGCCGCCAGTTCTTTGGCAACGTCGGCCTGCGCGCGGGCGGGATCGCATTGGGGATGATGGCGGCCGAATCCGGCGCACGCGCGGCGACGACCGAGCGGGTGCACCCGCCACTGCCGGGCTTCCCGCACTTCACCCCGAAGGCGAAGGCCGTCATCTATCTGCACATGAACGGCGGTCCGTCACAACTCGACCTGTTTGACTACAAGCCGAGGCTGCACCAATTTTTCGATAAGGATCTCCCCGACAGCGTGCGCAACGGCCAGCGCATCACGACGATGACCAGCGGCCAGTCGCGTTTCCCCGTGGCGCCTTCGAAGTTCAAGTTCCCTCAGTGCGGCCAGAGCGGAATGCGTGTCAGCGAGTTGCTTCCGTTCACGCAGAAGATCGTCGACGACATCGCCTTGATCCGCTCCGTGCACACAAACGCGATCAACCATGACCCGGCCTGCACGTTCGTCATGACAGGTCACGAGATCCCCGGCAAGCCGAGCATCGGTTCATGGCTGTCCTACGGCCTGGGGAGCGAAAGCAACGACCTGCCGGCGTTCGTCGTGTTCACACCGGCCTGGCCCTCGTCGGGCAACGGCCAGGCGCTCTTCACTCGCATGTGGAGCAGCGGGTTCCTGCCCTCGCGCTACAACGGCGTGGCCTTGCGGGGCAAGGGCGATCCCGTCCTCTACATCGAAAACCCGCCGGGTGTGACGTCGACGGACCGCCGCTTGATGCTCGACTCCTTGCGCCGGCTCAATCAGCGCGAGTTCGACCGCCTCGGCGATCCCGAGACCCAGACCAGAATCTCGCAGTACGAGATGGCCTTCCGCATGCAGTCGAGCGTTCCCGAGTTGGTCGACCTGTCCAACGAGCCCAAGCACATCCTCGACCTCTACGGGCCCAAGGCGACCACGCCGGGCTCGTTCTCTCACAGTGCTTTGCTTGCGCGACGACTCGTGGAGCGCGGGGTCCGGGTGGTTCAGCTCCTCCACCGCGGCTGGGACCAGCACGGCGCTCTCCCCACCGCGCTCAAGAACCAGTGCGAAGACACCGATCAAGGCACCGCCGCTCTGGTGATGGATCTCAAGCAGCGTGGTTTGCTCGACAGCACGCTTGTCGTGTGGGGCGGCGAATTCGGCCGCACGGTCTACTCACAGGGGACGCTCACGCCCGATAACTACGGCCGCGATCACCACCCGCGCAACTTCTGCATGTGGATGGCCGGCGGCGGCATCAAGGGCGGGGTCGTCCACGGCGAGACCGACGACTTCAGCTACAACATCATCGACAAGCCGGTCCACGTGAACGACCTCAACGCGACGATCCTCCACTGCCTGGGGATCGACCACGAGAAGTTCACGTTCAAGTTCCAGGGGCTCGACCAGAAGTTGACGGGGGTCGAGCACGCGAAGCCGGTGATGGAGATCGTGGCGTGAGATCATTTACCGGCGACCGGACCGGTCAAGGCTCGATCTGGCCGCGAGCTGCGTGGTAAATGCGGATGATATAAACAACATCGCCTCGAATCTCGAAGATGATTCGGTACCGGTTCCGCCTGGGCCCGTAGGTCAACTCGCGGATTTCGTTTGGAAACCTGTCGCTCTCAGGCGCCAACGGACAACGAAGGGGTTGCTTGGATAGGCTCTCGATGTGACGGAAAAGTCCGACGTACCAGCGATCAGCCCGTGCCCTGGACACATTCTCTGTGATCCACGCATGGGCCGTTCGGGCTTCGATGCGAGCCCTCGCGGTGATTTCGATCCGATACGTCAAAGCTTGATTCCCAGCGTACGGCGGACTTCGTCCTTGAATTCCTCCAGGGGGACCGTGCGGCCGGCATCAATGTCTGCAATGCCTTGGCGGATGGCCTCGATCGATTCGGCCTCGTTGATTCTAGCCTGGAGAGCGCGGAGCGCCTCGGCCATGACGTCCTGCTCGGACGCGAAGCGTCCATTACGGACCTGCTCCTTCACGAAGGCGTCGAGTTTCTCGGGGAGTTGGACGTTCATGCAAAAGTCTCCGCGTTGGTAACCACTTTCTGCAATGGTAGCACGGATAATCGCGTTCACCAAGCTGCCATCGTTCGTCGTGACTGAGTACGACGTCCCTTGAACGCGAATTGCCCGCACTTGCAAGATGGACCCAAGGCGGCGCCATTCAATCATTGCAATGAATCTCGACGGTCTTATCATTCCAAACTCATCAAATATGCAAATAAATCGTGCAACTCCTTCACCGTCAACACCTCGCTAAAGTTCTCCGGCATCAGCGACTTCTTCAGCACCTTCACCTCCTCCAGATCTCGCTTCAAGAATGAGTGAAACCGCCCGTTCTCCTCATGAAGCTGGATACTGAAGTTCGTCTCATTCACGCGCAACCCGGTGATGATTTTCCCATCCTTCGTCGCGACGGCTACCGCCTCGAACGCTGGATCGATATCCTTGGACGGGAGGAGGATCGACTCCATGATGAACTCCGGAGCGCGGCGGCTGGCGATGCGGTCCAGACTCGGGCCGATGCGGCCGCCTTCGCCGTCCACGGTGTGACACTTGGCGCACGGGGCCTTGCCCTTGACGTCGAAAAAGAGGGCCTTGCCGGCCTTGGGGTCGCCCGGAATGTAGGGCTTCCACGTGCTCTCGCCGGGTGAGCGGTGGAGGCTGCGGATGTACCCGATCACTCGCTGAATCTGCTCTTCCTTGAGCGATTCGCCCAGCTTCTTCATCGTGGTCTTGGGGACGCCGTTGCGGATGACGTTGGCAATGTCGTTGTCGGTGCTGCCGTGGATCCAGCGGTCGTCGGTGAGGTCGGGGCCTTTGCCACCTCGGCCGTTGCCGCCGTGGCAGCCGGTGCAGAGGCCCCGGAAGAGCGCCTGGCCTTCCGCCAACGCAGCCGGGTCCGGGGCAGGGGGCTTCGTCGCAGCGTTCGGCGACTGACTGCGGCCGGGCGTCACCAGCATCAAGCCGGCGCAACCAAGGAAGAACGCGCCCACCACGGCTCGTTTCAAAGGCATGAATCGAATCTCACTTCGAGGAACTCTGAGGGGACTCGTAGGGAATGTGCCAGCGCGCGAAGACCTCCGCCAGCCGGCCCGACCGATCGAGCTCGGTCCACGCACGGTCGATCGCGTCCTTCAGGTCGCGGTCCGTCTTGCGCACCGCGGCGCTGATGGGGAAGCGGTCGTCGGAGGACGCTACGGGCAGAAACGTCAGCTTGCCGGAAAACTCCTGGTGTGCGAGCCAAGGGCCCCGGGTCGAGATCACGTAACCGGCCTTGATCCGGCCCGCGGCGACCGCTTCGAGGATCGCCTCCGTGCTCGGGTACGACCGAAGCTCCCGACCCTTCAATCCACGTACGGCCACGCCTTCCTCCACGGCAATCGGATCACGTTCGCCCGGAGCCACGTCACCGGAGCGGACCACCCACTGGTAGCTCGCCACGTAATAGGGCTGCGAGTAAAGCACGCGCTGCGCAAAGCGGTCGTCGGGGATCACGCCGAGAATGACGTCACACAGTTGTTTGCTCGCGAGCTTCGACGGATACGAATCGTGCGAGGAATAAGCCCAGTAGACGCGGAGCGTGACGCCAAGCTGTTCGGCCAGCAACGCGGCGATCTCATAGTCGAGGCCGGAGGGTTTGGGCTGAGAGGCGACGGAGAAGGGGAGGTTGTTCTGATCCAGGCCCACCACGAGCTCGCCGGCCGAGCGGATCCGCGCCAGGCCGTCGTAGCGGGTCTTGGAGGTCTGAACTCGCTGCATTTGCGGCTCGGGACCGCGGTCAGCGCGGGGATGCTTAAGCGGTTCGTCCTCGCCCAGTTCGGGGAAGGGGGGGAACGCGGGGACGTGATAACGTGCGAGAGCGCGGGCGACGGTGCCGTCTTCGGCCAGAACGGCGAGCACCTTGTCGACCTGTTGCTTGAGCTCGTCGTCACCGGGCCGGAGGGCGACGGCGATGTTCCAGCGGTCTTCGGGCACGTAGTTGGGAACAAGTTCCAGCGGGAAGTCGGGCGAGTTGTGGAGGGTCCAGCCGGTGTTGGCCCAAAGGTAGGCGTAGTCGAGGTCGCCGTCGCTCAGAGCCTTGAGGGTCGCGAGCTGGTTGCGGTAGAGGCGCCGGAAGTAGCCCCGCTGGCGCAGGCTGTAATCGGCGACCGAGCCGGCCTCGGTCCCGAGGCGTTGCGACTTGGTTCCTTTGAGGTCCGCCAGGGCCCGGACGGCCGCTGTCCCCTTGCGCTGGACGAGGACGTAACCGGTGCCGTAATAGGGGCGTGAGTAGAGGATCTTGCCGGCGAGCTCCTCGTCGTCCTCGACGGCGTTGGGCGCGATGGCCGTCCCTAACACGAGGTCGCATTCCTGCTGGAGCAGCTTGCCGAGCGCGGTCTCGCGCTGGATGTCGATCCAATCGATCCGCAGCTTGACGCCGAGTCGCTCGGCCAGTGTGCGCGCGAGCTCCACGTCGAAACCGGGGCGGTCGTCCTTGGCGCTGGAGTAGGGGAGGTTAGCGGGGTCGAAGCTCACGACCATCTCGCCACGGTCACGGATGTGCCGCCAGGTGTTAGGGGCGGTCTTCGGCCGGGGGCGCTCGGTGAAGGGTGGACGGAAGGGTACGCCGTGATCCGCATAGATCCGCCGCAGGTCGCCCGACTCGGCAAGCTGGGCCAGTGCGCGGTTGACGTCGACGAGGAGCCCTGCGTCGTTACCCCGGACCGCCAGGGCCATATCCCAGTGCTCTCTCGGGACGTAGCCCGCTACGAGCCGGAGCGGCAGTTCGGGGTGCTCGTGCAGGTACCAGGCGGCGAAGTCGGCATCCATGAACGCGGCGTCGAGCTTGGCGGAAGAGAAGCCGTCCAGCAGCTCCTCGCGAGTCTTGAAGCGCGCGACGGTATGGTCCTTCTCAGCAAGAACGACCGTTCCGGTCACGATGCCGACGCGCTTGCCGTGGAGGTCGGCGAGCGATTGGACGCCCTTGGTGTCGCGCGGGATGACGAGGCCGAACTGAGCTCCCGCGTAGGGCACGCTCCAGGCGATTCCCTGACGCGGGCCGGACTCGCGCGGCTGGCCGATGACGAGGTCACAACGGCCCGCGGGCAGACAGTGCCAGGCGCAGTCCGGGTTGGCACACCAGTGGAACTCGATCGTCCGGTTCAGGAGACGCCCGAGCTGCTGCGCCAGGGCGACGTCGAGCCCTCGAGGCGTGCCGTCGGATGTTTTGTCCATCCGCGGCATGGTCGCGGGGATGGCGCAGACGGTGAGGGGCTTGAGCTTTGGCTCTTCAGCCTGGGTGTTCGCGAGTGACAGCAATCCCGCAAAGAGTCCGAGCACACAGCCGAGCCGGGACGTTGGAATACGCACGGTATCATTACGCACCGCCCCCTTCGCGGGGCGGGGAACCTCATAACTCCCCCCCTTGGGAAGGGGGGGTTGGGGGGGTGGGAATAGGCCGTTCGATGTCTGCATCTGAGCCACAAGCCGCTCTCCTGCGTATCACGGTTGAAGGAATCGGCCGTTTGCGGGCGCTTATTACCCACCCCCCCTACCCCCCCCTTCCCAAGGGGGGGAGGTATATGTTCTTGCGCTGCGAAAGGGGGGGGCTGGCCGTCCGATGTGCGCATAGGGCGGCCGCCCCACACCGGTGGGCCTCGCGCCCTACCGGTGAAGTCCCGAGCGCACCCTACTTGCTCTCTTCCGGCAGCGCAAACACAAACAGCGTATTCCCCCGCCGCGCGTTGCGAAGCCAAGGGGCCCCGTCCCCCGCGAACCCGGCCGTCCAGCCGCCCCAGCCCGCCGCAACCGCGACGTACTGGCGGCCGTCGAGGCTGTAGGTGATCGGCCCGGAATGGTGTCCGGAGCCGCACTGGAAGGTCCAAAGGACCTTGCCGGTCTTCGATTCGTAGGCGGTGAAGAATCCTTCGGCGTCGCCGGTGAACACGAGCCCTCCGGCAGTGGTGAGTGCCCCGGCGACCATCGGCGAGCGTGTGGCGACCTCCCACTTGATCTGACCCGTTGCGGTGTCGATCGCCTTGAAGGCCCCAGACGCTTGATTATCAATGAGTGTGAGCGAGCTTCCCCAGTAGGGCTGCCCCTTGATGAAGAAGGCCTTGCCCGAGGTGAACTTCGCGCAGTTGTTGATCACCGGGACGAAGGCGAAGCCCGTCCCCGGATCGAACGCCATCGGGTTCCACTCCTTGCCCCCCGCGGCACCCGGGCAAACGCGGACGCCGCTCTCTGTGGGCAATGCGGCCGGGTTCACGAAGGGTCGACCCGTCTTGGGGTCAAGGCCCTCGACGCCCTTCGAACGATCGGTCCAGGTGACCTCGCAGAACGGCTTGCCATACAGGAACTCACCGTTTTCGCGGTTCAGGCAATAAAAGTAGCCGTTGCGATGGGCCTGCACGAGCGCCTTGACGGGCTTGCCCTTGTAGGTAATATCCACCAGCAAGGGCTCGTTTACACCATCATAGTCCCACACGTCGTGGGGGCTGTTCTGAAAGTGCCACTTGTAGGTGCCGTCGTCGGGGTTGAGAGCGAGGATCGAACAGGTATAGAGATTATCCCCTTTGCGCACCTCGCCGTTGAAGTCGGGCGAGGGATTGCCGATGCCCCAGTAGAGGGTGTTGAGGGCAGGATCGTACGTGCCCGTGACCCAGCACGAGCCGCCCCCGGTGAGCCAGGAGTTGCCTTCCCAGGAGGCGAGGGCCTTGCGGGCGTGCTCCGATTTATCGTCGGCGCTGGGGACGGTGTAGAACCGCCAGAGGCGCTTGCCGTTCTTGGCGTCATAGGCGTCGAGGAACCCGCGGATGCCATACTCGGCACCGCTGATGCCCATGATCACCTTGCCCTTGATCACGAGGGGGGCGACGGTGGCGCTGTAGGCCATTTTGTAGATGTCGCCGACTTCCTTGCCATCTTCACCGGGGATGGTGATGGGGATGTCCCAGACTTCTTCGCCGGTGTTGCGGTCGAGGCAGACGAGGTGGGCGTCGAGGGTGGTCATGTAGAGGCGGTCGCCCCAGGCGCCGAAGCCTCGGTTCACGGCGTCGCAGCAGAGGGCGAGGTTGTCGGGGAGCGACTTCTGGTAGTGCCAGAGTTGAGAGCCGGTCTTGCAGTCGATGGCGTAGGCGTGGTTCCAGGGGGTGGTGACGTACATCACGCCGTCGATCACCAGCGGCGAGCATTCGAAGCCGTCGAGTACGCCGGTCTGGAAGGTCCAGACGGGGATGAGCTTGTTGACGTTCTCGGTGTTGATCTGATCGAGCGGACTGTGGCGCTGGGCGTTGTAGGTGCGGCCGTACATGAGCCAGTTGGCGTTGTTGCTACTGGCTTTGAGCAGGTCGTCGTCATCGACGGCGCCCACGGGTTCGGCCGAATCGTCCTTGGCGCCGGGGGCCAGGCCGCGGGACTCGTGGCCGATCAGGCCGAGACAGGCCATCAGGCCCAGACATGTCAGCAGGCGACGACCACGCCCTCGGAAACGTCCGAAACCATGAAGAGAAAGGTGCAGTGCGCTCACGGCGGCGACCTCACTTCTCTCCGGAAGCGCCTGCGGCGGAGACGCGTCTCAGAACCTGGAGTCCCGGTCGCGCGATCGGGAAC
>DAIDJG010000040.1 GCA_027451445.1 Singulisphaera sp.
CCATCGATGCACAGCAATGGAGGACCTCATGGCCGAAGTTCGGGCCTACCTGGCCGCACGAAACCAATGCGGACGCCATAAGTACGCCCGAGCGAAATCGGCATCAACCGGCGCGCCCCAGAATTAGGGAAGGCTATTTAGATCTACCCCTCATACGCGGTCAGTTCGCGACGCAGTCGAGGCCCCATCAAGCCTCGCAGACGCGGAACCTGTGCTTCAGGCGCAAATCCTTCCAGGAAGGAGATCGAGATCAACGTCTCGATATCGGGGTCGCCTCCGGCCAGCGCCGCCTCGAGAAAGCCCAGCGAGCGCGTCACAACGTCGCGGTGCCGATCGGCGTCGGGCCCCCCGGACAGGGCAGCCCCAAACTCCTCCAAGACGAACGGGTAGAAATCGCCCATAAAAACGTGATTGATCACTTCATCATAGATCTCAATATCTTCCTGGAAGATGGGCCGGAATTCAGGGACGGCGCGCACCAGCAGTTCGAAGAAGTTTCCGTACGCAATGGCTTCAAGATCCAACGTGAATCTCAACCTGTTAAAGGGCTTGTGAACCGCTGTCTCGTCGATTCTCATGCCGTGACGGCTCGCGCCGTACGAACGCGGTGAGCTACCTTCTCGTAGGCGAACCCAAGCAGAGCGTCGACCAACGCCGCGAGGATCACGCCCAGGACGATCCCGAAACCGACGCCGCCCGCAATCACCACAGGAAGGGAGATGGCGAGGTGACCTAAATGACGAACGATCAAACCGACTCCAACCACCGAGCCGACGGCAAACAGGACGCACAACTGGGCCATGAACGCGCGAAACGCAAGCGACTTGCGGCGCGAGAGCAGACCAATCAAGAGCGCATTCGAGATGACCCCCAAGGCGACCGCCCCACAGACGATGGCGACCACCGTGGCACAGAGTAGAACGCAAACCACCAGGGCCACGACAACGATCGCGGCCACAATCACCACCGCCGCGATTCCCACCAACGGCGTTCCAACGTCCTCGTCGATCTCGCGGGCGGCCTGGACCGCGGGCGCGGCTCCGGTGCCTTGATCGCCCGCAAACGCGCTGGGCAGCGGGCAACATGTGAGCACGATCAGGCTTGCGACGAACACTATCGAGCGCACGTTGAGAGCTCCCGATCGCGGACGCGTCCGAATTAGCAACGGAGAACGGTCAGCTCACGGCGATGCCCGCTCATTCGGACAAGCGCACGTGCAGCTCGCGCAACTGCCGCGGGTCGACTTGGCCCGGTGCGCCGGTCATGAGATCGGTCCCCTTCGCGGTCTTGGGGAAGGCAATGCAGTCGCGGATGTTCGTCAAGCCGGCGTAGAGCATCACCATTCGGTCAAGGCCGAGGGCAATCCCACCGTGTGGCGGGGCACCGTTGCGCAAGGCACTGAGCAAGAAGCCGAACTTCTCCTCCGCCTGCTCGGTCGTCAGCCCGAGTAGGCTAAAAATCTGCGACTGAATGTTATGATCATGGCACCGGATTGTCCCGCCGCCACACTCTTCACCGTTGATGACGAGGTCGTACGCCTGGGCCCGAACCTTGCCCGGATCGCTTTCCAGCAAGGGCAAGTCCTCCGCCAGGGGCATCGTGAAGGGATGGTGCTCCGCGGCCCAGCGCCCTTCTTCGGCGTCCCAGTGGAGGAGCGGAAACCGGACGACCCAGGAATAGTGGAACGACCTCGGATCGTAGAGCTTGAGCTCCGCGCCGAGCCGGATCCGCAGGTTGGAGAGGGCCTGGCTCGTCACGGCCTGCGAATCGGCAACGATGAGGATTAGGTCACCCGGCTTGGCGTCGAAGCGCTCCCGCAGCTTGGTTTGGAGCGGGCCCGGGGGAAAGAACTTCGCCGTCGGGCCGGTGAGCGTGTCGGCCTCGACCTTGATCCAGACCAGGCCCTTGGCACCGAAGCTCGCGGCGTACTCCGTCAGGGCGTCGAGGTCCTTGCGTGTATAACGTTCGCCGCCCTTCGGAGCGCAGATACCTCGAATACGCTGACCGTTCTCGCGTGCCTGCTGGAACACCTTGAACTCGGTCTCCGCGGCGATGTCGGCGACATCGGTCAATTCCATCCCGAACCGCAAGTCGGGCCGGTCGTTCCCGAACCGTTCCATGCAGTCACGATAGTCGAGCCGAGGAAGCGGAAGGGACAGGACCTCGCCGGAGAACTCCTTGGCGATCGATGCGACGACGGGCTCCATTGCCGTCATCACATCCTGGTCCTCGACGAACGACATTTCGACGTCAAGCTGCGTGAATTCGGGTTGCCGGTTCGCGCGGAGGTCTTCGTCGCGGAAACAGCGCGCAATCTGAAAGTAGCGATCGAACCCGGCGACCATCAGGAGCTGCTTGTATAGCTGGGGCGACTGCGGCAACGCGTAGAAGTGTCCCGCATGCACCCGGCTGGGCACGAGGAAGTCGCGTGCGCCTTCGGGCGTGCTCCGTCCCAGAATGGGTGTTTCGACTTCGAGGAAGTTCTGGTCCGACAGTGTGTTGCGCATCAACTGGGCCATGCGGTGTCGGAGCACGAACACTTGCTGTAACGCAGGCCGCCTGAGGTCGAGGTAACGGTACTTGAGCCGAAGCTCCTCGTTGGCCTCAGCCCCCTGGATCTCGAAAGGCGGCGTGGGGGTCGCGTTCAGAACTTCCAGGGCGTTGGAGCGTACTTCGATCGCACCCGTCTTGAGCCGGGGGTTCTCCTTACCGGGAAGGCGCGGGGCGACGACGCCTTTAATGGCGACCACATACTCATTACGCAGCTCTCGGGCGGCGTTCTGAAGCTCTGCCCCAACTTCAGGCTCGAAAACACACTGGGTCAAACCATAACGGTCGCGCACATCGATGAAAACCAACCCGCCGAAGTCGCGCCAGGCATCGACCCAGCCGTTCAGGATCACCGACTGCCCGACTTGGTCGAGCGTCAATTCGCCGCAAGTGTGTGTCCGTTTCAGCATGGTCGTGAGAGCATCCGCTGCATCGATGTTCTTAGGGTTGGTTGGGGCGGGTTCACATTAACCCGACCGTGCGCAAAGCGTCAAGCGTTCCACGGTTTGGACACAAGACGCCATCCTCGGGTTCCTGGAAGAGGTTTCGGCATCGATGACGTACAATGTCCAACTCGGACGAGGGAGAATCGGGAATCATTCGCGGAATTGCGGTGCAACCATGAAGTTTGACGCGGCACGCGTCCGGGACGAGATTGAGCGGCTCTCCATGACCCAGGGCGAGGCCGCCGAGCGTCTCGGGCGGAATGCCGACCTAATCGCGAACGCGATTGGCGCTGCGGGATGGGAAACCGTTCGCCTACCGGAAGCCATTGCGGTGCGGGCGTTTCGAGCACAGTCCCCCAATCTTCCCACGCGCGTGCTCGTGGTAGTTCCGTTCGCACAACGAGCGCGGTTGTTGGTTCGCGGGCGGCACGACAACGTAACGGGACTCGCAACCCTCGCCGAGCTCGCGCGTACGCTTCCGCGAAAGCTCTATGACCGAGCAGAGGTCCAGCTCGCATACCTCGACGTGACCCACCGAGGGGCCTGGGATGCGTTGGTCGCGGCCACAGGTCGACCCCTCCCCGATCCGACAACCCTGGTGATCGAATTGAGTGATCCGGGACGTGGACAAGAGCTCATCCTCGAAGGAAACCCGAGGGCATTGGACCTTGCCTGCAAGGCGGCTGCGGATCTGTGGCTCCCCCACCGACGCTCGCGTCATTGGCTTCCTTCGAGCAAAGATCGTTACGGCAACTGGGTGATTCTGGAGAGCCCAAACGGTTCCAAGCAGATCGACGACGCGATGCTCGTCGGAACGTCCCAGCTCGTGCACGAACTGGCGCTGCGGTGGTCGAAGTCCGTTCGTGACGCTTGATGATCGACGCGTCGCTTCGATTCCGGGCCGCGCCCTATTCGATGGGCCGCTTGAAGATCGTCTTGAGTATCGTCACGAGCTGGAAATCCAGCGGCCATGGCGACGCAAGCCAATTAAACGCCAGGAACGCTGCCAGCGCGACGAGTAAGAGCGCTAGCCGATGACCGCGGGAGAGTCGACGGTACACCTCGGAGAGGTAGACCATATCCAGGGCGATCAACATCAGGAAGAAGATCGGGAAAAAGCGAAGAGGGACCCGCATCCGGTTGAAGAACGGCACATACCGGTGAAAGAGCCAGTAAGGCGTGCCGGGGAGAGCGGGAAACATCATGAGCAGAGCCGACACACCCGTCGCGACCATCGCCGTTGTGATGGGCCGGCGGTTCAAATACCACCAACGCAGTGCCAGGACCGCAATGACAAGCGTTGGTAAACCGATGAACAGAGCAGGATCGCTGGGCTCGAGCCACTCCAGATAATGGTCAAACGAATACTGGCGCCCGCGTGGTGGGACGAACGTCCGCGACGGCGAACCGAGCCGCCCCAGCAGATAGAACGAGCTGAGCAGGACGGCGAAACACGCCGCCAAACCGAGTCGGGCGATCGACCCCAGGAGGTCCCAGCCCGTGCGTTCGGAATACCGCAAATCGCTGACGATGTACACGAGCACGAAGACTGGCAGCGTGACGAACCCGAGGTAAAGCGTGTAGTAGGGCGACGATAGCACTTGTAGTGCGAGCGCCGCACCGAGAAGCAGCGACCAACCCCACCGCGCGCCAGGCCTCATCGACTCGGCGACACCGAGGAAGATCAGCGGAATCCACTGAACCTGCACGTTGTTCATGTGCCCCATGAAGTGGCACATCAATACGTAATTCGATCCCTGGTAAGTAACCGCTCCCATGAGCGCCCAAGGGGTCGCGCACCCGAGCGAACGGAGAAACGCGTAAGCCGTCAGGCCGTTGAGGAAGCAAACGAAAAGAAAGAACAGGTTGTGCGCGACGAGCGGCGACATCCTCGTGAAGCCGCTGGCCGCGCCTGTCGGCATGAGGTAGGTCACCGGGCAATCGAAGTCACCCAGCGGGACGTAGAGTTTGCCCTGGCGGAGTGCCTCGGCGGAAGTCTCCTGGTAACGGAGGAAGTTGTCCGTATCGTTCTGATACAGGAGCTTGTCGTAGCGCTTTTCAACCGAGGGTGCCACAGACCGGGGACGATCGAGGTGCGCTACCACCCGCGTGTTGAATAGCCACGTGGTAATCGCCAACACGAAAACCGCGAGAACCCAGGTTCGCGAGCCAGTTGAGCTGGCGGTCTCAGTGCCTGGCATCACATCCTTGTCGCCCGACACACTCGTGCCTCCGTGTACGATCGGTGCGCATCAAAGCGCCACGCACCCCGATCCCATCGACTTGGGCCGGTTCCGGCGGGATGGGTCGCTTCACCGCCGTGGCGTATCGAAGCTCACCCACGTGTCAGGCACGCCGCGCCTTGGGGGCAACTTCGACGTAGGAGAGACCGAGCTTCCGCTTCAGCAGAATGATCTCGCCGGGATCACTCCCCTCGAGGGCGTGGCCCAGAAACTGGATCAGGTAGCCGCCGACGAACAGGGCAAGGGCGAGCAGGAACAGGTTGAACGACATCAGGTAGGCGTAAATCGGAATCATCAGGACCCCAACGATGGTGGGCGGGATGCCAATCATGTGGAGGACGAAGCTGAGGGGCTCGCGGTGCCGTTCCAGCCAGTTGCTGACGAGAGGACTCGTTTGGTGGGGAGGGCAGATCATCCAGGTTGCTCCAGCGAGGAGAGAGCCCGACCGAGCGCGGCTTGACGGCGTATCAGGTGGCGTGTAGCTTGACCACGTCGATCCGTATCCAGGATAATCCTCCGCGGCGAGGTTCGCAACACCCCAGGCCGGTAAGATTGGCGTGAAAACGCACGCCTGTGGCGCTGTTTTGGTTCTGTGCCCAGCATCGGGAGAGAGTGAAGCGCGATGGCTTACGAAGTGACCTTGATTCCCGGCGACGGCGTCGGGCCGGAACTTGCTGAAGCGACGAAGATGTGCATTGACGCCACGGGTGTCAAGATCAACTGGGACGTGCAAGAAGCGGGCGTCGACGTGATGGCCAAACTCGGCACACCCGTCCCCGATAGCGTCCTCGAGTCGTGCCGGCGCACCAAGGTCGCCCTCAAGGCGCCCATCACCACGCCCGTCGGCACCGGTTTCCGCAGCGTGAACGTCTACCTCCGCCAGGCGCTCGACCTCTACGCGTGCGTCCGTCCGTGCAAGGAATACGCCGGGGTCCGGTCGTACTTCTCAGGCCACAACATCGACCTTGTGATCGTTCGCGAAAACACCGAGGACCTGTACCTCGGCTGCGAGTTCGAGCAAGGGAAGCCTGAAACAGCCGAGCTGATCGACACGATCAAACGGCTCAACGGCAAGACGATCCGTCCTGACTCCGGTATCTCGATCAAGCCGATCTCGATCACCGGCACGCGCAGGATCGTGAAATACGCCTTCGATTATGCTCGCAAACACAAGCGCAAGAAGGTCACGTCGGTCCACAAGGCCAACATCCTCAAGCACTCCGACGGGCTGTTCCTGGAAGTGAGCCGCCAGGTGGCCAAGGAGTATCCGGACATCGAGTTCGAGGACCGCATCGTCGACAACATGTGCATGCAGCTCGTCCAGAAGCCGGAGCTGTACGACGTGCTCGTGCTCCCGAACCTCTACGGCGATATCCTCTCGGACCTCTGCGCAGGCCTGGTCGGCGGCCTGGGCGTCGCCCCCGGTGCGAACATCGGCGAAGGGGGAGCGGTCTTCGAGGCGACGCACGGCTCGGCCCCGAAGTACAAAGGCCAGTGGAAGATGAATCCCACAGCCTTGATCCTCTCAGGTGTCCTGATGCTGGAGCACCTGGGCGAGGCTGACGCGGCCAAGCGACTGGAAAACGCAGTCGCGCACGTGATCAAGGAAGGGAAGGACGTGACCTACGACATGAAGCCGCACCGCGATGATCCGACGGCCGTCGGTACGAGGGAGATGGCTCAAGCGATCATCCGTGCGATGGGAGCCTGAGTCTGCTGTTCTCCGAAAAGGATTTCCTGCGGCTCATTCGGGGCGAGGATCGCGGCCCAGCAGCCGTCGCCGCGCGGGCAGGCCTGAGTTTGCTCGCCGGTGGCTACAGCCTGGGTGTCTCCGTCCGGAACCTGGCGTACGACCGAGGCTGGTCGCGGATCCACCGCGCTCAGGTCCCGGTGGTCTCGGTGGGTAACCTCACGCTGGGAGGGACCGGCAAAACTCCCATGGTGGAATGGGTCGCGCGCTGGTATCGCCGCCAAGGTATCCGTGTCGCGATCCTGAGCCGGGGGTATGGAGACTTCGAGGGGGTCAACGATGAGGGACGCGTCCTGGAGGAAAACCTTCCGGACGTGCCTCATCTTCAGGATCCAGATCGCGTGCGGATCGCCGGGATCGCGGTCGAGGAGTTGGAATCCCAGTTGCTCGTGCTCGACGATGGTTTCCAGCACCGTCGGCTGGCGCGCGACCTCGACCTCGTGCTCCTTGATGCGCTCGAGCCGTTCGGGCTGGGCCGTCTCGTACCTCGGGGAGTGCTCCGCGAGCCAGTCCGCTCGTTGCGACGCGCCGGAGTGGTCATTCTGTCCCGAGCCGACCTTGTCAACGAATCGGAGCGGCGGGCGATCCGTGCCGAGGCAGAGCGCCGGGCGGGCCCGTTGCTCTGGGTCGAGGCTCGACATGCCGCGCTGGAGCTGGTGGACTCGAGTGGTGTTTCGTCGCCGGTCTCAGACCTGTCCAGCCGGACGGTCGCCGCGTTCTGCGGGATCGGCAACCCCGAAGGCTTTCGGCGGACGCTCTTGAATCTGGGCGTGGTGCTCAAGGATGTACGGACGTTTCCGGATCATCATCCCTACTCGGCCACGGATGTCGCGGAGCTCGCGAGCTGGGTCAACGGCCTGGGCGTGGATCTGGCCTTGACCACGCAGAAGGATTTCGTGAAGCTTCGCACCGATGCTCTTGGAGGCGTGCCCTTGCGCGCCTTGCGCATCGGACTGGAGATCATGGAAGGCGCGTCGGTGCTTGAAGAGAAACTCGCGCGGCTTCTCCCTTCGTCGTAGGACTGGACAGAAGGGCATACGATTCGAATGGTCGAATACCACTGGAACGCGGGAACATAATTACTCCCTCCCCCCTTGTGGGGGAGGGCCGGGGTGGGGGGTTCCGGGGACCACTGACGACGCGTCCCCCCCACCCCAGCCCTCCCCCACAAGGGGGGAGGGAGTTAAATCCGGCGCTCTCCTGCGTATAAGGTCAGTTGAATGGTGTTGCCCGCAAGGACCTACGGCTCCATCGTGCATGGAAAGGATTCCTGGCGATGCTACCGGACGGCGACGATCTGGATTGGAGCGCGTTGCACTACGAGCCGCTCGCGGAGCGGCCGAGCAAGGTGTTCCTCGGTCATCTGGGCCAGCCCACCGGTCCCGGAGCGACGGTTGACGACTGGCTCGACGGCCTTCCCGCGGTCCTTGCCGCGAACGGCTTGAAGCGACTGCGCGACGCGCTCGTCACCGCTCACGAGCGCGGTCGTCCCATCATGGCCGCCCTCGGAGGCCACGTGGTCAAGACGGGCTGTGCGCCGTACCTGATCGACTGGATGGAGCGAGGGGTACTCAAGGGACTCGCGCTGAACGGTTCGGCGGCAATCCACGATCTGGAGCTCGCCATCGCGGGCAAGACCAGCGAGGATGTAGGCCCCCGGCTCGCCGAAGGAAGCTTTGGGTTTGCGCGCGAAACGTCCGACCTCTTCGCGTCCGCCTGCGAGCGAGCGGCCGCCCTGGAGTGCGGTCTCGGCACCGCGCTGGGTGACCTCGTGATCGAGCAAGGCGGTCCGGGACTCGACGCGAGCTTGCTCGCCGCCGCCCGGCGCTCTGGGCTGCCCTTGACCGTCCATGTCGGCATTGGAACTGACATCGTCCACATGAATCCTCGACTCAACGGCGCTGCGCTCGGCCAGGCGACTCTCGACGATTTTCGCACCCTGTGCGTCCTCGTCGCGGGTCTGGAGGGAGGCGTCTGGCTGAATCTCGGCAGCGCGGTGGTGCTTCCCGAGGTTTTCCTCAAAGCGGTGTCCGTTGTGCGCAACCTTGGTCACTCGCTCGATGGACTGACCACGGCGAACCTCGACTTCGACCAGAAATACCGAGGCCTCCTCAACGTCCTCCAGCGCCCCGGTGCAGAAGGTGTCGCGCTCACGGGACATCACGAACTGATGATCCCGCTCCTTCACGCGGCCGTCGTCGCGCGGCTCTCTGCGCCGGTGCCGGCGCGCAACGGTCACGGATGATGTCATCGCCTGTGCAAAAGATCGTTGTCTTTTGCCCGAACCTGATCGGCGACACCGTCATGGCGACGCCCGCCTTGCGCGCGCTGCGCCAAGGGTTCCCCGACGCGACCATCATCGGTGTGCTGAAACCCCACGTCGCCCCAACGCTCGACGGTTTGCGCTACTTCGACCGCGTGATTCGGTTCGATCCCAAGGCGCGCGACCGCAGTTTCCGCACACGCGCCGTACTCTCCGCGCTGCGAGCAGAGCGTCCCCACGTCGCCGTGCTGTTCCCGAACTCGTTCCGCTCCGGGCTCATGGCATGGCTCTCGGGAGCGCATCGGAGGGTGGGATACGCCCGAGGCGGCCGCGACGTGTTGCTCACCGACCGCCTCGTGGAGCCTCGTGACCGCAACCGCCGGCGCGTGCCGAACCCGATCGTCGAGTACTACCTCGAGCTGCCCAGGCGTCTGGGATGCGCCTCGGACTCGTTGCGGACCGAACTCGCCACGACGGACGCGGACGAAGCCGCCGCGGATCGTGCGTGGGAAGAACTGAGGCTCCCCGCGCACGAGCCGACCGTTTGCCTCAACACCGGGGGAGCCTTCGGTCCGGCGAAGAACTGGCCGGTGGAGCACTTCGCGATGCTTGCACGACGCCTCGCCGACGAACAAGGTCTCTCTGTCCTGGTCATTTGCGGCCCGAGCGAGCGCGCGAACGCGCAGGCGATCGTAACGAAGGCCGCGCACCCTCGCGTCGTGAGCCTGGCCGATCAGCCACTTAGCATCGGCCTGAGCAAAGCGTGCGTACGGCGATCGGCGCTCCTGATCACGACCGACTCCGGCCCTCGCCACTTCGCCGCACCGTTTCGGGTACCCGTTTTGACGTTGTTCGGACCCACCTTCATCGCCTGGACGCGGACGCACGACCCATCCGCCATGCATCTCTTCCAACCCGTGCCCTGCGGACCGTGCCAGAAACCGGTCTGTCCACTCGGTCATCACCGCTGCATGCGCGAGCTCTCGCCGGAGGCCGTCTACCACGCGGCGCTGCGGATGCTGGTGCGGACGAGGAGTTGAATCCCATGGCAAACTGGCTCGTCACGGGCGGGAACGGGTTTCTGGGCCGCCATCTGCTGAAGGCGTTGGAAGCTCTCGACGTCGAAGTCGCCGCGATCGGTCGTCGCCCTTTGGCGGCTCAAGGTTCGTTACGTTTTCACTACGCCGATCTCGAGCAGCCCGACACGATTCAAGTTGCGATCGAAGCCATCCGTCCTTCGGTCGTAATCCACACGGCCGGTCTCACACCGCCCGCCGGGGCAGCCGAGCTCTATCGGGCGAACACCCTGGGCACAATCCACCTGCTCGACGCGTTGCGGCATAGTGGATTGCCGGTGCGCGTCGTTCTGGCCGGATCCGCCGCCGAGCTCGGCCCCGTCGCAACGGAGGACCTGCCGGTTGGCGAGGATTACCACCCTCACCCCGTCGATAGCTATGGGCTCAGCAAACTGCTGGCAACGACGGCGGGATTGGCCGCCAACGCACGCCGGGCACGCCTGTCCGAGGACGCGGCGTCTTCCGACTCCCTCCCCCCTTGTGGGGGAGGGTTCGGGTGGGCGGTTGCCGATGACGCCACGCCGATCCCTTCCCCCCCAACCAAGTCCTCCCCCACGAGGGGGGAGGGACTTAGAGAGTCCGAACCTCGCGCTCTGAGAATCGCATGTGCTGGTTTGGAGGTTATGGTCGCGCGCGTCTTCAACCCGATCGGCCCCGGATTACCTCCGAGCCAGGCGTTTGGCCGATTCGCAACGTTCCTGTCGCACGCGTCGCCCGGCCCTCTGACGATCACTGTCGGCGACCTCGAAGCTCGCCGCGATTTCATCGATGTCCGCGATGTGGCGCTTGCCTTCATCGCCGTTGCGATCCACGGACATCCTGGCTCGATTTACCACGTCGGCACAGGCCATTCGCATCGGGTGGGAGAGGGACTCGACGAGTTGATCCGACTCAGTGGTCGAACGGTGCGCGTCGATGTCGACCCCACACTTGCCGCGCGCGGCGGCCCCAGAGATTCGCGGGCGAATATCGAGCGAATTGTCGCGCATACGGGCTGGCGGCCGGCAATTGCCTGGAACCAAAGCATCGCGGATTTGTGGGAGGACGCGAAGCGAAAGGCGCCGCGAACCGTAACTGCGGCGTAGGCTGCGAGGGCTTCGTTGTCCATCGTTCGAGCGCGACGGGCATCCTTAGAGTGCGGGAGCTTGCACCGACTTTCGAACGGTCTCTGCCGCGGCACTCCAGAGCCTCCGGACTCCCCGCACGTCGCAGAATACCAACGCGCGTGTTGCCATTGACCGCCCTGGCCATACCCCTATAATTCCGCCCGAGCTTTGCGCGAAGGATCGCGCCGCGCCCCCAAGGGGTCTCACGGAGGAGCCATGACCTGCCGCCGCATTCTGCTGGCGATCGTCGTGCTGGCGGCGGTCTTGCACAGCGTCGGCATCGCCCGCACGCTCCTTCCCGCGCAGGACGGCCTGAAGTTCCTGCGCATCGCCCGCCAGTTCCATCATCGGCCCTGGGCCGATGTGGTTCGAGGAACCGATCAGCACCCCCTCTACCCCGCCTTGATTGCTTTGGTTCAGCCCGTTGTCGCCTGCTTCGCCGGGGACGGAACGACGTCATGGCGACTCGCGGCGCAGCTCGTGTCGGCCAGTGCGTCGGTTGCGTTGATTTTTCCACTCTTCGGGCTGATCCGCGCGTTGTTCAATGAGCGAATCGCCTGTGTCGGAGCTCTCGTTTACGCGCTGCTCCCGTTCCCGGCAATGATCGGGCACGACACCCTGAGTGATAGCGTGGCGTTACTCGCGTTTGTGCTCGCCTTGCGGATGGGCAAGATGGCCCTGCGCGGCGAAAACTGGCCCACGGCAGTGGGATGTGGGCTCGTCGCGGGCGTAGGCTTCCTGGCGCGTCCCGAGGCGCTCTTGGTGCCAGCCGCAGTCGTGTTGACGGCGGCGACGCGCTGGCGATTCGCCTTCAACCCAACCCGCCGGCTGATTCCGCAACTGTCGGCGCTCTCGATTGCGTTCCTGGCGATGGTGGGGATTTACGCCCTCTTCAAGGGCGAGGTCTCCGAGAAGCTTGCGTTGCGAAACGGTGCGGCGCTCGCGCACAAACCTGCCGTGGTCCGTCAAGTCGCGCAGTGGCTCCCTCCGGGATTAAACGACCGTCGGTGGGACTTCTCGCCAAAGGAAGAGGCCGATGAAAGCCCTAAAACCGGTGCCTTGGCGATCGTCGGCCGGCTCATTCAGCAATGGAGCGAAGGGCTTGGTTGGATCTTCGCGTTTTTCGCGCTTTGGGGCGTTGCACGCGATAGTTTCATACTTCGCTACATCGGACGGGCCGATGACAACGATCCGGTCACGATCGGCCGACGCTTGATCGCCGTCTATCTCCTTCTTTTTTGCGCCGTGCTCGTGCGACACGCCTGGAAGATGGGCTACCTCTCGGGCCGGCATACCCTGACGCTCGTGATCGTGTCGATCCCGTGGGCCGCTGCGGGAACTTACGTGTGCGCCCGGCGGCTCGCGGAGAAATGCCGGTGGCAGCCACGGCTTGCCAGAAGCGTTGGGCTGGTGACCCTGTTCCTGGCACTCACGGCCAGCGTGGCGATCCAGCTCAAGCCGAGCCACCCGACGCGCTGGGGACACTGGGCCGCAGGCCAATGGCTCGCCGAGAACGCGCAAGCCGGCGAATCGATCCTCGACACCCGAGGCTGGGCTGCGTTCGTCTCGGGCAAACCAGGCTACGACTACTGGCATGTCCGGCAAGCGTTCACCGACTCGCACCTCTCGTACATCGTCGTTGGCACAGATGAGCTTCGAGCAGAAAGCCAACGCGCGGCGACCTTGCGGGCCGTGCTGGCCTACGCCGCGGAACCGGTCGCGAGTTTCCCTGCGATGCAGGGCGAACGCACGATCGGCGTGCAGGTTTACCGCTACCATCGCCCCGCCTCGTGGGAGGGCTTACGCCCATGAGGCACGGCCCCTTTTGGGAGCGGCTGTTGCGAGGGTCGCGCTGGACCTGGAGGTCCGAACAATACCGCGCTGCGCTTCCCGAGGATCTCGATGCGACCGTCATGAGCCTGGAGTCCAACGACCGGCTGCACCAGAAGCAAGGTCGCTCCACGGCTCGCGTCATTTTTCACTCTCCGTCCGGCCCCCTGCCCGTCTATCTCAAGCGGCATTACCGGCTCCCATGGCGCGACCGCCTAGCCGCGGCATTTCACCCCGAGGGCCGGCACTCGCCCGCGGCGGCCGAATGGGCTCACCTCGAACGCGCAAGGGCCCTGGGCGTCGCGGTGCCCGATACCGTTGCAGCCGGTGAGCGGATCGGACCGTGGGGTGAATTGCAGAGCTACTTGCTCATCGCCGAGTTGACCGGGTGCGACGCTTTGAATGAGATCCTACCGACGCTCGCGGAGTCGCTGCCTCCCTCCACTTTCGCCCAGTTGAAGCGCGGGTTGATCGCCGAAATGGCCGAAATCACCGCGCGGCTTCATGGGGCGTATGCGTTTCACAAAGACTTGTACCTCTGTCACTTCTTCATGCCTCAGAACCGGCCGTTCGACCCAAGCCTCAAGCTCACCCTGATCGATCTCCATCGCATGGGCGAGCACCGCTGGTGGCCCAATCGCTGGCGCTGGAAGGATCTGGGCCAGCTCCTGTTTTCGACCTTCGACGTGCCCGGTATCGACAACCGAGACCGGCTCCGTTTCTGGGCGCTCTACCGCCGGCGGCTTGGGCTGCGGCGGGCCGGCTGGCACCGGCGCATGATTCAGCTCAAAGCCGCGCGCTACCACGCGCACAACCGCTGACCGGAGAAAACGAAGTATGCGTTTGGCTCTCAACTTTCAGCGGGTGGAACCCCAGCGCGGGGGCGCCGAGACGTACGTCGTCGACCTCTGCCATCACCTCGTGCGCGCCGGCCATCAGGTGGACCTGTTCGCGGAGTCGTGGGCACAAGGGGTGCTGCCGCCGGAAGTGCGCTGTGTCGCCGTTCCCGTAACCGGCCAGTCGAAGATGGCCCGACTTCAGAGCTTCGCGAGAAACTCCGAGACGTCGCTTCAGAACGCGACGTACGACTGCACCGTCGGCTTCATTAACACCTGGCATCACGATGTGATCATTCCCCAAGGTGGAGTTCACCAGGGAAGCTTGCAAGCCAACGCGAAGCGTTTTGCGAGCTGGCAGGCGCCCGTCTACACGCTGGCGAAGACGGTGAACCCGAAGTTCCAGGCCTATCAAGCGATCGAACGGCGCCAGTACGACCCCGATCGCGGGGTGCATGTGGTCGCGGTCGGCCGAATGGTGCTGGAGCATCTCGTCGCGTTCCATAACGTTCCGCGATCACGGATCCATCTGATTCCCAACGCGATCAATCCGGATCGCCTCGTCGTCAAGCAGCCCGGGGCGGTCCGCTGTGCGTTCCGCAACCGGATGGGGCTCGCACCCGGCGACCTCGTGGGTTTGTTCGTCGGGCACAACTTCTGGCTCAAGGGCCTACGGCCGTTACTCAAGGCGCTTCATCAGCGCCGGGAATTGGCTCCGCAAGGACGTCCGGTCCACCTGCTCGTTTGTGGGGGCGGATCACTCGGCCCGTTTCAGCGCATGGTGAATCGGCTCGGCCTGCGCGACACGGTTCACCTGATCGGTTTTCTCCCGGAGATTCGCGACGCCTACTGGTCGAGCGACTTCTTCGTTTCGCCCACGTACTACGACCCGTGTTCGCTGGTCGTCTTCGAGGCGCTCGCGTGCGGCCTCCCCGTCATCACGACGACCTGCAACGGCGCGGGAGACCTCATCACCGACGGACAGGAAGGGTTCGTCATCACCTCGCCCGATGCCCTGGGCGAGTTGACGAGCGCCATCGACCGAATGACGAACGAGACGGCACGCGCCGACATGTCAGCCCACGCGACCCGGCTCGGACGCGAGCAGTCGTTCGAGCGGCATGTCGCGAGCTTGACGAAGGTCTTCGAGACCGTCGCAGCCGAGAAAGCGCGTCGAGGACCGCATTTTGCGCTGGACGGAAGAAAGAAGTCGCGGCTGAAAACACCCTATTGAACGCCTGTCGGATACTGGTGGCGAATCGGCTTTAGCCAAAGAAGGAGCGCGGTGCCATGCAGGCCGTAATACTGGCAGGTGGCAAGGGAACGAGGCTCAGGCCCTTCACCCACGTACTTCCCAAACCCCTCATGCCCTTGCCGCTGGGGGATGACGACGCGATGCCGATCATCGAAGTCGTCCTGCGCCAGCTTGCGCGGTTCGGGTTCAACGAGGTTTCGATCATCACGGGCTATTTGACCGAGCTCATCGAAGCCTTTTGCGGCGATGGGCGGCGGTTCGGCACGCGCTTGAGCTACCATCGCGAGACCACGCCTCTCGGCACCGCTGGCGGCCTGACGCTCCTCGAGCGTCCGGACGAGCCGGTGCTCGTGATCAACGGCGACATCTTGACGACGCTCAACTACGCCGAGATGTACGACTTCCACTGCGGCCGAGGCGCGGCGGCAACAATCGCATCGTACCCACGCGAAGTGCGCATCGACTTCGGCGTGCTCGAGTTCGCCAACGATCCGCACATCCTCGCCGGCTACCGCGAGAAACCCGAATTCTCGTTCCTGGTAAGCATGGGCGTGTACATTCTCGACCCCATCGCCTGGGACTTTCTGAGCCCCGGCAAGTCCTTGCCAATGCCCGAGCTTCTGGAAATGATCCGGGGATCCGGGCGCTCGGTACACTGTTTCCGACAGAATTGCTACTGGCTCGACATCGGGCGGCATGACGACTACGCCATGGCCACTGACATCTTCGAGTCCAGGCGCCGGGAGTTCCTGGGAGAGCCGGCCCTTCTCAAATTGAAAATCGGACGCGACCAGTGAATGTCTACCTTCTGAGCGCCCTGACGGTCGTCGCCTCGTACCTGATCGGTGCGATCCCGTTCGGCTATCTGATCTTCTACGCACTCCGGGGCATCGACATCCGCACGGTCGGCTCAGGCAACATTGGTGCGACCAACGTCGGCCGCAACCTGGGGTTCCGTTACTTTGTGCTCGTGTTCGCGCTCGACGTGGCCAAGGGATGGCTGCCGACGCATTACTTCCCACACTTCGTCCCCAAACTGCCCGACGTGCGCGTGCTGGTCGCCTTGGCAACGATTCTGGGCCACAACTTTCCCATTTACTTGAAGTTCAAGGGCGGAAAAGGGGTCGCGACCAGCCTCGGTGCCATCTTCGCGCTCGACCCCATCGCCAGCGGAGCGACGCTGCTGGGCGGGTTAACGGTCCTGGTGGTCACTCGGTACGTCTCGCTCGCCTCACTTACAGGCGGGCTGTTCTTCCTGTTCGTTCACTTTTCTCGGACGGAAAGCCCCTGGAGCCACGAGGAGCGAGCCATGAGCGTCTTGTCCTTTGGCCTCGTTGCGATGCTGTTCGTGCGACATCGCCAGAACCTCGTCCGCCTGGGAGCAGGCACCGAACCCAAGTTCCGATTTCGAAAGCCGAAGCCCACCGAGTCGGAGCCAACCACACCGGGCGGTGAGGCAAACGAACCGCCGGATGGAACGAGCGACGAAGGCCCGCGACCTCCTTCAGGCAAGATCTCGTGGGCGCTCCTGATCGTCCTGGCAATTGTGAGTTTCGGGGTTGTCGCGGGACTCTCGTTGCACGCGTCGAAGCAGGCCGTTGCCTTCGCCGGCCCGGTGGTCCTGTCGGAGGTCGCGCGCGTCGGTACCGGTTACCAGCGAGCCGAGCGAGTGGCGTTCGCCGATCATGGCCGAGTGCTCGCGGTCACGTGTCCCCGTTACAACCGCCTCGTGCTTTATCGTGTGAGCGAGGCGGAGACGCTCGAGCCGTTCCAGGACATCGAGCTTACTGGGCGACCGGTTGCCGTCGCTGCATCTGCTGACCGCATTCGCGTCCTCGAAGCGCCTTCGGGGGACGCGCGCCACCTGGAACCGGGATGGTGGGACACGTTCGATCACCAGGGCCAAAAGGTCGGCGATCGATGTATCGCGGGCTATTATCCCGACGACCTCGTGCTCACTTCCGACGGCCGGCATGCTCTCGTGCTCACCTCGGGCCGTGCCGAAGGGGGCGAGCATCGTCCGGCCCCTGCGCTCGAAATCTTCGCACTCGACGACGGGCCGGAGCCTCGGATCATCGGCCGGTTGACCTTCGACGAACCCCGGGACGATCCTGATCGAATCACGCTTTCTGCCTCGGCGCAATGCGCAACCGTCACGCTTCTGGGCACCGATCAGGCCGCGGCCGTGGATCTGCTGGATCTCTCAGCGCCCAAACTGATCGGCCGTACGGACCTCGTGAAGGCCGAGGTCCCCTATCCTTCCACAACCGTGGACGACGCGGTCATGATGCCCGTCTTCTCTCGAAGCGAAGCAGTCTGGGCGACATGGTCCGCAAAAGGCGGTGTGCCACCGGAGCGTCTGGTGGCCTGCACCTTGCCCCATGGCTCTGGGCTGCGACTCTACCACGTGGGCACCGGTCGTTCGCTCGGCGAGCTTACGCTGCGCGGGCCGCTCAACCTGGGCCGGATCCGCCCGACCGGGCTGGCCTTCGCTCCGGAGCGAAATCTGCTCGCACTGGCCAATCGCTCGGGGGGCGTTCATCTCATCGAAATGCGTCTGCGCGACGATCTCGTCGTCCCTTCGACGGGCCTCGCGGACGCGCGTGGGGATGATACGAGTCATTGACTGCGAGTGGAATTCCGCTACCCGCGACGCGAACGATTCCGTTATCCTAGTGCGCTCGACCGGATCGTGATCGCGGAGACATCGCATGCACAACTTGAGCGAGGGGTACGAATCCAGCGCTGCTCCGCGCCTGCGACCGCTCCACTGCCTGAGCTGCCGGCGTGAGAGTCCAGAAGGAAGCCGAGTCTGCCCCGAATGCGGGGACACGCTGATCGAGCGCGGCTTTTGCCCCGTATGCGAGGCCCCCTGGTTAATCCCGATCGGTGGCACGTGCCCGAAGCACGATGTCGACCTCATCGAGCAACCCGGCGACACCGCCCCGATCTTTGGCGGGACCGAGGTGCCCTCCTGGGTTACCGTCGCGACGTTCGCGGACGCAGCGGTCGCCGACGCTCCTCGCCTTCGACTCGAAGCCGAAGGCATCCCCACGTTCCTCGACGGCCAGCGGATGGGCAGCCTCTCCATGTATCAGGTCGCCACCGGCGGCGTAAAGCTTCAGGTCCCTGCCCCCCTCGTCGCGGATGCGCGCGTGCTGCTCAGCCAATCGTGGAGTCCTGTCGCCGTCGACGACGAGCTCGACGACGCCTGGGACGAACTCGCCCCCGAGCCCGGCGAGCGCCGACGCGTTATTATGAGGGCCGTCGTGATCTTGGTGCTGGCATCCCCGCTGGTGCTTGTTTTGCTCGGCTGGGTGTTCTCGTTGTTCACGCGCCGGTGATGCGCCCGTCAACGAGCGGGAGTAGGGTGAGTCGGACCCGCCCGAGAGGGCGGGGAGGCCCTCCGGGGTGATGCGGTCGCTCTCACCGGTGGGCCTCGCGCCGCCGCGCGGCGTTCCGACCCACCCTACGCGAGACGCACCCGAGCACCGCTCTATGCGTCTTTCGGCTTCGGCTGATACGCCAGCCAGAGCGCACGAAAATACCGAAGGACTCGCTCCGGATCACTACTCTCAGGGATCTCGGCCAGGGTGTATCCCTGATAGCCGACGTCATTCAGGAGCGAGAACAGCTCGCGCCAGGGATAGGTCTCATCGGTCAGGTCGCGCAGGTGTACCTCCCGGATCTTGGGACCGACCAGTGCGAAATTCTCGCGTACGGACCCGTTCTTAACGTCGGTCGGGTTCGAGTTCCAGCACGTGTAGACGTTGGGATGGTCGGCATAGGTCATGATCTTGGCGAAATTCGGTACCTCCTGCGTGATTCCGCCATGCACTTCAACGCGAATCTCAACGCCAAAGCCCGTCGCGTCCTCGCCGACCTCGTGAAGGGCTTCGCCAATCCGGCGCAGCGTGGCGTCGAGGTCGGCTCCTTTGGGGATGCCATTGGGGCGGACCTTCACGCCGGGCGAACCAATGTCGTGCGCCAGTCGCACGTACTCCTTGGTTCCTTCGATGTTCTTCCGCACAACGGCCGGATCGGTTGACTGATACTCGAACGCACTCCCCAGACCTGCCAGCTCGATCGGTGAATCGTCGAACCGCTTCCGGATCTCCTGGCGCTCGTCTTTGGTCAGGTTCACCTCGACCTTGTGGGCGTGCGTGGTCCTGAGTTCCACACCTTGATACCCCAGCATCTCCAGCCGCTTGAGGATCGTCGGCAGGTCCCAATCTTTGGCGATGTTGTACGTCACGATCCCCAGTTGCATCATCGGACCGGCCCTCTCGGATGGATCAACGGCAGCGGAGCAACTCATGAAAGTCGCCCGTACTGTCGCTGATCGGATCGCGCCACGCAAGCGACGAGCGCTGGAAGTTCCCACACTTTTCGAGCTGCGGAAAGCGTGGTTCGCCGGTGATCAGACATCGATAGTCGACTTTCGCTCCGCGAAAGATTTTCTTTCGCGGAGCGAAAGTCGACTATCAATGCGCTGTTGATGTTTGCAATCGCGTCGGGCGAGGGCTGCCGCCTCGATCAGACGAGTTCCTCAATCGGCTGCCCCGTCGAGCCGATGCTGACGGGCCGGCCATTCCGATTCACGAACTTCGTCTCCGGGTCGATCCCCATCTGGCGATAGAGAGTCACCAGGAAATCCTGTGGCGTCACCGGCCGATCCCTGGGGATCTCACCGCGTGCGTTCGACGAGCCGATTACCCGGCCCTGAGCGAAGCCGCCCCCCGCGACGAGGACGCTCATCACCTCGCCCCAGTGGTCGCGCCCTGGGACAGGGTCCGCACCCGGAACGCCCCCCGTGTTCAGCCGAGGAGTGCGCCCGAACTCGCCCATGACGATCACCACCGTCGAATCGAGCAAACCTCGCAACTGCAAGTCTTCGACCAGGCTACCGATGGCGTTATCGAGGATCGGCAAGACGGTCTTCATTCCGCGCTCAAGGCTGGAATGGAAATCCCAACCGCTGAACGTCAGCGTGACGAACCGTACGCCCGCCTCGACCAGCCGCCGCGCCATCAAGGCGCTTTGACCCCACTGGTGACGGCCGTAGCGGTCGCGGAGACGCGGCTCCTCGCGGCGGATGTCGAAGGCCTCGCGCGCGGCCGGGCTCGTAACCAGCGAGAAGGCGTCTTGTGTGAAGCGGTCCAACCCATCCATCAAGCCCGACGCGTCGACGTCACGCCGGGCGTTATCGAAGGACGCGAGCAATCCGCGACGCCCGTCGATCCGGACAGGATTCACCCCCGCGGGAGGCGCGAGGTTCGCGACCTGATAGCCGTCGTTGTTCGGGTCGCCATCCGCGGAGAAGGGATTGTGGGCAACGCCGAGATACGCTCCGCCGTGGTAGCCGGGGACCAGCCCAACCGAATGCGTGTTCGGCAAGCCGACGTATGCCGGCATCCCTGGTTTGCGTGCACCCTTGAGCTTGGTAATGATCGACCCCGCCGAGGGATACTGGGGCGCGAGGTTCACGGCATTCGAGCCGAGATATCCCGTCAACATCCAGTGGGCCGCCGCGAAGTGGTCGCCGTTGTTGTGGTGCATCGAGCGGATGATGGCCATCTTATCCATCAACCGCGCGTGATAGGGGAGCAGCTCCGAAACCTGGATCCCCGGCACATTTGTGCTCATGGGCTTCAGCGGTCCGCGAAACTCCGCCGGCGCATCGGGCTTGGGATCGTACGTCTCGTGCTGCGGCGGACCACCGTCGAGCCAGACGAGGATGACCGAGAGGTCGCGCGAGTCCGACACCGATCCGATGGCTTTTGCGCGCAGCAGGTCTGCGAGGCTCAAGCCTGAGAACCCAAGCACTCCGGCTTTCAGGAAGTTCCTGCGACTGACGCCGTCACAACTGTGGTACGGCCGGCCAACCAGTTCGATCATGGGAGGGGTCCTCGAAACCGGTTTACTTAATGGTGCGTTCCAGCGCTCAGTCGTTGAACTGAAATTCCTTCGCGTTGATGAGCGCCCAGAGGATGTCCTCGATCGCTTCACGTTTCTTGTCGGGGTGGGCCGCCAGGTGGTGGAGTGCACTGGCAGTCTCGCTGCTGCTGGGAGCGCGACCAAACGCCGCCCAGAACAGTTCATCGATCTTCTGTTCGTCGGGTCGAGCCGTATCCTTGGTCAAGGCTTCGGCTCGTCCACCGGCGGCGGCGAGCTTGCCCTGGACTTCGCCGGAGTTGAGCAGCATCAGGCTTTGACCCAGGCTGGCGTCGGAGACGCGCTCGCATTCGCAAGGCGTGTCACGCTTGGGACGGCCGAAGGTGTCGAGGAACGCCGAAGCGACGCTCTCGTCCGGTAATTCAATCGCACGCGTGCCGGCGGGCAAGCCGCCGAACGCTGTCGGCACCCCGGTGACCTCCGCGATGGCGTCGAGCAACACCTCAGCGCCCATCCGCTTCGGGTAATGGCGGGCAAAGCTCTGCTTATCCTTGGCGTTGTACTCGTTCGGAACGCTCGAAAGGCCGTAAGTCCGGCTCGTGCAGATCGTCTTGATCAGGTGCTTGAGGTTGTACCCGCTCTTGACGAAGTCGGCAGAGAGGGCGTCGAGCAACTCAGGATTGGAGGCCGGATTCGTCAGCCGCAGATCGTCGAGCGGCTCGGCGACGCCTCGTCCGAAGAAGTGCGCCCAGTAGCGATTGACCAGCGCCTTCGCAAAGAACGGGTTCTTGGGGTCGGCCATCCAGTCGACCAGCTTCTGACGAGGGTCGACCGTCGAGGCAACGGTGATGACGTCGCCGCCGAGTCCCTTGGGTGCCATGACCTGACCGGTCTTCGGGTGCGAAACGGAACCCGTCCGCGCCGTGAAGATCACCTCGTCGTCGCGCCCGGCCCTCTGGCCGTGCGTCGAGGGCTTACGGCCGACGCGTGCAAAGAAAGCGGCGAAGCCGTAGTAATCGTCCTGGCTCCACTTTTCGAACGGATGGTGGTGACACTTGGCGCACTGGAGACGCATGCCCAGGAAGACCTGCGCGGTGTCGTCGACGAACGCGTCGGTCGCCCGGATCCGGCGATACCACTGCACTGGCGGGGCGGTCTCTGGCGTACCGTTCGCGGCGAGGATCGCACGGACGAACTGATCGTAGGGCACGTTGCGGGCGAGGCTGCCGCGGATCCAGTCGTAGAACGTGTACGTCCCGCGCTGGTGCATCACGTTGTTTTCGCGCTTATTGCGCAGAATGTCGGCCCACTTCACCGCGAAGAAGGACGCATATTCCGGCCGGTCGAGCAGGCGGTCGACCAGCTTTTCACGCTTCTTCGGATCGGAGTCGGCGATGAACGCTTTGACTTCGTCGGGCTTGGGGAGCGTCCCGAGGATGTCGAGCGAGGCGCGGCGGATGAACTCGGCGTCGGTGCACATCTCCGACGGCACGATCCCGAGCGCCTTCCACTGTTTCAGGGTCGCGGCATCAATAAGGTTGTCGGTGGGGAAGTCGGGATAGGCCGTGATGGTCACTCCCAGCGGCACCGTCGCGCGGAAGACGGCCACCTGGCCCTGGTAGCGTGCCATGATCGCCGCCTGGCCGGACAGCGTGCGCGTCTCGACAACCCCACCCTCAGCCACGGAGGCGACCTCCGTGTCATTCGACTGGTACTGCGCCCAGCGGGTCACATCCTCGGTGGTCCCATCCGTGTAATGGGCCGTGACGACAACTTGCTGCGCGCTGCCACGTGCGAGGACGCGAGTCTCCGGATAGACCTCGATGCGAGCCACGCTCGGATCGGTCGCCTTGCCAACCGGCATCCCCGCCGCGATCCAGCGGGCGATGAGGCGATACTCGTGCGACCCGGGCTCGAGCCTTCGGCCTCCCCCGTGAGGCACCTTGGCCGTCCCCTTTAAGAGCAGGAGGCTCTGGTCCGGCACCGTCGGGAAGAGCCGACGGCCCCGCCCTTCCTTGACAAGCGTCTCATAGTCGAACTGGGGCTCAAACCCGAGCAGGCTGAGCCGGAACCCGTTCTGACCACTGGCCTTACCGTGGCAACCGCCCGAGTTGCAGCCCAGCTTCGTGAAGATCGGCACAACCTGGTTGCCGAAGTGGACCGGCACGCCCGCGGCGAACTCTTTGACCGTGACGGGCACCTTCGCTTCAAGCTTGCCAACACGAACCGTAATGGTCGCCGTCCCATCCCCCTGGGCGGTGATGGTTCCGGACTTGTCCACAGTCGCGACTTTCGGATCCGAGCTGAGGAATGCCGCCGTTCCAGTCACGTCCAGCAGCTTCGCGTCGGCCGTCGGCCCTTCGACCGCAATCTGCTGGACCGAGTCCGGCCCGCGCAGGGTCGCTTCCGCCGGCACCACCTTCAGCGACTGAACTGCAGGTGATTCGGCTCTCAACGCGCTGCCGGCGGCCAATAACCCGAGGCCAACAAGGAACCGGAGCGCACGCGCGCCTTCGCGCGCCCGGGCCGTCCCAAGTCGTCGCATCGTGTCGTCTCCTCAAGTCGGTCAACGCGCGTTCTGAACCGGGCGGACAGAAGGCGCAGGGCGGTAGTTGTACGGCAAGATTCACCGTTCAAGTTTACCACCCATGCGGGCGTGCCACAACGCAGTTGTTAAATCTTTTTTTGACCTTCGAGCGGGCGTCGAAAGTGGAGAGGCGATCCCGACCTGCGATCGCCCATCCATCATTCCCGTCGTCTCACGATCCGGCGGTCCCGCTCAGGACGCCGAGTCCGACTCGCCCACTTCCGCATCCGTCGCAACGGGCTCACCGGCTTCTTCAACCTCGGCCTTGTCGTCATCAACCGGTTCCGCGAAGTCCGAGGCGAAGGCCCCCACGACGAGCAGCAGCGCAAACCCGCTGATACACACGCCACCCAGCAACCCGGCGGGATGATATTCGAAGGTCACCCGATGCTTTCCGGCCGACGGAAGTGCCACGGCGCGAAACGCGACGTGCGCCGTATGGACGATCGTGGGGTACGTGTCGACCGTTGCGTGCCAGCCGGGATACCAAGCGTCGGTGAGCACGAGGTATCCTGGTCGCGTGGTCTCGACCTCGAGCTCAACGCGGTTTGGCGTATCCTTGACGATGCGGGCCGGCGTGAAGTCTTGCCGCGCTCCGGGAGGCAAGACGTCGCGTTCGAGAAGGACCTCCCGGCGTGGATCCAATGAGGCCAGGGCCGCCTTGCGATCCTCGCCGCTCTTGAGCGTGCGCGCCTCGCCAACGACGAACGCGCGCGGGAGAGAGGTGGGATTCTCCACGATCCGGCAATCCAGCAGCCTCGGAGTCACTCCACGCAGGGCAACCATCTCGGGGACCTTTTGCGTTTTCACGGTCCGCCAGCCAAATCGGTCCGGCACCTTATCCTTTTCCAGCAACGCCGCGGATCGGACGCCGAGCAGGTCAATCAAGGTTTTCGAGGCCCCCGAGAGGTCTATGACCTTGATTCCGAAGAGGCCCTGGATCGCGCTCGAGTCGAGACCAACCGCTTCCATGAACACAAGCGTGCGCGTCAGCGGGATGGGATCGTAGCCCTCGACCTTGTGGGCGCCAAGCCATTCTGCCTCGCGGTCTGACACGGCTTGCTGGCGAGCGAGGATCCGAGCACCCGTCTTGCTCGTCTCCGCAAGTTCCGTCTCCGCACTTCGCGGCCTCAGTGACGCTGGCGGCACCGTGCGCAAGATCGAATGCCCGAAGGTGGCGAGCTCGACCGTGATGCAGGCGAGAAGCACTCCCGCGACAATCCGGCCCCACCTTGGTTGTGACACGGCAACAGCCGCCAACGACAGCACGACGCCCACCCAGAGCCAGGGCGCTGCATGGCCAAAAACAAGCTGCAAGACCAGAGAGAGACGAGTCACATTTTCCATCGGCGCGGGGACCGGAATCGGTCGGAGGCACGCCACCAGGACGACCAGAACGATGAGCGCGGCTAACCCCGCGTAGCTCGCCCACAAGACCGACCGCATCCGCGCGAGCTGTTGTTGAACCGTCCGAGTGACCCCGTCAACGCCGAGCCCGGCCAGGACCGCCACGGCGAGCGCCGGGAGGAACAGGGCACGTGATGGGAACCGGAAGAGGCCCACGCCCGGTACGATCTTGTGCAGCAGCGGATAAAGCGGCGTGTTGCCGCCGAGAGCGAACAGGAACCCCACCACCCCAACCACGGCGAGCCGGCCGAAGGGGCGTTTCATATAGAGGGCGACGAACAACCCGACCACGGCGAGCACGGTCGGCACAACCCCGAAGTGGCAAAGGGTCTCCCAGAAATAGGTCCCGGGGCCTTGGTACTGCTGCGGGGTGCCCAGCGCAAACGGGTTGAACACTTGCAAGAAACTCGCAGGCCCCGCGCTGCTCTGGACGGAGATTCCGGCGAAAAGCCCGGACGTACGGGCCGAGTTCCTGGCGAAGATCGCCATCGGGATCAGCTCGGCCATGGCGAGACCCGCGGTCGCCAGCCCAACCACAGGCCAGCGCAGGACCATCTGGCCGGCGGGATCGCTCTCTCCGCGCCGCGCCATGCGGGCAGCGTCGTAGAGACAAACGAGTGTGAGTGCGAACACCAGGTAGTAAGCCTCCTGGATGTGACCGGCGAGCATCGAGAGCGCAAGCACACACGCCAATCCAAGGCCGCGCTTGCGTTCGCCCTGGTGATACCGTTCGTACATCCAGAACGCCCATGGGGCCCAAGTCACGGCGCCGAGTGTCCCGAGGTGGCCCTCCGACGTACGGGCCAGCAGCACGGGCGAGGCAAGATAAGCCACCCCTCCGCAAAACGCGCCCAGCCTCGAGAGGCCAAGCTTTCGGCCCAGACCGTAAGCGCCGATCCCCGCCACGAGGTGGTGGCCCGCCATGACCCAACTGATCGTTCCGCTCGCCCCGAAGATCCAGAAGAGCCAGTTCGGCGGATAGAAGAACGCCCCTTGTGGATTCCCCAGGTAAGGCACACCGCCACACGTCGTCGGATTCCAGAAAGGGAGTTGCTGGAACCGCGAAAGACAGAGCCGGGGAAAATCGCGCTGGCCGATGTAATAGCCGGTCACGTCGTTGAGGCCGTTTCGCACCGTGCCCACGAGGACGTCGCCAGGATGCAGGGTCAGCGGCAGGAAACAGAAGAGCGTGACCGCCAGGAAGCCGAGCGCCACGAACACACGCGACGTTCTCGGAGAATCCACGACCGCCGGGTCCAACCTTATCACCCTTCTGAAAAGCTTGGCGGACTCGGCAACGAGGCTCGGCGAGGCGTGCGCACCGGTGGACATGGCGAATCCTCGTGACGTCGGAGAACGCTTCGACACACGGACAGATTTACGGTAACCGGGGAAAGATCCTTGGAGTCGTTATTCCCCTCTCCCCCCGGGAGAAAGCCGGGTGAGGTCGCGATCGGATGTGCTCGTCAAAGGGAGCGTGACCTCATCCCGGCTCAGTCCCGGAGGGAGAGAGGCGCGGGCCGTTGTCGCACAGTTCGGGCGGTCCTCAGTCGCGTAAGGAGCGAACGTCCTCAGCGCAAACCAGGAACCGTGTCTATTCGGGCTTCATACCCGGCTTGGTCGTCTCGGAGGATTTCGGCGGCACCGGATCGCGCGTCACGATCATGCCGTTCTCGTCTTCGTACTGGATCGTCCAGCCGGGGATATGTCGGATATCTCGGGCAAGGACATAATGCTGCATTTTACTCAAAACGATGGTGTCCGCCTGGTACTTTTCCAGGAGCTCTTGCCAGCCGGGACGCAGCACGCCGATGTTCTGGTAGTCGGCCCAGACTTGCGTCGGAATCAAATGCATGTGCGTGTTTGTGAAAAGCTTGATCACAGGCTTGTCAGGTCCGTAGTGCTTGATCCAGGCCCAGGTCAGCCAGTCGCCAAGAGCCTGGGAGTTCCAGATCTGGCCCTTCGGCGGATGCGCGATGAGGTAGTCGGCCAGCGCTCGGGGCGTATTGCGGACGTACAGGCTGTCCGGTGTACGAGGTTCGGCTCCAAGCAGGCGATCGCTCAGATGGGCCCAGGCAAACGCCCAGAACACCACGAACATACAAACCATGGTGTAGCGGAACGATCGCCCTTTCGGCAGTTCGCCCTCGAGGACGGGCTGGGGCTTTCGGTACGGGAACCAACGATTGGCGACTTCCGCAACGTGGGGCAGGACAGCGTAGACGTAGATCGGAACATACCAGAGGACGACCCGTCCGCTGGAATACGTTCCGACAGAGAACGCGGCGAGAAGCAGGGCCTCGACGGGACGCACGCGCCGTTTGCTGAACCGGAAGATCACGATGAGCGCAGCAAACGACAATGCGAAGATCCGCCCTCCCAGTCCGTTAGGTGCCATGGGAAGCCATTCGTTGACCGTCTTGAGGTTCGGGTTGCTCGAGATGGCGATCGAGTCGACCAGCATGTACGGCCCTCGCGGATTGACCATGATCGCGAGGCCCGCAACGACGGTCAGTAACGCCCAGTTGCGCGTCGAGCGGTCGGAAAGCAGAGCCGCGAGGTCGAGCTTGCGGCGTTCCAGGCAGACCTCGATGACCCGGCCGCCAAAATGGGCGCCGAGCACGACGAGCCCAATCAGGACCGACGCGTGCAAGTTCACCCAGAACGCAAACAACACCGGAACCCCGACCCAGATCCCCCACCCCCAATGCATCGTCGTGTCGCGTGGCGTCTCATTCTCGTCGCCGGCCGGCAACTGCCAGGCGCCGCGATCGTGCGCGGTCAGCACCCAAAGGAAGAGCTGAAACGCGAGCGCAGCGAAGATTTCGGGACGCAGGATTGGATTGCGAACCCAGCTCAGGAAGAAGCCCGCGATCAGTCCGATCATCGCGAGGCCCAGCCGGCGCGTTTGGAGATAGCACGAGCGCGCCATCACCATGTAGCGCACCAGCATCGTGACGGCGAACAGGTTCGAGAGCCCCTCGGCGCCTCCAAAGCGTTCGGCCGAGGCCAGGATCACCTGAGAAAGCCAGCAATAGTTGATCACCCGGACGGATGCGGCCAGAGGCATGAACGGCTCATAAAACGGCAACGCGTGGTGATTCAAGATCCACTGGCCGTACGCCACGTGCCCCCAGAGGTCCGTGTACCACAGCCCGAGCCAATTCAGGTAGACCAGCATGGCCCCGAACACAGCGCAGACCAGCACGTGGCTGAGCCCCAACGCGTAGCGAGGACCCAGTATGGGTTTTAGATGCTCGACCTGGGTCCGTTCGCGAATCATCGTGGGAGCGCCTCGTTCACTTAGCTCTTGCACAGCGATTCAGCGCCTCCGTCTAGGGCCAGGAAAGGATCGGGCGAGGTCGTCGAGACGACTCAACTCGCCCGCAATTCTCCAAAGACCGATCGGCGTTTCTTCCGTGCTTCTGCACGCGATCAGTGACGTAGCTTCACGAACACAAGTTTGTGGTGACGGAGTTGAACTCAACCGTGCATCCACGGTCCGGTCCGAAAAGTCGATCAGCGAGGAAGCGGAAGCGGAGGAAGCGGGTCCGAGGGTGCCAGGGGCGCCGTCGCCGGCACCGAAGGCGGAGGCACCGGGTACGGCGGAGGCGTCGAGCTGACGCTGGGCATCGACTCGACTTCCTCGTAAATGCGCTCCAGGAAGCGGTTATCGTAGGGCGCCTTGGGATTCCCTCCCATCGCGGCAATCTCAATCTTCTGATCGATCAAAACGGTGTAATTGTAGGGACGATAGAAGTAGTATCCCCACGCGGGGTTAATGTACGGGAAGTGCTGAGGCATGTTGTTCATGCAATGGAGAAAACCGTACGGCAGGCTCTGCCCGCTCAGTCCACACAATCCCAGGCCATGTCCACATCCAAGCCCACCGCAACCCAGGCCTCCAAAAGAGCCGCAGCCTGAAAACAGGCCTCCCTGAACGCACGCGTCCTGCGCCGAGCACTGCCCCCAATGGTCACAGCCGAGCGTGCTCAAAACCAGGACGATCGCATGACCGGCGCCCATTTCATTCCCTCCCTCGCTCCGAGCGCAGGGGCACCTTCAGCGCAGTTGCGCTTTGAAGCGAAGCCCCCAATCCCTTCCCCCCAAAGGCCTTTCGCCACGGCCCAGCCACACGCTCGCCGCGTACGCCTTCAGGACTCGCCTTGTCTCCAAGCGTACCACACTCTATCCCCCGATCTGCCCCGAGACCGTCTTTTTCCAAATTACCCCAGAACCTCTATTCAATACAATGTGTAAAAGCGGGCCTCGGTCGCGCAAGAGCTGCGGACAGCGACTCAGCCACGTCGGAAGTCGGGTTCTGTGGGGAAGACCGGTCCACCGACCGGCATCGATCAAAGCGGTTGATCGAAACGCGCGTGGTGTGTCGATAATCATTCGATGGGCGACGTAGCCTGCGTTCGCGCACGATCGAGGAACGCGCCGAAGGCGGAAGAACCGAGAAACAAAGCAGACTCATGCTGGATAGTGCGCGGGAAACGGCTACGACTCTCAGAGATTTTTCCGAGACCACGCAGTCATCGTATCTCGCGGAGGCACGCGGCTCGACTGCTTGAGCTGTTTAGGAGCTTTCTCGGCGCGTTCGACCAGCCGTGGGTCGTTGGAGCTGAGGCCTGGTCGGTTCGGAAGCACAGTGAACCGCAGGTGTTCAATTCCGGGAGGTCCCGACATGTGGAGTCCGAAAAAGGCTGGTGGCCGATCACCACAACAGGAGTCTACTAAATGGCTTATGTCACGGATCAACGACACGCATGGTTCAATTCTGAGCGATCATATTCAAGTTCAGGACATTCCTTACCGCAAAAACGGGACTTCGCGGATAATTCCTTCAACCCGCAAAGTCGGTAAATCCGATCTTCTCCAATAACTCGGAAGTCTAATGACCTTGGAGTTGCGCGTAGGTGCGGCGAATCTCCACTCCGGGAGAATGAATGACATGGATGGGGCAAAGGGCAGTTTGGGTCGGTCGCTCTTTCGCCGCTATCGGCTCGCCTTGTTGGGCGTGACGAGCGTCGTCTTCAGCGTCGTAGGCACAGCGATTTACATCGTTCCGAGCCAGGCCCAGGAACCGGTAGCAACGAACGAAGTCGGCGAGAACGATGCGCAGCACGAGCGGTCGCTCTCGTCCGATTCTCGCGCGGCCAAGCGTGCAAAACAGGCCAACTCGGGGCGAACCCCCTATTTGATTTACCAGCCAGGCGGTCCCCGACCGTCCGTTCAGGCACCCACTGAGAGTTCAGTGGTGGTAAAGAAAGGGACCTCCGCGCCTCCCGCCGACAAGGCGACTAAGCGACCTGGTTATATCGTCTATCAACGCAAGTCGAACGCCCCTGCCTCCACCGCGCCTGTGTCAGGCCCCACGACGGAAGTCGTCGCCGATGGAAAGGCAACGATCGAAGCGGGTGTGCAGGCAAGTAAAAACGGTTCCACGCAGAACAACGCGAAGGTTTACCACGGCCTGGTGAAGTCAGCAGCAAAGACTGCCGGGACAGCCCAGGACCAGTCGAATCGCGTCATCAAAGGACGCGGTCCCTCGGGAGCACCGAGCAATGCCGACGAGCTGTCGAAGTTGGCTGCTCAGGAGCTCACTCGCGTGAGATCGATGCGGACGGCGGCTGCGGAGAAAGCGGCGACCGATGCACTGGTCAAGTCGGCCTCCGAGGAGCTGGAGCAAATCAAGGCGATGCGCACCGCAGCGCTCGACCGAGCTCGCACCGAGCAGGCTGCGAAAGTCGTAACTCCTCCCCAATCTGCGACGAACCGGGCCAAGGTCATCGAGCTTGGACCGGGCCCCGAAAGCGCGGCAACTCCAGTCACAGTGGCGGGCACGGCTCCGCCGGCTGTTCAGCAGCCGACTCTTGCCCCGGCCACTCCGGCCATGCTGCCGGCCACAGTCCCGCCAGCGGCGTCCGAGAGCCCGACCCTCTCGCTGGTTCCACCGGCCGCCGAAACAATCGCGGCACGCTCACCGGAGGCGGCTCCTGTGACCGCACCCACGCCCATTCCGCTCGAAGTCACGGAGTCGCTGTCGCGACCCACCGTTGTGGCGGAACCGGCGATGAAACCGCCGGTGACCCTCGCGCAGCCCGCAACCTCCGCGCTGACGATCGTCGCGGAAGAGAACGTGCTCCCGACGCAAACGCCTGTAGCCCCGGTCGCCCCCAGCCCGGCGCCGGTGGTCGTTGAAGCCAACTCGGCTCCCGTCCCGAGCACTCCGGCTCCGACGCCTTCGTACGGAGACATGCGGCCGCCGCAGATCGCGGCGACACCGAGTCCGTCGTCGGTGCAGATGCCGAATCCGGTCGCGCTGCCCGCAGAGCCAACCACGGTTGCGGCCGTTCCGAGTCCCGCTCCGGCGCCGGTGTCTGTCGCGATGCCGACGGCACCGAGCTTCGGCAGCGTCGAAACCACACCATCGCCTCGGCCAGCCGAACCGGCGACGACCGTCGCCGCCACTCCGGCGATGTCGCTCGAAACCGCACCTGCGCAGCCCGCGGGCAACCCGGCTGAGGCAATGCCGGTGCCAGCGATCCCCGAGGCACCCACACGCCTCGCAGAGTCGCCAATTCCGGTGCCGGCGATTCCGCTCGAAACCACGCCGACGGAGCCAACCGTCGCCGCCAACGCTGCCAATCCGGCGGCTCCCGCCGAGGCAAGCATGACTCCTCCCACCGCCTCGCCGGAGCCGGCCCTGCTCGCGGGCAACGCCAGCACACCGGCGACAGCACCCAGCACGAACGTGGGTCAGGTCATCCCCGCATCGCTGCCCAAGGAGCCTCCGTACGCCCGGGACGTCGTCCGGCTCGCCGCCGCCTTCCAGGAAGGTGCGATGCCGCTCACTCCCGCGGCGAAGAAGAAGATCGACGACCTGATCGAGTCCGACCCGGGCGAAGAGATCGCCCTCCAGATCCGAGCGCGGCGCTCCAAGATCCTGCGCACCAAGCGGCCGCTCATCCGGACGGTCATCAGCGACCCGAACCTGATCGAAGTCGTCCAGTTCGGCCCGCGTGAGTTCGCCATCATCGGTAAGGGCGAGGGCACGACCAACCTGACTCTCTGGTTTGACCAGCAGGACAGCGAGACGCTCACATACGTGGTCACGGTGCTGCCCGATGACTCGATGGAGAACAAGCTCGCGCTCAAATACAAAGAGATGGAGCGGATGGTCAACGCCCTGTTCCCCAACAGCAAGATCCGCCTGCTCGTTGTGGGCGACAAGCTGATCGTCAAGGGGCAGGCCCGCGACATCCGAGAGGCCACGAACATCTACGACCTGGTCAAGGGTCAGTACGCCAAGCTCGACAAGACGCCCGACACGCTCAACACCAACGGCAACCCCGCTGCGGCCAACGGCAACCCGCCCGGCGGCGGCGGCGCAGGGCTGCCGCCGGGAGCGACGCCAGGCACGAGCATGGGAGCGCCCCCCGTCGCCAACATCGGCGCTCCTCCTGTGGGTGCGACCGGCCTCGGTACCACCATCCAGCTCAACGCAAACGGCGGCGGCGGTTACGGCGCCGACGAGAACGACAACAGCAACGTGATCAACATGATCGAGGTGCCGGGCGAGGCGCAGATCATGCTCAAGGTCCGCATCGCCGAGGTGAAGCGATCCGCGTTGCGACAGCTCGGTGTCAATTTCGCGATCAACCCGACGGGCGCCATCGGCAGCTTCTTCTACAACGGCAGCTTCGCGAACTCGACGAACCCGGCGGCGATCCTCAACGACAACAGCGTGTCGTCGCTGATCAACGCCCTCGCCTCCAACAACACGATGAAGATCCTCGCCGAGCCAAACCTTGTCACCATCAGCGGCCGGCCCGCCAGCTTCCTCTCCGGCGGATCGTTCCCGGTTCCCACCGCGGTCGGCCTCGGAGGCATCGGCGCAGCGAGTACCTTCTTCCAGGGCTACGGCACGCAGCTCTTCTTCATCCCGACGATCCTCGATAAGGACCGTGTCCGCTTGCAGGTCACGCCGTCCATGAGCTCTCTCGATCGCACAACCACAGTCAACGGCATCCCCGGCCTGACCCTGAGCACGGCGTTCACGACGGTCGACCTCCGTGCGGGGCAGTGGCTCGCCATCGCCGGTCTGCTCGTCGATCGCCAGAACGGACAGAACAGCCGCCTCCCGCTCCTGGGGGAGATCGCCGGTGTCAAGCTCGCGTTCAGCAACAAGACCATCAAGCGTGAAGAGACCGAGCTGATCGTGCTGGTGAGCCCCGTCCTGGTCCACCCGCTGGAGCCGAAGCAGGCCCCAGCACTGCTGCCGGGCATGGATATCACCGAGCCCGACAACTGGGACTTCTACGTGAAAGGCCGCTGGGAAGGCCGGCCCGACATCCAGTACCGCAGCACGATCGCCCCGGTCGTCAAGAACCGAATTCATGACTCCAAGTACGGCCACGCAGTTCAGAACAGCGAACAGTTCTTCATCCAGGGTCCCGGCGGGTTCTCGCACTAACCAAAAGGGCAACGTGGCGGGAGCGGGAGCACCCCCCGTCCGAACCATATAAGGAAAAGGGGTAGCACGATGCACCGTCTGCGACGCTGGCAAAGTCTGGGACTGGCTTTGCTTTCCCTGATCGGACTGTTCGCCTGTGGTTGTCAGCTCTTCCCCGGCCGGGGCAACTATCCGGGCCAGCAGGGCGTGGCCTTCCCAGGAGCACCGGGGACCCTCGGCGCACTAAGCGACCCGGTCTTCCAGAACATGGAGATCAACGCCGAGGCGTCCGACTTCGTGGTGTACGACCACGAGTTCATCGGCGACACGGTGCGTTTGAACTACGACGGCCAGGACCACGTGAAGCAGATCGCCGCGCGGATGCGCCATGGATCGACGTTCCCCGTCATCGTCGAGCGCAGCTTCTCGAGCCCGATTCCGGACGACCCCTATAACTTCCCGATTCACCCGAGCCCCGAGCTCGACAATCGGCGCCGGCTCGTGATCGTCAAGGCACTCCAGGTGATGGGCATCCAGAACGCCGACGACTTCGTGACGGTCGCACCCGCTCTGGCCTGGCCGATGGACCACAACGACACCCGGCGTGCTCACCGCAACATCGACACTCGTAACGGCTACGGCGCCGGCGGCTACGGCGGGATGGGGGGAATGGGCTTCGGCGGACTGGGAATGTTCGGCTTCTTCTAATTCGCCATGCGGCAAAAACGAGCCCGCCGAGACGCATCCCAACAGAACTTCACTGTGGGGCGAGTCGCGGCGGGCTTGAGTCATTTCTACAAAACGTCAATGGTGAGCGCAGCCGCAACGATTTCGTATAGCCCACTTCTGACGATCCTGCTAAAGTCCCGTCTCCTGTCACAGAACCGGTTGAGCAAGGATTGCTCACCCTCATTTCAAGGGGTCGATGAACAATGGACTGTTCTCGTCTACGACCTCTAGTCTGCTTGGCATGTGCGTATCTCGCCCTTGCGGGGTGCCACCACTTGCCGAAGTACGACGAGAATGCTTATCAAACCAAGATCAGCATGGCCAAGCTGCTCGTCGACCAGGGCCAGGCCGACAAGGCCGCCACGCTGTATCACGAGCTTGAAAAGCTAAACCCGAAAGATGCGGGCCCACCGCATGAGCTGGCCTTGATCGAGGCCAAAAAGGGTCACACCCAGCTTGCGGAAGAGTACTTCCGCGAAGCCCACAAACGCGCGCCCAAGGACGTCGATCTGCTCAACGACTTTGGCTACTGGCTCTACCTCAACGACCGGCTCGAAGAAGCGGAGACCTATCTCGCCGAGGCGCTGGAGATCGACCCCGAACGCAAGACGGTGTTAACAAACCTCGCGACCGTGGTCGGCAAACGCGGCCGGTTCGAGGAGAGCTTCCGGATCTTTCTGCGCGGGAGCAACAGCGAAGCGGATGCCCATTGCAGCATCGCCTATATCTACGCGCAGCTCAGGCAGTTCGACGAAGCCAAGAGACACTTTGAAAAGGCACTCGAGCTCGAGCCCAACCTGAAGCCGGCTGCCGAGGCGCTCGTGCAGCTCAACCGACGGGACGCGGACCCTGCGTTCACTCCCGCAGAGTCAACCGGAACGCCGGCCGGCCAGGCACGGCAATAGTCACTTCGCCGAAAGCGAAGGTTGCGAACATCGGACGGCCAAGACGCCATTCGCAACACGAAAACAAATAACCCCCCCCCCTTGGGAAGGGGGGGGTTAGGGGGGGTGGGGAGTAAGCCCACGCATTCGGCTGGTCCCGTCGCCCCTCAACAGTTAAACGCAGGAGAGTGGTTCGTGGCTGAGTTGCACACTTCGGACGTCAAATCCCCACCCCCCCTACCCCCCCTTCCCAAGGGGGGGAGTTATGGAGTTATTCCGCTCACAAGGGACGCGGCAGGATTCAGCGCCGCGCGCAACCCAGACGCGAACGGCTCGAACCCGTTAAGAACCTGGTTTCGATCCACCGTCTCAGCCCTGTGCTACTCCGTCCTCTACGAGCGCTGCGGTGACCATGGGAGTGACGGCGACTTTCCGCATAACCGGACTGTCGCCTTCGTACTGGACCAGCACGGACGTATGCCGGAATACCTCCGGCTCCCGTTCGCAGCCGTGACGCTGGCTTTCGACGCATCAAGCGTTCTGCGACACGGCCGGTGTTTCCATCGGCTGCCGCACACGGCACGTTGGAAACAGATTGAAGCGTGGCGCAGTGCCGCGCTCGCGCCGTGCCGCGACCTGATCCGTTTCTATGAGAGTTTTGTCATCTTCCACTGGCACTCGGTGCAACTGGAACGTGCGGGTGTTGAGAGTGTCGGAGCGTCGGAGGCTCATTGATGAACGTGGGAAGTCGACCACGAATGGACCAGGCCCACGTGCCCGGAGAGGGGCGAGGCGTCGTCGATCCTACCTTGCAGACGATCCGCACGGAGGTCGCCGTGATCGGTTCCGGTCCTGGCGGGGCGGTCACAGCATGCCTGCTGGCCGAAGCCGGTCGCGACGTGCTTCTCATCGAAGAAGGACCATTTCTTCCACTGGAAGCAACCGTTCCGTTCACGATGGGCGAGATGATCTCCAAGTACCGAAATGGCGGCGTCACGGTCGCGATGGGGTCGACGAAGGTCGCGTACGTCGAAGGACGTTGCGTGGGCGGAGGTAGCGAAATCAACAGCGGTCTTTATCATCGCACTCCTCCCGCCATCCTGGAAACCTGGCGCCGCGATTACCAGGTCGATGGATTGAACGATTCGGACCTCGCCAGGCATTTCGAAGCTTGCGAGCGCGATGTCTCCGTTTCGCTGATGCCCGGCGCGCTCCCCCCCGCGTCCCTCAAGCTCCACGAAGGAGCTCAGCGGCTCGGGTGGAAGTCGCTCGAAGTCCCTCGCTGGTTTCGCTACGACTCGCCAGCAGAACCAAACGCAGTCCCTCGTCCCAAAGGGGACAGGCAGTCGATGACCCGGACGTTCATCCCACGCGCGCTGTATTCTGGTTGCCGGCTGTTGCCGAACACCCGCGCGCGAAAGTTGCGACGCCTCGGAGGCCGTTGGCACATTTCCGCCCAGGTCCAGGATCCGGGCGCTCCTCGACGCGCCATCGAGATCGAGGCCGGTTCCGTCTTCGTCTGCGGTGGCGCGATCCAGACCCCTGCGATCTTGCGACGTAGCGGCATCACTCGCAACGTGGGCAACTCGCTCAAAATGCACCCCACGGTCAAGGTCGTCGCCCGCTTCCCCGAGACCGTGAATTCAAGCGCCATGGAAGTCCCGGTCCACCAGGTGAAAGAGTTCGCGCCGAGGTTCAGCTTCGGCTGTTCGATCAGTTCCACGCCCTACCTCGCGCTCGGGCTGAGCGACCATCCCGCACATCTGGGTGAAGTCCACGCGAACTGGCCGCGCATGGCCGTCTATTATGCAATGATCACGGGGGAAGGCTCGGGGTCCGTGCGCGGCGTCCCTGGATTCTCGGACGCACTCGTCCGCTACGCCGTCACACCGCAGGACCTCGCCGATCTGTCCGATGCGCTTCGGGCGCTCTGCCGCTTGCTGTTCCAGGCCGGGGCGGAGGTGCTTTATCCGAGTGTGAGTTCATTTCAGCCGCTGTACACGGAGGCAGACGTCGCGCGGATCCCCGATGGGCTACCCAAAGGGCGAACGAACCTGATGACCATCCACCTATTCTCGACGTGTCCGATGGGGGAGAACCCTCGTCTTTGCGCAACTGACTCGTTTGGCAAGGTTCACGGACACGACGGCCTGTATATCGCCGACGCGAGCCTCCTCTGCACGGCGCCCGGCGTAAATCCCCAGGGCTCGATCATGGCCATCGCCCGACGGAACGCGCTGAAGTTCCTGGGCCAGTTGTAGCGGCATCCGACTTACGAACTTCGGCAGACCGATAGGAGGTTGAGCCCATGGACCTGGGAACACACGACGTTCTCGTTACGGGAGCCGCCGGCTGGCTCGGCTTGAGCCTGGTGAAGGCCCTGGTCGCCGGCCTCGACGACTGCGAGCCCCTGCGCCAGCCTCAGCGGAATCTTCGAATCCGATGCCTGATCCTACCCGGTCAGGATGGTGCGGCGCTCCGCATGCTGTCGGATCGGGTCGAGGTCCTCACAGGCGACTTACGCAACCCCAACGACTGCCGGCGATTGTGTGCGGGCACGCGAGGCGGTTTGCTGTTCCACACGGCGGGTGTGATTCACCCGCGGCGGTCGACGGAGTTCGCATCGATCAATTTCGAGGGGGCAAAGAATCTCCTCGACGCCGCGATCGACGCCGGGCTGCGAAGGGCCGTGGTCGTTTCGTCCAACTCGCCGTGCGGCTTCAATCCGCACCCTGACCACCTGTTCGACGAGACGTCCCCGTACAACCCCTACATGAACTACGGCCGGTCGAAGATGAAGATGGAGCTCGCCGTCAAGGAGCGACAGCGGGCCGGCAAAATCGAGGCGGTGATCATCCGGCCGCCCTGGTTCTACGGACCGAATCAGCCGCCCCGCCAGACCCTGTTCTTCCAGATGGTGCGCGACGGCAAAGCGCCCATCATCGGACAAGGCGACAACCTCCGCTCGATGGCCTACGTCGACAACCTCTGCCAGGGACTGATCCTCGCCGCGATCACTGAGCGCGCCAATGGGCAAACCTACTGGATCGCCGACCGCCGGCCCTATCCGATGCGCGAAATCATCGACACTGTCGAGCGGCTCCTGGAGACCGAGTTCAACCAGAGCTGTACCCACAGGCGCCTCAAGCTTCCCGGTGTCGCGTGCCGTGTTGCCTGGCTCGCCGACGCAACGATGCAGGGCGTGGGCCTCTACAACCAGAAAGTCCACGTCTTGTCGGAAATGGACGGTACCATCGCCTGCTCGATCGCATCCGCCCGGCGCGAGCTTGGTTACGACCCTCGCATCGAACTCGAGGAAGGCATGCGGCGAAGCATTCGAGGGATCGTTCACCAGTTGAAATGCGCCTGACCCGGAACACGTTGCCTGGCAACAGTTCATCGTGCTCGATGATGATGCGTGCCCATACGCAGGCTACGAGAAGTGATCACTCGGTCTGAATTGACCAGTTTGCCGCGATTCAGTATAAGCACCCCCGTTTACGACCGCATGGAGGCAGGAATGAACGACGCTCGTCCGTATGTCGTCACGGGAGGTTCCGGCTATTTCGGGAGCCTTCTGGTACGCCGGCTCGTCCAGGAAGGACGCAACGTTCGCATCTTCGACCTGAACGATGCGGACGACCGCCCGCGCCACGTGGCGTTTGAAGCCGGCGACATTCGGGATCTCGACGCCTGTCGGCGGGTCTGCGCAGGGGCCGACGTGGTTTTCCACTGCGTGGCCCAGGTCCCTCTGGCGAAGGACAGCGAGCTGTTCTGGTCGGTCAACCGGGACGGCACGCAAAACATCCTCCAGGCCGCTGCCGACGCTGGCGTGCGAAAGCTCGTGTACACGTCGTCGAGCGCAGTGTTCGGTGTGCCCAGGGAATACCCGATCACGGCCGAGACCCTCCCCTGCCCCGCCGAAGACTACGGCTCGGCCAAACTCGCGGGTGAAACCCTTTGCCGTGAGTTTGCGGAGCGGGGACTCGACGTGAGCATCGTCCGTCCTCGGACCATCATGGGCCACGGCCGGCTCGGAATCATGCAAATCGTTTTCGAGTGGATCGCGCAGGGACGCAACGTGTTCGTCCTGGGTCGAGGCGACAACTACTACCAGTTCGTTCACTCCGACGACCTTGCCGACGCTTGCCTCCGCGCCGCCGAGCGGCCGGGGTTCGCCGTCTACAACATCGGCGCCGAGCGCTTCGGCACGATGCGCGAGACCCTGGAAGCACTGGCGCGGCATGCGGGGACGGGCAGCAAGGTCCGGTCGCTTCCTTACCGATCCACCGTCGCGGCGATGAAACTAACCAATCGCCTGGGCATCTCCCCCCTGGCCGCGTACCATTCGCTGGTTTACGGCCAGAATGTGGCCTTCGACCTGGCCAAGCCCAAGGCCGAGCTTGGCTGGTCTCCCCGGTGGTCGAACACCGAGATGTTCATTCAGTCTTACGAATGGTATCTCGAGAACCGTGAGCGCATCCTCGCCGAGAAGGGGCGTTCGCCGCACCGGTCGGCTGTCAAGGAAGGGGTTCTCAAACTTCTGCGCTGGCTCTGAGGAGTTGCAGGGAAGCAGCTCCTCGGGATCGTGTCGCAATGCGTGGCCCTCAGTTCATCCCCGAATCGATAGGCAGAGCAGCTCTGCCGCCTATTTTGAAGCACAAGGATGTGCGGACATGGATGAAAACGCACAAGAGCAGATAAGACCGCGAGACGGGGCCGCCGGACAGCCTGCGCACCGACTGCGCCGGCTGATTCCCGAGCCCGTCCCGAGCAAGCCACGCTCCATAACGACCCTCGCCGCCGCGCTTTTGTTCGAGATGCGGCCGGTGCAGTGGATCAAGAACGCGACGTGCTTCGCGGGCCTGATCTTTTCCGGCCGTTTGTTCGTTGCGCTTCATGAATGGCAGGCGATCGTCGGCTTCGCGTCATTCTGCCTCGCCTCGTCGGCGGTCTACGTCTTCAACGACATCATTGACCGCGAAAAAGACCGGCTCAACCCCCGAACCGCCTCGCGGCCCATTGCTTCGGGAGCGCTCCCCGTCGCTGTCGCGGGCATCGCCTGTGCCCTGCTGGCGCTTGCCTCAGTGCTCAGCGCCGTCTGGTTAAACGCATCGTGCCTTCTGGTCGTTGTGACCTACGGCGTGATGAATGTGTTCTATTCGTTGAGACTCAAGCATATCGTCATCACGGATGTGATGTGTATCGCGGTCGGTTTCGTGCTCCGGGTGGTCTTCGGGGTCTACGCGGTCAGTGCGCTGCCCACGCCCTGGATCGCGCTTTGCATGTTCTTTCTCGCGCTGTTCCTCGGTTTCGCCAAGCGCAAGGCCGAGTTGGCAAGGTTCTCCGCGACCGATGCTGCCGAGTTCCGGCCCGTCTTGCTCAAGTACGACGTGAATTATCTGTCCATGCTCCTGAACATGTCCGCCACGATGGCCATCCTTTGTTACGCACTCTTCACAGTGACCTCAAACAAGAATCCGACGCTGGTGGTCACGGTCGTTCCGGTCGTGTACTGCGTGAACCGCTACTTGCTGCAAGTGATGCTCTACGGCCATGGTGCATCGCCGGACAAGATCCTGCTCTCGGACCGCCGCCTGTGGGCCGGCATCCTCGGCTGGCTGGTGGCGTATGTGGCGATCACCTACGGTGACATCCAACTCTTCACGAACTCGCACGACTGGCACGCGGGCTGAGATCGCGACGTTGGCCGCGAGGGAACATGCGCACGCCTCGGCTAGTTTCCGAACCCGGACAACGCGCTTCGCGTTCGCGATGGTGGCAAGGCGCTGCGCGTTCGCGCGACGTATCTGTCACAACGCTGGTAATCAGCGTCCCGCCCGCGGAGACATCTCTCCCATCGCGCGTCGCACTCCGATTCGCGACCCTGGCGGCGGCCGCCACTCTGGGGGTTCTGATCGGTTTGGGATCGCTCCAGCGGCTGAGTCCCGACCGAGGCGTACTCGAAGCCAGCGGATTGACCGCGCTCGGCACACGTTTCGGTGAAGTTTGGCTCCCTCCCGTCAATCGGTGGGCCGTCACGACGTTGGCGGGGTCGCTCCTTGTGGTGCTTTGGCGACAAGCGCGCTGTTCAAGCGAAGCCGCGGGCCAACCAACGCCGCGATTCGTCGGCATCGGCGCACTCTCCTGGAGTCTCCTCTGCGGATTTCTCGCGACGCTGATCTCGCATGTACTGGGTCAAATGACGCTACGCGCGAGTTTTCCGTTCGACCTGCTACTTTGGTCCGAGAGCTCCTTCGTTCAGGACATGATCAAGCTACGGCATGGATTGTCTCCGTACCTGGAGGCGAGCCGTAACAACTCCTACGTCTATCATCCGGGCGCACCGTTCCTGACCTGGGCCATTTCGAGCATCTGCGGGCGCTATGGCGACCTGACGTTTTGTCGCGATCTCCAACTGGGATTCCTACTGCTGGCCTGCGCACTAGCTTGGCATGTGACCGTTTGCCTGACACGAACGGAGACTCAGTCGTCCCGAGGTCCCGCCAGGGCCACACCGGTTGTGTCGTTGGCACTCATCCTGTTCCTGGTCGCCGCAGCGACGAACCCAAATACGAGCCCGTTCGTCGACCTCCTGCACAACGACTCGCTCGCGATCCTGACCGCACTCCTCGGCCTCGCTGCGCTGGTCAGCCGAGACCGGATGTCTCCCACAGGCTGGCTCATCCTGGCAGCACCGCTACCGGCCCTCGCGGTCGCGATGAAGCAGACGGGAGCCATCGTCGGCGTGGGGCTCGTCCTGGGGGTCTGGATCCAGGAACGCCGTGTACGCCCCGCGATCCGACTGGGATTGTTTTCCGCGGCTTGTCTCGGCGTACTGCTGGGCGGACTGGCGCTCTGGTCGAACGGTTGGTGGTACTACTGGGCGGTGCGCGTCCTGGCGAAACACCCGAAGCTTTGGTGGCTGGGCCGGGACGTCAATCTGTCTGTGGTGGCGCCCTTGCTGCCGCTCGTCCTTGCGTGTGCGGGCTGGGCGATTTTCGCCCTTCCCCGCGCGTCGGCCGGCCGCCGGCGTGTTGTGCTTTCGGCGTTTGTGTACACCGCGCTCCTGATGGGCTCAGCAGCCGTCACCTCGCTCAAGGCCGGCACCGCCGCCGCCAATCACTGGGGCCCCGCCGGTTTGGCGCTGGCCGCCCTCGCTGCCGCCGCGTGCCGCCATTGCGTTCAATCGATGCACGCAAGGCGTCTTGCGGCGTGGGCCAATCTTCTCATGGTCTTCGGACTCATCGCCGCGACGAACCTCCTGCACAGCATCCCTCCGTTCATCCCTCGCTTCGTACCCAACGCCGCGGCGTATGGGTACGCGATCCGCCTCAATCAGTTGCTGCGTGAAACGGACCCGCACGCGACCCTCCTCGATCACGGGTCGATGTACTACCTGCGCGCTGACGTGGTCCCCGAAGACCGTGCCAATTCCATCTCCGAGTCGACCCCCGGCGGAGTGCGCGAGGTCGACGATTTCATTCATCGCCTCCTCGCCCAGCAGTACGAGCGCATTGTGATCCACGAGGGCTACGGCGACGCCTGGTACGGCCCGGACGTGATGCGTGCCATTCACGACGCTTATGAACTTCAGGGCAAAGTTCCCGGGATCACCGCGATCACACCGTGGTGCATGATGACCGACCTGCTTGTTTTCCGACGCAAACCGCCCGTCGCCGTCGCACAACGGCCTCCGCGCGTGCTCCGCGTCGAGCCGGCGCCCAACTCGTGGACGACGCGTTCTGTTCACCAGGTCGAGGTGGCGTTCAGCCACCCCATGGATCCGGATACGATCAACGACCAAACGATTCTCTTGAGGCGCCAGCAGTCGGCCGGAGCCGATTCTCGCGAGATTGAATTCTCTGCCGCCGATCCGCCTCGCATCACGTACGACCCGCAACACCGGACCGCATACCTGAGCTTCGCGAAGCCTCTTCCTCCGGGATTCTACAAGGTGGTTGTAACGCCAGGGGTTCGCGACCAATCCGGTCGATCTTCGGTTGATCCCGAACACCAAAGCCGGTTCCACATCTGCCCGCCGATTATGTAGTCGGCGGCCGAATGGAATGTGCGAACACTGAGGCCGCGCGTGGTTATGCGCACGAGCGCGCGCGGTCGATGCTTGCGGCCGGACGTCGCTAGAGCGCTTAACGGTTGGGTTGCACACGATCAGCCATCGACGGTCTCCGCTCTACATCATCCCAAACCTCTGAACTCGCCTAAACGTTATGGGCGTGAGTAAAGTTTCCTCCCTCCCCCCATCGTGGGGGAGGGCTGGGGTGGGGGGGGCCGTCGCACGCCCATGGGTTGCCCGGAACCCCCCACCCCAACCCTCCCCCACAAGGGGGGAGGGAGTTCTGATGCTTCTGTGTTTTGATTGGTTATCAAGGTGCGCAATCCAACCGTTCGGCGCTCTAGGCCTGCAAGAATGCGTGACGAGCCAGCGTCCGGAGGATTTCATCGATCGAGCCTTCGAGGATCGCCGTGAGTTGCGCGGTGTCGGTGACCGGCTGACCGTTTTGACGAACCGTTAAGCCGCTCGTCTGGATCGACTCCTGGAGGGCCTTCACAAGTTCGGTCCGATCGCGCTCACCATCCAGGTTGGCGAGAGTCAGCCGGCCGAGGTCATCGAGTTGGAGGTTCTGCCCGCGAAGATTGGTCAGACTCCGGCCTTCCGACGCTTGCAATCGCGCAAGTCGTGTCGCCCTGGGGTGTTTTTCCACCGTGTGAGCCACACGCAGCCCTCGAAGGCGGCATTCGATCAACCCCGACGCCAGACACGTGAGAAGGTCGGCGCCCAGTTGATTCTCGACGGCTTCCGTCGCGTGGGTCTCGCGCGTCTCTTGCTCGCACAACGAACCGACCCGACGGACCAGATCCGCAAAGGCGATCTCCGAGGGCCAGCACCTCGACAACAGGACAAAGGCCGCCTTGCACACCGAACCCGTGATCGTCGCCTTGACCCCGTTCGGCAGCGCGAACTCTTCCGGGATACCCATAGCGAGCGACACGCTCTCTCGGACCGGTTTGGCCGGACTGGAGAACCAGAAGCTCCGTACATCCTGCGGGCCGAGATTACGACGAAGCACGACATCGTTATGACACACCAGCGTTTGCCGGAACATCCGGTTGCGGACGAAGTCCATGTACTGGTCCATCTGCACGATATCGTGCGCACCCAGCCGGTTGAGGGTCTCGGCGATGCCCGGCGTGAAGTTTGACGCGATCATGGTCGCAAATTCCGACTCGGCCAGGTATTGCAGGCCATGGGCGGACAACTGCTGGGCGAACTCGTGGAAGTAGAGAGGCTGATTCTCGTCCTCGAGGTGATCGTGATAGAGGTAGAACGCGTCCGCCTTCGAAAGGAACGCGAGCTCGGACTTGAGCAACTGAATATACGGGTTGTTCTCGGCCGGGAGCGCGTTCGCGACAAACTCAACGAGCGCTTTTGCCTGAGCCACTTGCGTGGGCGCATCGCGAAACTGCCGGCCGTGGAACCGCATCATGTCGCGGACGATGCCCCGGATATGCCAGCCCGGGTACGTGTTGTAGCTGATGTATGCCACGCCGTTCGGAGCGAGGTTCGTTTTGCAGATCTGAAGGATCTTGTCGCGAAGACGAGCCGGCACCCAGGAGAAAACGCCGTGCGTGACGATGTAGTCGAACGTTCCGAATTCGGGGCCGACGTCCGCGAGGTCCATGTGCTTGAGTTCGATATTCGTGACGCCGAGTCTCTCGATCAGCATTTGGCCTTGCTCGATCTGCCGCGCCGAATTATCGACACCGACGAAACGGCTGTCCGGCAGATTCTGAGCCATCCCCTGGAGGTTTCCGCCGCTGGCGCAGCCGATTTCGAGTACGCGACAGTGCTCGACCGGTGGCGGATCCATGCCGAAAAGCTTGGCCAGGACCGCAAGTTGGTCGGGATGGGATTGAGGGAAGGAATGACTGTCGTAGGGGACGTCATCGTAACTGCTCGGTGCACCGCTCATTGATGGTTCCCCTTCCCAACGGGCGTGTTCCGACCGGAAACTCGACACTTCCGCTCGATTCCACAATTCCGGCATTTGTGAAAACGACCGAACCGTCGGGCCATGGCGATTGCCATCGTCCCCGCGTTTTCAGCTATCATCGACACATCATGGCCCCGACCTTTCGAGAGACCGTTCTTGTGCCCGAATGGATTCCTGCGCCGCGGGCTCGACGCGTCATCGACACGACGAGCCCGGCGGATTCTCGCGGGGTGTGAAGAACGGAACTACCGGCGGGCCGAAGGTATTCTTTTCCGAGTTCTTTGAGGCCTACTTTCCTGCGTCGGCTGCCCCTTTTTGATTTCACTCAGATCGATCGGCTCGAACAGGAGCGACTGTAGCAAGGATACAGGGGATGTTCCTCCGGGCGCCCCTCCGGCCGGGCCGTTCCATTCTGGGTATCGACCGGTCGACGGAGTCCGCAGGCTTTGGAGTGCGGGGGCTTGCTCCCGCTTTCGCGCTGGAAATACGGTTCGAAAGTGGAGATTCGGGAAGGCCGTTGGAACGCGACAGGATACCTGTCGGAGCGTGCAGGCGGTACAAACGCGGGAGCAAGCCCCCACACTCAACGCCGTTAACGATTCTACGCTGGTACCTTCTTGGCCAACAGCTTGCGCGCTATGGCCCGTTGCTCGGCCGTGGCCTCGAAAATCTTCGGGGGACCGGCACTCGGTTCCTCCTTCCTCCGTGGGTAATTGCGGCTTTTCTTCTTGCCGTGACGCTGGTATGGGTCGGTCGTCGCGCCCTGGAGTCGCTTCTCGAGCGACTCACTCGACGCGCGGGTTTCCAAGGGAGCTGCCATCATCGACCGCATAATCCGCAATACGGCCGCGATACTCGTTTTATCCGCGGGTTCGCCAGGCTGCGCCTGTTCTTTCACCGCCAAGAGTTGCAACATCGTCAGACCCAACAAGGACCAGTGCATCTCGATTTCCGCGATCTCCGGCGTGCCGGCACGCAGCTTCGAACGACCATAGGTTTGTTTGAGCGAACGAAACTGAAGTTCAATGCCCCACCGGCGACGGTAAATCTGACTGGCTTGCGGAGCGGACAATTCCGCCTCGTCGAGGATATTGGTCACCAAATACACCTCGCCGCGACCGTCGTGGAAGTGGAGCAGTCGCAGAACGAGAGGTGCTTGTTCCTTCTTCATGGCTTCATCGGGCCAGCAGTAAACGAGGTCATTCCGCTGCCGAACCATCCCAAGGTTTTTCAGGAGCCGAACATTGCCACCCACCCGAATCAAAAAGCTATGGCCAGCAGCGATCGCCTTCCAGAATTCATAGCCGACAAAGCCGGCATCGCAACAAAACAGCGTGTCTTTTGGGAAGACCTGCTCCTTGAGCATCTTCACCAAGTGGTCGCGTTCGCTCGAATACGAGGGGCCCAGCATCCAGCACCAGGGTAACCGCAAGCCAATATGCCACACGAGGGTCAACCACATCTGCGGACTCACGGCCTGGGGATTGTAGTTCTTCTTCGTCCTTCGTTTTGACCGCTGCCGTCCGGCATGCCGTGTGCGTTTCTTGGAGCGTGATTTCTTCTTGGGAGATCCCTTTGGTTTGTTGAACTGATCTTCGTTGCGCTGGGTCCGTGGCACGTTGACTCGAGAACCGTCGACGGCCAACGGCAGCCACTTCCCGATGCGCTGGTCATCGGGGGTGATTTGAAGCCAGGAATTCCCGGTCGGTTTAGTGTACAACGGAGGAAGAATCGCGATACAAGTTCCTGTAAATAAAAGAGTTACGGAGCGGCAGCGCACATTTGATCTAGTGATTTCATCGCGAAACCTGTACAGATTAAGTTGTTGTTG
>DAIDJG010000041.1 GCA_027451445.1 Singulisphaera sp.
GGGTTCGACCGACGAATGATGTGAACGCCCGCCGCTCTGCAAAATCAGACGTCAGGCGGCCACGGGGAATCCCCAGCGATCGACCTTCGACCAGAATTCCTCCCATCGCCCCGGTGTGTAACTCAACGTCCGCAAGCTCAACACCACCGCCGCACCATCCTCCGTCCATTTCATCCCCGACCCGCACAGCCGCTGCTTGACGATCACCTTGCACGCCGCCTCCGTCACCCCGCTGCCGATCGGCTCGTTCGCCACCACCCGGCTGGCGTAGTTCATCCGCCCGGATCCCCACTGGTTGGCGAAGTAGGTGATCGCCCGCTGCACATCCTCGTGATCCTTCGCCCACGGCCGCTCCCGGGCCAGCCGCCGCAGCTGCTTCAGCACCCACCCGGCCCCGCCCACGTCGTGCTTCAGCCGATGGCACGCCTCCTCCAGCCATGTCTCCTTCTGACGGGGATGGCCCCGGTACAACACCACCGCCGCCTTCCCCAGGTACTCCGCCGCATGCCAGAAGTCGGTCACCTGCACGTCGGTGTGCCGCCCGAGGAAGTCCCAGTTCCCGCTCGCCCCGTCGGCGATCCCCACGTAGTGGGCGTCGGGGCACCTGGACTTGGCCCGGACGATCTCCGCCTCCAGGTGGCCGAGGAACTTCGCCCGGCCGTACTCCGGCGTCGCCGCCAGGTAGATCGTGTGCTGTCGCTCGCCGTCGGCGTCGTAGAAGGCCAACGTCCCGACCATCGCCTCCCGCCAGCCGTCGTCGCAGATCAGCGCGCAGGTCCCATCCAGGCTGATCGCCACCGTGGCCGGGGGCGACTCGAACTTCGGCAGGGCGTAGCTCCAGTCCTCCTCCTTGACCTGGGCCGCCGCCGCCACGGCATCGGCGATGTCCTGGACCAGGCAGCGGGACACCTCCCGGCCGTGGTTCGCCTCGAGGTCCACCCGGACCCGGGGGGAGCTGAACTCGGCGTACTTGTGCGAGACGACCTTGGCGAAACGGGGGGTGGAGCTGACGACGATGCGGGCGTCCCGGTCGAGCGGGCAGTAGGTCGGGCCGCCCTGCGAGCTCTGGTAGACGTGGCGGGCCAAGGTGGCCACGCCGTAGGGGGTCTGATAGTCCTTCTCGACCCGGCCCTTGGAGGTGAACTTGACCGGTCCGACGGTGATGGGCGAGCCGTCGGTGTCGAACTGCTGGAGGCCCTCGGCGGTGGCGACGACGCCGGCCTCGTTGAGCCGATCCTGGAGGGCCTCCTCGAAGTCGAGCATCGAGCCGTTGTAGGGCACCTCGACCTGGAGGGTGAAGGAAGTCGGCGTCCGGGCGATGATCGTGGCGTTCATGGTTCCAGTCCCTCGGGGTGAAGGCTGGAAGTTACCGCAAGTACAGGGTTTAAGTCTACATCAATCCCCGGTCGAACCCGCTGGACAGAGTGAGGAAGAACATTCCGGCGTCCCGGCTGGCATCGGCCGACAACGGGTGATCGGCGCCCCAGCGGAATCGCGTGATCTGCACCACCTCCATCAACACGCGGCCAAGCCGTTCCAGGTCGCGTTTCTGGGCGTAGAGATTCGCCAATCCTGCTAATGCGAAGACGGTCGTTTCGTGGTTGCGATCCAGCGCGGCGCGGCATCCCACCAGCGCCTCGGACAGGAGCGCCTTCGCGTCGTCGAGCTTCCCCAACTGGGCCTGGAGCATCCCCAGCATCACCATGGACTTCAACGTTTCCGGATGAGTGCGGCCCAGTACCCTCGTTTGGCCGTCGATCGCCTGCCTCGAGAGCGATATGGCTTCGCCCATCCTCTTCTGACTCTGGTAGACGTTTGAGAGATTCTGTTTGACCAGAAAAATGAAAGGATGCTCGGCACCCAGACTTCTTTGCGAGCGCTTCAGGACGTCGGCCAGCGTCCGCTCCGCCAGCGCCGAGTTCTCCATCTCCAGGTAGACGACCCCCAGCGAGTTCGTCACATCGAGTGTCTTGGGATCGTCTTCGCCCCGCGTCGCGACATAGGCATTCCGCGCCTCGCCCAGTAGCCGTTCGGCTTCCGCGTACTTCTCCTGGGAGTAGCAAAGTTCAGCGACAAGGGTCATCGCGGCGAGCGAGTCCGGATCCTGCGGACCTCGTGCCACGCGCAGACCCGCCATGGCCCCGACCAGGAGCGGTTCGGCGTCGGAGAGCTTTCCGTCCTCGAGATAGACGCCTCCCAATGCGCTCATGGCCAGCAACGTGTCGGGATGGTCGTTCCCGAGCAGCCTGCGACGCAGCAGAAGGGCAGGATGGAGATGCACAAGCGCCTGCGGGTACAGTCCGAGCTGGTAATACAACTCGCCGACCGTCAGGCGAATCGAAGCTTCGACCAGGGGTTGATCGAGAAATCCGTCACCGACCTTCGCCGCGGCCTGGTCGAGGATCGTCCGGACCTTGATGTCGGGATCCGGCCTCAAGCGGTGGTTGTAGACGCTGGCCTGCGCCAGCATGTCCTTCTGCAAGAACTCCTGGACGGCCCTGGCGATTTTCGCCTCGGTCTCGGCTCGATCGCGTTGCTTGCGGGTCTCGTGTTCGGCCCGTGTTGCTCGGATCGCCTGCACCCAATTCGCGACCGTTCCCAGGACCATGCTCAGAAGGACCGCGGCGGAGAGACCGGCCACCCATGGGTTGCGTCGTCTCCACCTGGCGACGCGCCCGATTGGCCCGACCGGCCGCGCCGCGATCGGACGACCGTCGAGGTATCGCTGGAGGTCGTCGGCCAGCGCGAGCGCGGTGCCATATCGTTTCGAGGCTTCCCTGGCCAGGCATTTCAGACAGATCGTCTCGAGGTCGCGCGGGACGTCGGGCCGAAGCCGGCGGGGCGGCACGGCCTCGGTCGAGGTCGCCATTCGGATCGTCTCGAGTGCGGACTCTCCCAGGAACGGAGGGCGACCCGTCAGAGCGTGATAAAGGACGGCTCCCAGTGCGTAGATGTCGGCGCCCGGCCCGACCCGCTTGGATTGCCCTTCGGCCTGCTCGGGGGCCATGTAGCTCGGCGTGCCCACGACCTGGCCGGAGAGCGTGCGGTCCGAGCCGGAGTCCACCAGCTTGGCCAGGCCGAAGTCGGCGACCTTGGGAACCCCTTCGGCGGTGAGGAGCACGTTGCTCGGTTTGAGGTCGCGGTGGACGACGCCGGCCAGATGAGCCACGTGGACCGCGCGAGCCAGCGTCTCCAGCAGCCTGGCGGCGTCGCGCGGGGCCATGGGCCTCTCGGCCAGCCTCCGGGCGAGGTTGCCGCCATCGGCGTATTCCAGCGATAGGTACGGCCAACCCTCGTGCTCGTCAATGGCGTGGATGGCGATGATGTTCGGATGACGCAGCCGGGCGATGGCCTGCGCCTCGGACCGGAACCGCTCGCGCTGTTCCGGGTCCCCGTATCGGCCCTCGATCATCATCTTGATCGCGACGACGCGATTCAGGTTCGGATCCCGGGCCTTGTAAACAACGCCCATCTCTCCCCGGCCCAGCACCGCGATGATCGCATAATCACCGATGCGTTCCATCGGCGTCAACGAATGTTCGCTTTGCAAGTTCCGTTCATGGGGCAGCCTGAACGTCGACGGGATCGCCGCATCGACGCCGAACTGGAGCATGATCGGCGCGACCAGGTGCGGAAACCTCGACGCGTATTCGCTGGAATCGGGATTCTCACCCATATCGCGTCGGAGTATGTATTCCTGGTAAATCAGGTCGAGGACCGCCTCAGCGTTGCCTCCGAGGGCGGCGCTGCGGGCGAGATAATCCTCGACGAGGATCCGCTCGCCGCGAATCCAGCTCGCTCTCTGCTCGTCCAGGGCCTGATCAAGGAGGCGCTGGACCACGAAATCCCGCGAAGCCGGGTGGACGCTCATCGGCGTACTCCAACAATGGCCATGTCAGTCGATCGCGTGGTCTTCCGCTCCCAGTTTGCTCCTGACTCGCACGACGGCCCTCGACAAGCGGACCCGCGCCGAGTCCGGCGAGCAACCGAGTTTTCGACCGATCTCCGCCCAGGGCACCTCATCGAGCCACATCGTGAGAATCTCGAGCTCGTCCTCGGCGAATCGTTCCTGGATTGCCGCGACGAGATCTCGTTCTGCGACCTCGGCTTCGGGTCCTGGTCCGGGTTGAACCCATGCACCCTGCTCGAAATCCTCCATCAGCTCGCGAAGGCGCACGCCCGCTCGTCGAGCCTTCGTCGCGATGTTGAACCGGATGATGACCTGGACAAGCCGCTCAAGGTCACCGGGTTGATCGAACTGGTAGCGGTTCTGTCTCAATCCTCGAAACAGGCTTCGAAAGACCGATTGGCAAACATCCGACGACCCGAATTCGTGACGGATCCGCTGGAAATCGGCCCGCTGCCGCATCCGGATACGAACCATTCGTTCGATGAACGGCTCCAACCGGCGAACCAGGTCCGTCGAGGCCGCGTCATCCCCGGCCCGGGCCCGTCGAATCAACTCGGGGAATTCCATCGCTTCGAACATACGTCGCTCGGCTAGGTTTTTTTTTGGGGGATGGCTGTTCGTTTCCACTGCGCGAGCGCGGTAACTCTGTTGGATGGCGTGCGACGGTCTCTGAATGCAACCCCGGCGCTGACACAGGTCGCCCCGACGCGAACCGGCCCGGTCCCCACCCTCACTCGTCGCCCGACCAGAGCTCAAGTGCAAGCATTGACGCACCCTCGCCCAACCGACAAGCGACACCAGCAGATGCCGGGACCGATTGCATTTTATCATCATCAGGGGCCAGTACCATGAGTCAGTTGCGTTCCTGGCGTATCCGGCGACGAAAAGCGTCCTCGACCCGGCTCAGGGGCCTTCGTCCTTCCATCGATGTGCTGGAGTCCCGGCGACTTCTGGCGACCGATACCTGGACGAATCCCGGTGGCGGCTCATGGGACGTGCCCGGCAACTGGAGCAGCAACGCCGTACCCGGACCGAGCGATGATGCCGTGATCAACGACCTGAATGCCGGCGCCAGCGTGACGATCGGCTCGATAATGGAGTCCGTCCACAGCATCACCGCCACCGGCCTGCTTGACATCTCCGGCGGCGGACTGACGGTAACGGCGAATTCGACGATGAGCGGCGGTCTGACCATGACCGGTGGATCGCTCGCGGCGAGCGGATCCCAGATCTCGCTGACAGTCTCCGGTCCGACAACGGTCTCGGGAGCAAGTTTATACGCCAATGACGGAGCCACGCTGGAACTTCGGACAGCGGTGGCTTACTCGGGAGGACAGAACAATCCAACAATGCTACAAGCCTCAGGCTCGGGAAGCCTGCTGTCGCTGCCCGCGCTCACGACCTGGGAGGGCGAGTTCAACGGCGGCAACATCGCCGTGATCACCGCACAGGCCGGCGGCGAGGTCTCACTGCCGGCCCTCACCACCAACAAGGGCGGACTCACCCAGATCCTCGCCCAGGGCAGCGGCAGCATCATCTCTCTCCCACTCCTGGCCATCCTCGTCTCCGATCAGGGCTCCATCGATACCCTGCTTCAAGCGCTGCAAGGCGGACAGGTCCGCACTCCCGACCTGACCACCCTTCGCCAGGTCGCCCTCAGCGTCGATGCCACCGGCTCCGTCGACACCACGGCCATCACCTCGATCGACGCCTCCAACCTCTCCGTCAGCGGGGGAGGCAACCTCACCCTCCCCGCCGTCACCCAGTACACCGGCGGCCTCAACTTCTCCACGACCCTGGAAGCAACCGGTTCGGGAAGCCTGCTGTCGCTGCCCGCGCTCACGACCTGGGAGGGCGAGTTCAACGGCGGCAACATCGCCGTGATCACCGCACAGGCCGGCGGCGAGGTCTCACTGCCGGCCCTCACCACCAACAAGGGCGGACT
>DAIDJG010000042.1 GCA_027451445.1 Singulisphaera sp.
CCCACCGAGGCTACTTAGTCAGTCTTGCGCCGGGGTTGAGTCCAGTGAGCCGTGTCGCACCTTCAGCACCAACAGGAGAGTTGTTGCCCTCCCCCGTCTCGAACGGGTAGGGACAATCGCGCCTTGCGCGCCATACCGAATCTGCGCTGGTGTTAACCGTCACCGTGGCTCTCCCAAGTCTGCATCCCGACTGCTGATCGCTGAACTCGTGGACCGAGCGACGCATGTCGCCATGGCCGAAATACGCGCAGTGAAAGCGCACATTCTGAGTTCGGACCTTCATCAGTCAGTTTTCAGCCCGCCCCTGCGCCTATCAGACGGCAGCACCGCCTAAGCGGTAGGGACTGACCCCGAGCTTGCATGGAGATTCTCGTCATTTCACGCCAGGACGGAGCGTTCCGGCCAGGAACGCCTTGAACATCAGCGACTCGTAGAAGGGCTCCGGGACCTTGCGGACGGCGCCGTCGACGACGATCCATTGCTGGTCGAGCGCGGCCAGGGCCGCGTCGACCAGAGCCTGGGCGCCGCTTGCTGGCGAAAGCGGGGGAATCGTCGGCAGGCCAGCCGAGCGCCCTCGGGTCGCACCGGCGACGACGGTCAGCGAGGCAGCGCCGGAGAGGCTGAGGTCGCGGGCGATCACCTCGGCGCCGAGGCCGTTGAGGACGGCGTTCCCCCCGAGCTGAACCCTGGCGCCGGGGACGTCGATCGTCGCGAGGGTGTTCAGGACGGCGCGGCCGTTGATGCTGAAGGTCGTGACGGCCGCGTCAGCGAACAGGCCGACGCCTTGATAGGGACCGGCCGCGGGAGAGAGCAGCGTCAGGCTGGCCGAGTCGCTGAGCCGGACGCCCCCCGAGGCGTGCGGACCGAGGTAAATCACCGCCCCCAGGCCGACGACGCGTGCCGAGCCGCTGATGTTGAACCCGCCGCCGGTGAGGTCGTAGACGCCGGGCGCCAGCACGGCCACGGTGTTGCCGCTGATGGTGATCCCGTGGGGATACGTTCCGGGCTGGTACTTGGCCAGGTTCCCCCATGTTCGGGACGCCAGGGCGTACGCGGGCGTGGGTGCGGGGGGCGGCAGGCTGGCCAGAGGGTCGGCAGTGACCGCCACGTCCGTCTTGACCACGCCCCGAACGGCGGCCGCGACGGTTTCGCTGAGCCCCGAAGGCCCGGACAGGTCCAGCTCCGCCGTGTTGACTTTTACGCCGCCGCTGAGTTGCACAGCGGACGGACTTGTCGAATCCACGACGAGGCCCCCGCCGTTCGACGGGCTGACCGTGACCTGCGCGCTCCCGCTCATCGCCAGGGCGCCCGAGCCGGTCGGGTCGAGCAGCAGCAGGCCGATGTTCGCGGCCGCGACGTTCTGGACGACCACGGTCACGGTGGTATTCACCGGCGAGTAGTCGGTCGAGTCGCTGGGGGTAAAGGTTACGGGTTCCGTTGCACTGCCGGGCGGGAGGACCGTGCCCGCCAGCGCACCGAAGCTGAACTGGCCGGGAACGGTGACGGACCGGCCGCCGACGACCCAAGCCGCGCTGCCCGCAAGCTGCGCGTCGGCCAGCGCCGTGCCCGGCGTCAAGTGGACGGTATCCACGGAGACGACTGGCAAGGCCGGGCTCACCGTCAGGTCGCCCCTGGCGGTGCCGGCAGCGTACGGCGAATTCTCTGCGAAGGCCGCCGAGACGGCGTCCGCATAGGTCCCGGCGCTCATGTCGCCGAGGCTGACGCCGGTCAGCGTCGCGACGCCGTTGCCGTTGGTCGTCGTCGAGCCGACGCCGTTGCCGTTGATGGTGAAAGCCACCGTCTCGCCGCCAAGGGGCGCATTGCCTGGACCGGTCAAGGTGGCCGAGAGCGTGGCGGTCGCCCCGTAGGTTCCCGTCGCCGAGACGTCCGAAAGGGTCGTTGCCTGCAAGTCCACCGTGGCGGCCTCGGCCCCGGCCGGCGTCGTCTCGGTATTGCCGACGTTGTCGGTAGCCACGCTGTAGAAGCGGTAGGTGTGGCCGACCTGTCCGCTGTACGAGGCCGAGGTTAGCGTGGTGCCCGTCAGCCAGGGTGTGAAGGGGCCTCCGTTGTCGGAGACGTCGATGCTGTAGGACGCGATCCCGGAACCCCCCGCGTCGTCCTGTCCCGACCAGCTCACAGTGAAGCTCGGGGTCAGTTCGACGGCCGGAAGCGCCGAGACGCTGCTGGTCGGTGCGCCCGAGTCGATCGTGTTGACGGCGGCGTCCGTGACCAGGGGGTCGTTGGTGTCGAAGACGACGGACGCCTGCTGGTCGATCACCGTTCCGGTCGAGAGGCCCGCTTTAGGCTGAACGGTGTACGAGACGTATCCCTGGCCCACTCCGGTGCCGTCCTCGGGATAGAGGAAGCCGTCGAGTGCGCCCGTGGGCGCTTTGCCGGTACTGGGGTCGAGCGAGGTGAACGTCGCGGTCAACTGGCCGCTCGCGACGTTGAGGTCGAGAGAGACCAGCACGTTCAGGGACGTGCCGTCCGCGTTCTGATAGCGGACCGTCGTCTGGTACTGCATCAGGCCCGCAGGGACCGTGACGTTGACTGGCCCCCAGCCGAAGGAGCCGAGCTGGAAGGTGGACCCGTCGAGGCTCGGATCGAGCGATTCGGTGACCGTGACCACCTGGGCGGCGGCGGCGCCGTCGTTTTCGAAGTCGACGGTGTAGGGCAAGACGCCCGTTGGCGGAATGAAGTTCTGCGGGCCGAAGCCGGCGGGGCCGACGAGGGCGTTGGGATCGTGCGAGACGACCACGACGCCGTTGGTCGAGGCCTTGGGTCCGGGTCCGTTGCCGCAGTCCGGCATGCCGGTGTCGAACTTGAGATCCGTGGAAACGGCTGGCCCGTTGAATTGCGCCCTGATGGGAACGTCGCATGCCAGGTCGGCGCTTTCGAGACCGCCGAGCGAAAGGACGCCTCCCGCGACCGCGAGGTCGCCGGGCACGGAGGATGCGTACAGCAGACCATTGGCGATGCTGGCCCCGTAGGCGAGCACTGTGTTGCCTGGGCCGAGGTTCGGGTTCGCCAGGGCGTTGGCGACGGCGGTTTCGCCAGTCAGGTACGCCTGGGTGTCTTTTCCGATCTCGCCCAAGCCGCCGGGATCGAAGTCGAACGTGTCGTCAACCTTGACACCAAAGTTCCCCGTGAGCGTCGCCTGGCCGTCGGTGGCGATGACCACCGTGACGCTCCCGGTCAGAACCCGGTCGTCGTCGGTCGCCGGGGCGTTGGCCGGAGGCGGCCCACCCCACCCGACTCCTCCCACGATCTGGCTGCCGATTCCTGCGTCACCGAATTCCCACATCTTGAGGACGTTCTCCGGGGACGGGCCGTAAGGCGATTCGCCGTAGGTGTCGGTGGTCACATCGATCCACGGGCCGATGCCGTTCTGTCCCTGACCCAGCTCGCCGACCAGCACCGGCAACGGAATCGTGACGGTTTGCGGTTGAGCGTCACAGCCTTCGTCCTTGATTGTCTGAATCGCTGCCTGAACCTGCGGGGCGTCCTTGATCTTGGTCCCGATAAAGTTGATGGTTTGCTGAAGGGCGTTCTGGGTCGTCGCGCTGTTCTGGAGGGATTGCAGGTCCGAACCCGTGAGATAGACCACCGGGTTCGTGGTCTGCGACGGAGTCAGGGTGCTCACACCAAGGCCCCCCGTGAGTGTGCCGACACCCGGGCCATTGAAATACTCATCCAGGGCCAGTTGCGCACTGCTCCCCGGATGGCGGAGCGCGAAAAAGGCGGTCACGGCGGCCTGGAGGTAGTCTTTCGCCGCGACCAGCGCGTTGGAGATGACGGGATCTTCGGGGGTCAACTGGATCAGGTTCAGGTTCACCGTTGCTCCCGGGCCGACCGCCACGTTGTCCACCGTGACCGGCACGTAGTTGGGAACGGAAACGGTGAAACTGTAAACGCCGGGAGCGAGCGAACCGAGGTCGAAAGTTGGGCCGGTGAATGCGCCGTAAAAGTAGGGCAAGGGTTCCGTGCCGTCAAGCGTCGCAAGTACGTCGATGCTCGGCACGGCCTGTCCATCGGTGAGCTTGACCGTTCCGGTGGCCGCCGACTCGGGTGCAAGCGCGAAATTGAGGGTCGTCAGTCCCGCCGCGAACGGTGCGTCGGCCGAATACTCGCGTGCGAGCCCCGGGGCGTCGACCACGAACGCATAACTCCCTGGGGGGAAGACCGTACTGTAGTCGCCGTTGGCGTTGGTCGTGGCGACCGCTTCGAGCCCGTTTCCCGCCATGACCGCAACCACGGCGCCGGCGACCGGCAAGCCGGTCGCGGCCGACGTCACTTGCCCGGTGATGAGCACCTCCGGATCGAGGACGACCGTGACGCCGGTGACCGCCTGGCCGGCGTTCACCGTAACTGGGGACGTCGAGCCATCGATCAGGTCGTCCGTCGCGCTGAAGGTGTAGGATCCGGGCGTCACCGACGGGAAAACGAACGAACCGTCGTTCAGGATGGTTGCGGTGAATGTGTCTCCCGTCGTGGTGTTGGTCGCCGTGATCGTGTCGCCGGCGAGCAGCACGTCGCTGGTCGTGGCCGTCGCAACGCCGCTGATCGATGTGCCGACCGCCGCCGTGGCCTGGGCGATGGCCAGTTGCAACACGTCGGTCGGGTTGCTGACGGCGCCGCGGGTCTCGGGCAAGAGCGCGGCGTAGTGATCCAGCAAGCCGACGTACTGGCCCCACGTGGCGCCGACCATCTGCTGGAGCTGGGCGTCGACCGCGGGCCAACTGGCGGCGGCGGTCACGTCAGACGGCACCGCGGCAAGGACGTTGTCCTGCCAGCCCTCCGCGGCGAACGCGTCGGTGCGGTCGGAGGCGCTTGTGACAGCGACGTTGAACGTGAATCCCCCGGCGGCAGTCGGGCGGAAATAGACTGCGAACTGGAACGTCGCGCCCGGGGGCAACACCGCCGCGGGGCCGTTCTGGTTGACCGCCAGCACCTTCAGACTCAGGGCGCTCGGGCTCGTGTCGGTCGAGTCCAGCGTCATCGGAATGTAGTCCGGGCTGCTGATCGTGAGCAACGGGGCCGGCGCGTCGTTGTTGCCGACGTTGGTGTAGTCGACGTAGAAGACGCTCATGCGATTGACGCGGACCGGGCTGTCCGAGACGAGTTTCGCAACGACGTCCGCACCGCCGCCCGGCGTGACCTGGACCGCGGCGGGCAGGTTCGCGGAGGAGCCGTCGCCGTTCTCGGCGTCAAGCTGGTAAGCGCCGGGGGGGACGTCCGTGAAGTTGAACGTGACGTAAGCGAGCGACGAGTCCACGCGGTCGACCGCCGCGGCGGCGACCGTGCCGCCGGGCCCGACCAGCGTATACGTGGTGTCGCCCCCAAGGTCCAGACCATGGATCGTGAGCGTCGCCCGACCGGCGTTCCCGACGGCGTTCGGCGAGGCCTGGACCAGGGAAAGGCCCGGCGTCGACGCGGTCACGTTGAAGGCGCCGGGTGTGCCCGACTGGTTCTGGACGAGGACGTAGTACGTGCCCGCCTCGGTCGTCGGCACGGCGAGCGACGGGTCCGCGCCGGCGGCCGAGGATGTCTCGTACTCGGCATTATAGGGTGTCGGCACGGCGCCGACGCTCACGTAGATGGCGTTTTGCTCGGTACCAGGGCTGTCGCTGAGCGAAACCAGGAGCGAGCTGCCGGCGCTGACGGTGATCTGGTAGTAACGGCCCTGCCCCGGGGCCGTGAACGCGTCGCCGAAGGGCGTGCCGAGCGTCAACGCAGGCACGGCGACGGCGAGCGGCGTGGGCGTGGCCAGCACGTCGTTGCCCCGGTCGGGGTCGGGCACCTGGTACAGGCTGTCGACCTGGACCAGCACGTAATAGTGGGCCGGCGTCAAGGCGGGCAGCGAGCCGGTCCACCACGCGTTGTACGACGCGTCTGCGCCGAGTCCCCCCTTGTGTTCCGTCGCGCCCAGGAGGACCGCGCTGGGTGTGATGGAAGGCGTGGTGGAGAGGTAGACGCTGTCCTGCCAGTTGCCGGCCGCGGCGCTGGCGGTCACGTTGTCGACCTGCCAGCTCACCGTGATCGGCCCGCCCGGAGCGGCGGCCGAGGGCGCCGTGATACTGGACGCGACCAGGTCGACGGCATTGGTGGTGCTATCGATCAGGTCCAGGCTGGAGGCGCCGAGCCTTTCCGTGAAGAACGGCCCCAGTCCCGTGACGCTAAGGAATTCGCCCGTCACGCCCGCGTACGTCAGGACCGCGAAATCGTGGCCGACGCTGGGACTGTACCCGTCGACCAGCGCGGCGCCGAACGCACCGTCGAGGTTGGCCATGCCGCTGACGGCGAGCAGGCCGAACTGGCCGCTCGCTGGTGCGCCGCCGAGCTGCGTGTCGAAGGCGCCTGTACTGGTCTGGGTGTAGTCGCCGCTCACGGTGAGCACGCTGCCGGCGCCGACGGTCAAAGAGCCAGAGTTGGTCAGGGAACCAAACGTCCTGAAGCTCGCTCCGGCGGTGACCGAGAAGGTGCCGTTGTTGGCATTCAGATCGCTGAGCCCGGTGATCGTCGCGCCGGCGCCGCTGAGGCTCACGCTCGCCTGGCTCGTTGAAACGTACGACCCGTTCGGGAGGGCCAGCGCGGCGCCGTTCGACGCGATCCAGGCGCCGCCGGTCAGGATGCCGCCGGTAAGCTGGCTGATCGACCCGTCGAGCTGGAGGGTCCCGGAATCGGCTTCGATCGTGCCGCTGTTGTCGATGGGACCCTGAACGACAAGGTCCGAGAGACCCGTGCCGGCGGTCTTACGGATGGTTCCCGCGTTCACGACGGCGGTTGTGCCGCCGTCCCAGAGGTCGATGCCGGAATCCGATTCGAGCAGGTAAGCCCCTCCCGGCTCGATCTTCAACGTCGTGTAAGCGGCGCCCAGGCTCGCCAGCCCGAGGTTGCCCGTTCCGGTCTGAATGATGGTGCCGTAGTTGTCGAGAGTCCCGTAATTGCCAAGGATCTTGTCGCCGGCGCCCGAGAGGTTGATGGTTCCCAGGTTGGTCACGTCGCCGAGAGCGCCGTCGAGGAGGCCGCCGGTCCACTGAAACATGGGCGCGGGAAAGTTGAGCGCGAGTCCTCCGGCCGCGACGGTAAACCGGCTCTTGCCGCCGCCGAGCTGCACCGTGCCAGGGCCCTCACCCGTCCAGTCGCCCGAGAAAATCCCGCCGCCGAACACAATCGAAGCGCCCTGGCCCATGGCGAAGGTGGTATTGCCCGTGAGCGTGGCGGTGGTCACGCCCACGGTGGTATTCGGCGCGACGTCGAAGGTGGTGTCCGTCCAGCTTTCCACCATGTCCAGGTTGAGCGTCAGGCCCTGAGGCAAGGGGTAGAGCGAGATCGTTCCGGTGTCGCCTGAGGGTAGGCTCAACGTACCGGTCGCCAGTGCCACGGAACAACCTCCGTCACCGAGAGTGACCACGCCGTGCCCCTGGTTCAAACCCGCGAGCGCGGCCAGATCGACGTGGCCCGCTTGGCCGGTCGCCGAGATCGTCACTGTCCCGGATCCGGTCTGTGTGACCATCGCCAATGCGGGCGCCAGCAGAGCGCCGCCGGTTGCGTCGAGGGCCAGGGTGCTGTTCGAGACCTGCACGCTCGCGAGTTGCGGCAGATTCAGCTCGCCGCCGGTGCTCGCCGTGAACGACGTCCCGTACATTGTCGAGTCAACGTAGCTCGTCACGTTGGGAATCGAAACCACGGCGCCGTTCTCGGCGGTGACGCTGGAACCGTCCACGTTGGTCAACGCGGTGAGGTCGAAGGTCTCGCCCGAGTCGAGCAGGCTGCTGTTCGTGAGGCTCACGAGCTGCCCGAGCGGAAGTGCGCCGCCGTCCGCCACGGTGATGCTGCCCTGGTCGAGGGCGTTGAGATTGGCGAGGGTCACCTGACTGCCCGTGCCTTCGGAGTCGAGACTGACGCCCGGCGTGCTGGTGTCGACGGTGAGCGCCGCAAGGTCGATCGAGCCTCCCTGCTGGGCGCTGATCGACAGTGGGGCGCCCTGGCACGAGAGCGTGGTCAGCGCCGAGAGGTCCAGCGTGCTGCCAGTCCCGTTTGCACTGAACGTCAGGCTGCCGAGCACGCCGGAGTCGAAGCTCGTCAGGCCGGGCAGGCTTAGCGTCGCGCCTTCAATGGCGTACAAGCTGCTCGCGGCGGCAGTCGCCGCGCCGCTGACGTCGACCGTAACGCCCGCACCCGACGCTGTCAGGATCGCTTCGTCGAGGGAGAACGGTCCGGCGAGCGTCGAGCTGCCGCCGATCGTCAGAACGCCGTCGATCGTGAGGGTGTCGTTGACGGTGGTGGTCAGACTTGCGACGGAGAGCGCATCGAACGACTGGATGACGACCGTCTCGGCCTGGGAGCCGGTGTCGATGGTGACGACGTCGTTCTCGCCAAGGTTCGTGGTCTGGCCGGGATACGTGTTGGTCTGTCCGCCGCTCCAGTCTGCGCCGGGGATCGCCGTCCAGTTCGCGCCGTCGTCCCACAGGCCGTCGCCGCCGTCGCCGGTCCAGACCCAATTGACCGTGCCGGTTCCGCCCCCGCCCCCGCCTCCGCCTCCCGTGATCGTGGCCATCAACGGGCGCGCCTCGAGTCGTTCCAGATATCCCCGGAGCACGCTGCGCCTGCCGAGGCGATTCCGGAGCGGTACGGACCCGAACGGTCGCTGCGACAGAACGCGTCGCCAGCATCGGAACATGGTGGAAGCTCCTCGTTGAGCCGTTCGTCGGGCGTTCGAAGGATCCGAGGCGGGAGAGCCGCTACGGTCGTCGCGGCGCAACATGGCGCGGTCGGTTCCACCCTTCGGAGGCCTCCGCGTTCCAATCCTGGAAAACCGCGAGCCCGCCGTGGCGGTCGAACGGATTGCTCCCCAAGCCACCCTCCACTATATACGCGCCAGCGGTCCTTTCCTTGCACATTTTTTGTAGGCGGACAACAGTTCGTGCGCGCCGCTCAATCCGGAGGAAACTGCCTAGGGCGGGTGGCTGGGGTCGAGCCCGCAGGGCGATGCCCCCCCATCGGCTCGGAGGAGATGAAGCGCCGCATCGCGCCGCCGGTGCTCTCCGGCGAGAA
>DAIDJG010000043.1 GCA_027451445.1 Singulisphaera sp.
CCTGGGCAGGGTGCGCAGCGATCGCTCAAATCGGGTAGTTTATGATGCGATACAGCGACGCTCGTCTTCTGCCCGCGAAGCGCGAGTCGGTCCGGTGATTGGGCGGAAGGATATCCGGTGAGACGAGAGGCACCGCATGATTTTGACAATGTATCTGGCCATGTCCGTCAGCAAGTCGGTCCGAGACCGGGGCCAGATCCTGTTCGCGACGCGGAAGGTCCAAATCACCGGCGGCACCGAATCGTCGGTCAGGGCGAGCGTCAAAGAGGGAGGCGGGCATGATGTGACTCTCCGCCGCGAGGACCGCGAACTGATCGCGACTTGCACCTGTGGCAGAGCGTCCGCATTTAAACCATGCGAGCACATCTGGGCCACCGTGCTGGCAGCGGATGCGCAGGGGTTGCTCCAGGGAAAGCGCTCCCGACCTCCGTACAATCTCCTGGTACGTTCACCAGAACTCGACGATTGGTATGACGAGGACGATGACTTCGCCCACGACTTCGACGACTTCGACGCGCCGTTCGGACCCCAGAGAACGCTACGCGCTCCGTCGCGCTCCGCGGCCTCGAACTGGAAAAAGACCCTGTCCCAGGTCCGGTCGGCCATGGAACAGCCCACGGCCGCAGCGACGTCGCCGGTGCCGCCGGGACAGGAAATTGCGTATGTCGTCAACGTCGAGGGGACCCTCCAGGGTCACGGGCTGGTGCTCGAAGTGGGCATCCGCCAGCGCAAGCAAGACGGCGAATGGAGCAAGCCGAAACAACAGCGCCTCGGTATCAACCAGATCGCCGCGTTGCCCGACGAAAGCGATCGCCAGGCGATGACGATGCTCGCCGGAGCACGCGAACAGGTCGCCAATTATTATGGCTACAGTTACGACACTGCGCCGACGCGTTACGTCCTTAACGAGGCGCATTACCAGGTGCTCGTACCGACCATATGCCGCACCGGCCGTTGCCTGCTCCGGAAGTCAAGTGTCGACGACATGCTCTCCCCGCTCCACTGGGACGACGGCGGGCCGTGGGAGTTCTGGCTGAAAGCGGACCGGGCAGAAAAGGGCAAGCAGTACAGCATCACTGGCGAACTGCGACGTGGCGAAGAGCGTTTGCCGCTCTCCACGCCGGTCATGCTCGTCGCGGGCGGGTTGGTGTTCTGGGAAGACCGGGTTGGCCTCCTCCACGATTTCGGCGCGTTTGCCTGGATTTCGCTGCTGCGCCGGGAGCACGCCGTGGTCGTGCCTGAGAAGCAGAAGGACGCGTTGGTCGCGGAGTTGCTCGGCCTACCGAATCAGCCCCGGCTCGAACTGCCCGACGAGCTGCGCTATGAAGAGGTCCGGCCCTCCGCGCAGCCCTGCCTGAAAATCAAGGCACCCCCCGAGGTCCCCCGGTGGAAAAGCGCCCCGGAGGCCTGGCTTCATGGCGAGCTGTCGTTCGACTACGACGGGCAGCTCGTGGCCGCAAACCGGCGCGGGCCGACGGTCTACGATCCGGCCAAGCGCCGGCTGATCCATCGCGACATGGAGGCCGAGCACGCGGCGGCGGGTGTGATGCAACAGGCCGGGTTTCACCCCAAGGTCAATTACCGCCAGGGCCCGACCCTGGAGCTAGCTCCGCGCAACTTGCCGAAGGCCGTTCGCCTGCTGCTCCAGGAGGGCTGGCGGGTTGAGGCCGAAGGGAAACTGTACCGGCGGCCCGGCAACTTCCACATCGAAGTGACGTCCGGCATCGACTGGTTCGAGATGCATGGCAAGGCGTCGTTCGGCGATCAGGAGGTCCCGCTCCCCACGCTCCTCGCGGCGCTGAGGAGGGGCGATTCACTGATCGCGCTCGGCGACGGGACCATGGGGATGATGCCCGAGGAGTGGCTGAAGAAGTACGGCCTGCTGGCCGACATCGGCACGGCCGAAGGGGACCATGTGCGCTTCAGCCGCACGCAGGTTGGCCTGCTCGATGCGCTGCTGGCGGAGATGCCCGAGGTCAGCGTCGACGAGCAGTTCCGGCACGCCCGCAAGCAGTTGACGCGGTTCGAGGGGATCGCACCGGCGGAGGCGCCGGCCGGCTTTGTTGGTGAGTTGCGCGGTTATCAGAAGGACGGACTGGGCTGGCTGCACTTCTTGCGCGAGTTTCGCTTCGGCGGCTGTCTGGCGGATGACATGGGGCTCGGCAAGACGGTCCAGGTGCTGGCGCTGCTAGAGACGCGGCGGAAGTTGCGCGGGAAAGCCGGCAAACGGGACCGGCTGCCGCCTTCGCTCGCGGTGGTGCCGCGGTCAGTCGTGTTCAACTGGATGCAGGAGGCGGCCCGCTTCACGCCGAAGCTGCGCGTGCTCGACCACACGGGCATGGGCCGCGGCAAGCCAGGCGCCCATTTCGACGCCTACGACCTGATCGTGACGACGTACGGCACGTTGCTGCGCGACATCGCCGAGCTCAAGGATTACCGTTTCGACTACGCCATCCTCGACGAGGCGCAGGCGATCAAGAACGCCGCGAGCCAATCGGCGAAGGCATCCCGGCTGATCCAGGCGGATCACCGGCTGGCGATGAGCGGTACGCCCGTCCAGAATCACGTGGGCGAGCTTTGGAGCCTGTTCGAGTTCCTCAACCCGGGAATGTTCGGCAGCGCGGGAATCGGCCGGCTGTCCGAAGGGACCCTGCGCAACCCGAGCGAGGACGGCCGGCGGATGCTGGCTCGTGCGCTGCGGCCGTTCCTGCTCCGCCGGACCAAGGAGCAAGTGGCGAAGGACCTGCCCGAAAAGACCGAGCAAACGCTCTACTGCGATCTCGAGCCCGAACAGCGCAAGCTCTACAACGAGCTGCTGGCCCACTATCGCCAGTCGCTCTTGCCGAAAATTGAGCGCGAGGGGATCAAGAAGTCGAAGATCCAGATCCTCGAAGCGCTGTTGCGCCTGCGGCAAGCGGCCTGCCATCCCGCACTGATCGACAAGAAAGCGAACGCTCCCAGCGCCAAGCTCGATGTGCTCCTGCCGCAGTTGCGCGAGGTGTTTGACGAAGGGCACAAGACCCTGGTGTTTTCGCAGTTCACAAGCCTGCTGGCGATCGTCAAGCAGCGGCTCGACGCGGAGAAGTTGCCGTACGAATACCTCGACGGCCGCACGCGCGACCGGCAGTCGCGGGTAGATCGGTTCCAGACCGATCCGAATTGCAAGCTGTTCCTGATCAGTCTCAAGGCTGGGGGACTCGGCCTGAATCTCACCGCGGCCGACTATGTGTACCTGCTCGACCCGTGGTGGAACCCGGCCGTCGAGAGCCAGGCGATCGACCGCGCCCATCGCATCGGCCAGACGCGCCCGGTGTTCGCCTACCGGATCATCGCGCGGGACACAGTCGAGGAAAAGGTGCTACAGCTCCAGGAACAGAAGCGAGCCCTCGCCGACGCCATCATCACGGCCGACAACAGCGTGATCCGTGATTTGGGGCGGGAGGACCTCGAGCTGTTGCTGTCGTGAGCCGCTCTCGCGGGGCCTCTGCTCGAAACCCAGCCCCGGGAGCGCGATCCTGGGGAGTTGAAACGTCGCCGTTCGGCATCGGTTTTTGTTCCGTCGCCTACGTTAAAAACGTTGCGCGGGGACGTCTTATCTTGGCCCTTTCAGGGCCATGCGCGCAACAGATAATGGCGGAACTGAAATCCCCCTTCAGCGAGACTTTTCAAACTCCCAGCGCGACCGTCGTTACCCGTTGTGCGAGGGCCGTCCCGTGGGAGATAATGGCACCGATCGTCGCCCCACCCGAACCATCCCTCCTGAAGCGAGTTCCAGGAACGCATGAGACAGCGACTCTCCCCTGGTTTCCGAAGCGCGGGCCTCATCGTCACGCTCGTTTGGCTCGGTGGCTCGGTACAGGCAGCCGAACCCGTGAGCTTTAGCCGAGATGTCTTGCCGATCCTCTCCGAGAACTGCTTCACGTGTCATGGGCCAGACGCGAAGGTCCGCAAGGGCAAGCTTCGGCTGGATGTGAAGGAAGAGGCGCTCCGTACGAATGAACCAGTAATCGTTCCCGGGCAAAGTGCCGAGAGCGAGGTTGTGATTCGGATTACGACCACGGAGGCCGACGAGCAGATGCCGCCCCCCAAGTCGGGGCGTAAGCTTTCGGCCACGCAGATCGAGATCTTGAAGCGCTGGATCGACGAGGGGGCGAAGTGGGGCAAGCACTGGGCCTTCGAAACGCCCTTACGCCAGGAACCGCCCAAAACCAAGGACGAGCGCTGGCCCAGGAACCCGATCGATCGGTTCGTGCTCGCGAAACTGGAGGCTGAGGGGTTGAAGCCGTCGGCCGAGGCCGAGAAGACGACGCTCATTCGCCGGGTGACGCTCGACCTGACGGGTCTGCCGCCGACGCTCAAGGAGATCGACGCGTTCCTGGCTGATGAGTCGCCGGAGGCGTACGGGCGGGTTGTGGATCGGTTGCTGGCGTCGTCGCAGTACGGCGAGCGGATGGCGATGGACTGGCTCGACGTGGCCCGTTATGCCGACACGAACGGGTATCAGAACGATTTCGCCCGCACGATGTGGCCCTGGCGCGACTGGGTGATCGACGCTTACAATCACAACATGCCGTTCGATCGCTTCATCGTCGAACAGATGGCGGGCGACCTGTTGCCGGGCGCGACGCTGTCGCAGAAGATCGCGACCGGCTTCAACCGCAACAACCGCACGGTGACCGAGGCTGGCTCGATCGACGAGGAATGGCGCATCGAGAACGCGGTGGACCGGGTGGAGACCACGTCGACGGTGTTTCTTGGCTTGACCATGGGCTGCACGCGCTGTCACGACCATAAGTTTGACCCGATCGCGCAGAAGGAGTTTTACCAGTTCGTCGCGTTCTTCAGCAGCCTCAACGAAAAGGGCGTGTACACCGAAACGCGCGGCAACGTGCCGCCAATGGTGAGCGTGCCAAGTGCTGAGGACGAAAAGCGCCTGCACGAGCTCGACACGGCGATCGCTGCGGCGGACCAGGCGGTTCAAGCCGAAGAGAAAACGCTGCCCGATGTCCAGAAGCGCTGGGAGGACGAGCAACGGGCCAGGCCCGCCCCAACCGAACAGAATGACTGGGCCGCACGGTTTCCGCTGGATGGGAGCCTCAGCATTGTTCCCAAGGGGGACGCCGTTTACCGAGGGAATGGAAAACCGTCGTGGACCGAGGGGCTGTATGGCAAAGCACTCCGGCTGGACGGGAAGCCGAACGCGTTCGTGGAGGCGGGGCAAACCGTCGTCCTCGATCGCACGGATCATTTCTCATACGGGGCCTGGGTCCGGCCGCGAGGCGACGGTGCCTGTCTGAGCAAGATGGACGACCAGGGCGGCTACCGGGGCTTCGATTTGCTGGTGTCCAACGGTAAGGTTGACGTTCACCTCGTCCACGCGTGGCCCGAGGACGCGATCAAGGTCACCACGCAGGAAACCCTGCCGAAGGATGCGTGGACTCACGTTTTCATCACCTACGATGGTTCAAGCAAGGCGGCCGGAGTGACCGTGTACTTCAACGGCCGGCCGGTCAAGCTCGACGTTCCGAACGATAAGCTCCAGGGAACGCTCGTGACGGAGCAGCCGCTTCGCCTCGGCAAACGTTCCACGAGCATTCCTTTCACGGGCGACCTCTCGGATGTGCGCTTCTATCGGCGCACCCTGACTCAGGCTGAGGTTCAGGCCTTGATCGACGAGCCCATCGATCCGATCGTCCGCACCCCTGCCGATCAGCGCACCAAAGCGCAGCAGGAGGTACTCGCGCGTTATGTCCGCGAGAAGGTGGCGACCGGCCTGCGTGATGCGCGAGACAAGGCCGCGAAGCTCCGCCAGGAGAAGAGCGACTACGAAAAGAAAGTGCCCACGGTGATGGTCATGGAGGAGATGGCCACGCCTCGCGAGACCTTCGTCCTGAAGCGAGGGCAGTACGACCAGCCCGACAAGAGCCAGCCCGTGCAGCCCGGGGTGCCGTCGTGCCTCACCCCCCTGCCCTCCGACGTCCCGAGGAACCGGCTGGGGCTCGCGCGCTGGCTCGTTGCGGCCGACAATCCGCTGACGGGCCGCGTGACGGTGAACCGCGTCTGGCAGCACCATTTCGGCACGGGTCTGGTGAAGACGGCCGAGAACTTCGGACTCCAGAGCGAGCCCCCGTCGCACCCCGCCCTGCTCGACTGGCTGGCGACGGAGTTCATTCGCATGGGCTGGGACCTCAAGGCGCTCCACCGTCTGATCGTGACGAGCGCAACCTACCGGCAATCGTCGAAGGCCACCCCCGCGCTCGTGCAGCGCGACCCGGAGAACCGGCTGCTGGCCCGAGGTCCGCGCTACCGGCTCCCGGCGGAGACGGTGCGCGACAATGCCCTGGCGATCGGCGGACTGCTCGTCGAGAAGGTGGGAGGGCCGTCGGTGAAGCCGTACCAGCCGGCGGGTCTCTGGGAAGAACTGGCCGGAGGCGCCGGGGAGGGGCCGTACGTCCAGGAGAAGGGGCCGGGGCTGTATCGGCGGAGCCTTTACATCTACCGCAAGCGGACGGTGCCTCATCCGAGCATGACCACGTTCGACGCCCCCAGTCGCGAGATCTGCCAGGTGAAGCGGCCGCGGACGAACACGCCGCTCCAGGCTCTGGAGCTGCTCAACGACGTGACCTACGTCGAGGCGGCCCGGCATCTTGGCGAGTTGATGCTCACCGAGGGGGGCACGACGGCGGAGGCACGGATCACCTATGCCTTTCGTCGGGCGACAGGGCGTAGTCCGAGCGCGTTGGAAATGGCTGCGGCGAAGCGGGGGCTGGAGCGGTACCGACAGCTTTACACCGTTGACCGTTCCGCGGCCGATCAATTTGTCCGCACGGGAGAGAGCCCCGTTGCGGCGGGTCTCGATCCGGTGGAACTGGCGGCGTGTTCCGCGACGGCTAGCGTGATCCTGAATCTGGATGAAACGATTACCCTGGAATAAATGGAGTCTGCAGAATTGTTACCGGACAGGTTCGCCGGTTGGGGCAGAGCAGCGGCAACTGGAGAACACGGGCGTGTATGACAGGCGTATTCGATCGCTGACTCCCCACCCCCCCAACCCCCCCTTCCCAAGGGGGGGAGTAAGAAACGCGTGCGCGTCTGTTCAAACTCCCCCCCTTGGGAAGCTGGCGACCCGACACTTTTTTCCTGGTAGAACTCCTTGCAAGGTTTGCACTTATGATCCAACAGGCGGCGATCGCTCGAACAAGGCTGTTTTTCAGCCACCGTCGCCATGTTCGTTCTCGT
>DAIDJG010000044.1 GCA_027451445.1 Singulisphaera sp.
TTCGACGTCTCCGAGACCGGCGGCTCTGGCGATTACTTCCGCCTCTACGACGTCACGAACGCCGGCAGCCCCGTCCTCATCGCCGGCCCGGTCCAGGCGACGAACGGCACCGTGACGGTTTCCAGTCACATGCTCGCGGACGGCACCCACAAGATCGCCGCCACGACCGCCCTCTCGACCACCAGCGCCGAGAGCGCCAAATCCGCTTCGACCTCGATCACCGTCCAGACCAGCGTGGTCGTCGCCGGGAGCAACCCCGCGGCCGGCAGCTATGTCCCTGCGTTGCCCAACGGTCAGGTCACGATCACGTTCAGCCACCCCCTCGCCGGCCTGACGAGCGGCGGACCCGCCCTCTCGTCCAGCGATCCTTACGGCATCTTCCTCCTTCAGCGCGGACCCGCGCCCGCGTTCACCGCCCCGTCCGGCATCGACTCGGGCGACCTGCCGCTCCACGCGAATACGCTCTACCAGGTCAACGCCAACGGCACGTCCACGATTACCATCACGCCGCTCGAACCGCTCAGCACCGACGTCTACGGCATTAGCATCAGCCTACCGTTCTTCTCCGACCTCGCGGGTAACACACTCACCGACCCGAGCGGGCTGAATGGCTTCTACACCTTCTTGCTCCAGCCGCCTGCTCCCACTACGGCCCCGTTGAAGGTGGTCAGCGTGACCACTTACAACGGCACCATGACAGTCAACAACAACGCGATCCTCCAGCCTGACACCTTCGGCATCACCTTCAACAAACCGTTGTGGCAAGGCTCGGCCACCGCCGCCGCTGCCAACTTCCAGATCCTCGCGGCGCCAAGCTACTCGGTGGTCAGCAGCGTGGCCGCGTACAGTCCGACGACCGACACGGTCTACCTGACACCCACGGCACAGCTCAATCCCGGTACGCTCTATGTCATTCGCGTGGCGCCCACCGTCAGCGACGACCAGGGATTCGGCGTGGCCGACAAGAATCCTGGGGGCACTCTGGGTACGGTCTACTACAACTCGTTCACCGTCGCCAACCCACCGGCCAGCGCAGGCTCGGGGCCACTCAAGCTGGCCACGGACGCGAACGGCAACCCCGTCACGTTGCCCGTCGACGGCACGGAAATTCACACATCCCTGGGCTACGCCGCCGCGTTGTTCACCGCGCCCGTCGATCTGTCGTCCACAACCGTGTTCGGCCGGTTTTCGGCGATGCTTGACCCTCGCACCACGGGCTCCGATGGGAACACCACCCTGACGAACATTCCGTTGAATGCGACCGTGGCGTTCAACCCGAATACGAATGAACTGATCATCGTCCCCACACAGGCGACGGCCAACGGTCTCTATGTCATGGCGTTGAGCAACATGAAATCGACGTCGGGGAGCCCACTGCTGGATCCCTCGGGGACCGTCGCTGGGATGACCGGTCCGCCGATTTACTCCACGTTCTTCATTCAAGTGACAACACCTGCCGCAGTCGCTGCGGCGGCTGCCCCCGCGATGGTCGCCGACGTGGTTCCCACGACCGGTGCCTCGGCGGCTGTGATTTCATCGTCCTCCCCGACGCAGGCAACGCCGCCTTCGGGTCCCCGGTCTCTCTTCCGCTTGGCGCACCCGGTCCGGCCCGCTCAAGCGATCTCCGGTCCGAATCGTCGCCGTCGCCCCCCGCGCATCGCCGGATCCCGGTGGCCCAGCGGACCCGTGGAACTCTGAACAGGCAGACGCGGCGTCGCTCGACCCCGCGGACCAGGGAATCGCACGCCTGTCATGCCCTGCAGATGACAGGCTTCATTCCTCTCGACACTCGGACAGCTCACCCCATTCGAACCGGAAGAATGGAAGAATAAAAGGGACGAGAAGCAGAACAGGAACGTTCTGGAACTGCGAACGAATGCCCTTCTTCTGAGGTCCAGGCACCTGTCCTCTGGAACCCCCGTGCCCTATCCGCGATTCCTCTACTACACCTCGATCAGGAGTTCGATCCATGACACGCACAGCCAAGGCCGACCGTTACGCGGAATTGGCTGCTGAGTTTCCCCTCCGTCCGATTCGTTCTGATGAGCAACTCGACGCCGCCACTGCCGTAGCGCATTCCATTCTCCGCAAGGCCACGACGACCCAGGATGAGGAGGACTACCTGGAAGCACTCACCCTCCTGATCCATGATTATGAGTCCGC
>DAIDJG010000045.1 GCA_027451445.1 Singulisphaera sp.
CCGGCTCGGCGAACTCCATCATCGCGCCGGGCCGGCGGAAGTACGCGGCGAGACGAGGGGTTCGGGCAATGCAGGGATGACCGTCGGAATCGATCGCGACGCGCAACGCGCCGAGCGGCACCAATCGCTCAGTTACCAGCACACTCAGAAGCGTGATTGCCAGTTTTTCGCGTTCTTCTTCCAGCGGGACGATCAATCGCCCGTTACATCGAAGGCTGACCTGCTCGGGAGAAAGCCCCAGGAACAGAAAGTTGCTCGCGCCGATCGAGAAGTGGCGAAAAACACCATCCAGGCGGTGAAACACATCCATCGGCAACTGTTCGAAGGCGCCAAAGATCGCGGAGCGAAGGCGTTCGTAATCTTCAGGAGTTGGCACCGAGGCGTGCGTGCGATTCGACTCGTCGATGGGAATGGCCGTCACGTGCGATCCGAGAAAGCGCTGGTCCCCCGGCTGGTAACCGTGGTACGCGTAGTCCACTTCGGAGTCGCCTGCCGGATTACCGCTTGTGGACCCGTTAAGATATTCGTATAGAGATTGATATTGCGCTTCGAGGCTCGCACCGAGCCACGCTTGGCCCTTCGGCGTGATGTGTTTGCGGATTTCCTTGCCTTCGCTTGGGTTGTGGACGAGTTTCAGAATCCTCGCCCAGTTTCCTGCCTCGTTGATGCGACGTTCAAAACTCCAGCGCAGCGAGTTGGGGAGCCACGCGGGCTGTGGATCGAGGATTTCGAGGAATCGCGCCACTTCCTTGGCGAAGAACGAATGATCTTGTTTCAAACGTGGGGGGCTGCTGGCGATCTCGAGAAGGAACGCACGGAGGTCTTGGACGGTCATACTTCCATCGGGAGCGACTTCTTCGGGAACGGCGCACACCACGAGCGGAGGACGGGGTCGGGGTTCGGACGCGCGCGCGATGGCGCGTCGCACTGCGGGAAGGAGACCAGCCACCAGATCCCATTCGCCTGGCTTGAGATCCTCGAAGACGACGAATCGAGCCACCAACTCCGTGAGCGCATCACGCACCTCGTTGGGCTTCGCATCGGGGAATCGGTGCACGAGCTCGGCGAGCGGTATGGGCTCCTGCTCTCCGTGGAGAACGTCGACAAGTCCACGCGCGATCGGCATTTTCAAGACGTTGAGAACCCAGTCGGGCCAATATCGTAACGGGATCCACCTTTGTACCAGAGACTGTATGGTCTCGTATGTGTTGATGCCCGCTGGCCGGAGGACTCCAGCGAGAACGCCCATAGTCTGAATGGCTTGGAAACAGTTTCTGGCGTATTTCAGGAGCTCACTCGAAGGCCCTTCAGCGAGCAGGTGGTACCGTTTCAAAGCTCTGACGCGAACCCCAAAATCCTCGGCCTCGGGATTCTCGCAGACCCGATCCTCGGTGGGGTTCCGTTTCCCAGATTTCAAGCATACGAAGCCGGCGGCGAGCAGCTCGTTCAACGGCTCTGCGGGCACTTCGTGCCTGGGCACGTCAATCAACGATTCCGTCCCTTTGATGGCCTCGAGAAAGATGAGTCGTGCTCGTGGCGAGAGCTTGTGCCAGCGATCGTCCCACTCTTCCAATCCCCTGCGCGACCAGGCCTTCTCATAAAAGAGCCTCTGTCTCTGTGGGGACTGCCAGTAGGCGTGGCGCATCCTGGACTCCTCAATCTAGGCGACGGTCCGGTCGTTTCAACAACGATGGTAGCGAGTCGTGCGGCCGCCTTCCATTGGCAGTCCGGACGGTTCGGTAGGGTATGCCCACCGCGTCCGCGTCTTGCACTCACCACGCCAGCGCCTGAGGCGGAACGTTCGACAGGCACGCGGTGATCCAGTCCGCAGCCGTGAGTTGCTCGGCCGCGAACGAGGTCGTGACGGCGAGGCACCGCGCGCCGGCGGCCTTCGCCGCGGCGACTCCGGCGACGGCATCCTCAACGACGAGGCAGCGTTCCGCCGACAGTTCCAGTCGCCGGCATGCTTCCAGGAAGATGTCTGGGGCTGGTTTCTTGCGGACGACGTCGCTGCCGGTTACGACGGCATCGAATTCCGAGGGAGGAAGGCCGATCTCTCTCAAGTTTCCTTCGACTTTGACGGCGTCGGCGCTCGATGCCACGGCGAGGGCCAGCCCTCGCGAGCGGCAAAGCGCCACGAATTCGCGAACACCCGGCAGTGGCTTCAGCTTACCTGGGATCAGGTCGAGGTAAATCGCGTAGGTTCGTGCCTTGTCGCGCGCGGGGTCGATCGGGATGCCTCGCGCGGCGGCGACCCCGCCGATAAACCGGTCCTCGCCCTGGCCGATGAAGGGGCGGTATTCTTCGTGGTGGACCGTGAAACCTTTTTCGGCGAACATCCGCGAAGCGGCCTCGGCGAGCAGAGGCTCAGAAAGGACGAGCACGCCGTCCATGTCGAAGATCACACCTTGCATCCGTCGATCGTGCTGAGACACTGGCCGGCTCCTTTCGGATCAGTCCGCTTTCAGGCCCAGGGCTGCCGTCATTTCACGGTTCAATCGTTGCGCGAAGGTGCTGTCCAGAATCGTCGAGTGGTCCTTCTCGGGGATGACCTCGATTCTCGCGTCACTACCGAGCTTCGACAGCGAATCTTTCAAGAGCTTGACCGCCCCTTCCAGATAGTAGTTGTCGCGCTCGCCGGTGTAGACGTGAATTTTCCCCTTGAGCTTGGGACCGAGCATTTTCCAGTTGCGCTCGAGTACGAGCCGGATATCATACGCTTCCCACGCCCGCGCGACATCCGGGTCGATCGCGCCGTCGGTTCGGTTCCACAATCGCCTCAGGCGACGGTCGCGCCCGACTGGGCTGAAGACGGCCTCGAACGAGCCGAGTTGCCCTCCGGGCCCGTAGACGTCTTCCACGCGCGAGAAATCCTCCACGAAGAGAAACGGCGTGGCGCCCTTCCGCGCGATCGGACGGCGATTCCCTTCGGAATCGCGGAACATATTCGCACTCGGCGCGTACAAATCGATCGCGCTGAAGTCGCGAAAATCGACCGGGTCCGGGCTCGTCGACCAGACGCCTCCAAACGCGTCGGGATACGTGATCTGAAGCCAGAGACTGCTCCAACCGCCCGACGAGTGCCCGGTCACGAGGCGGGCCGAAGTCTCGGCAATCACCGGGTAGTGCGATTCGATATACGGAATGAGCTCCGAGACCAGGGCTGCCCCGCGAGGACCGTTTGTCGCGGAGTCCGCAAAGACGTGGTGTCCCGTGCCGCAGTCGGGGTCGAGGACGATGCGGACCAGGTCCTTGCCAAATCGAAAACGGTCCTGCTTGGTGAAGAGCTCGGCCATGTGGTGATCACCGCCGAAACCAGGAATGACGTAGAGGGCGGGCCGCTTTCGATCCGGGGTGTCCTCTGGGAGCAAGACGGCGGCGCGAAGACGGATTTCTCGGTGGTGAAACGCCGATAACAGGCGGCTTGGAATGTCCACGAGCCGGATCCCTGCACTCTCGGCAAAGGGCCGAGGCGGCACGATCTGGTCGACCGTCAGCGCGATCACTCCGCTGGTTCGGGCGTCCAGGAGAGCGGTGACGACCGGACTGTACGCGTTGCCTTCCCCATCGCCGAGCTTGTGCGTATCCCGGTTGAGACGAATCACCGCCTGGGCGCTGTAATGGCCCGAAGGAAGTTGGTTCAAAGGTGCAGGGAAGCCCAGGGCGTTTGCGTCGATGCGTAACGGGTCATCGGGCTTCCAGTCCCTGGCATCGAGCGCGAAGAACGGCTCGGGATGAAACCAGTTCGGCCCTTCGCGGGGCTCCTTGCGAGACGTCGTGGCCGCGGTGAGCAGCACGTAAACACGCGCCGAGATGGGACCCGTCCGGACCTGAGGCGTGTAGCTGACCTCGAACGCGAGCGGTGCCTCGGCAGCGTGGCTGAACTGCACGAAGGCCGCCCACAGCAGCAGCCAGGGAATGGACCGAGCTCGGAACCGCGCGGGGAAGCGAGTCGAGTGCACCGGAAGGTTCCTACACGGAGTCGTGTTGGAGTTCAGGGATTGGCAGAAGGGGGTAGTGTTCAAGCAGTTGATCGTGAGAGATCCGAGCCTTGGGCACGAAGAACCGTGCCGCGAGCTTGGCGGAGCCCATGCAGCACTCCTTCTCCAGAACGTAGTAACGGTTGTAATGCTCGACCATCTGGTTGATCGGTTCGAGGTTGAATCCCTCGATGAAACGCTGCCAACGTTTGTTGAAACGAACCATGCTGGCCACGAGGTCCCGAGCGACGCTTCGGCGCCTGTGGCGAGCGGCGGGGGTCGCGGCCCAGGTAGGGGGCTCGGCGCCGCTCAGGGTCCAGACCGGGTTGAGGGGAGCGCGGAATATCTCGCCTTGCGGCAATTGTGCCGTCGCAACCGTCGACCATTGGCGGAGGCGGAGTCGTACCATCTCCAACTGATCGTTGCGCTCGCGCTGAAGCCGGAGGTGCATGCGGTTCAGAGCGTGGTCGAGCTCGTGCCCTCGGCGCACGAAGGCGGGGGCGTCGAACAGGCCGAGCAGTTGGTTGATCTCGGTGTCGACATTCGAGACCGTCAGCGATTCGTCGCCGTTCTCTTCCATGCGTCGGGTCGCTCAGCGAGGTGGCGGCTCGGGACTGGTTACCAGGGTATTCAGACTACGCTGATAGTGCCAGGCCTGGCGCGCGGTGCCTAACCGCTGGGTCCTCGCTTGCCAGGCCACAGCGACCTGGTGCAATGCTTTCTCCGCCGGCTCCCCCTTGAGCGCGGACAGGCGGCCGGACGTGAGGTCGGATAGGTAGCCGGTTGCTTCGGGAATCCGGAGACCCGGGATGACACGTTCGGCGGCAAGCGTTCGTCCGACGGCATCCGACCATTGGCGCGCGTCGACGCCATTGGAGTTCACTGGTCCTAGACCGACTGCTGTGCTTCGGACGGGGAGCATGGGAATGTCAGGGTTCGAGCGGACCTGAGTCGCCAGCTCAGGGCTGGTGAGATACTTCGCGAAATCCACGGCCGCGTCGCGCCTGGCTCCCTTGGTCGCGCTGGAAACGCCGACGAGCCAACCGCCCCCTCGGGGGAGATAACTCGGTTGGTTGAGGGCTGTGGGTGTCTCCCACTCTTTTCGGGCGGGATCGAACACGCGCTCCGAGCCAGGCAGCGCAGCGAGTCCGACGGGCTTGTCTTTCACCCAGTGCGCGGACTGCTCGGCCCGGTCGATCAGGAGAGCGACTTCACCGTCGGCGAAGGCGCGACGGGCGGCTGCGGCATCGAACGTCTCCATTTTCGGGGGTCCGCACTCCTTGAGCGCGATCAGGGTCGTGAGTGCCTCAACGAATGGCGGCGTGTCGATACGCGGGGCCATCGAGTCGGAGTCAAAGAAGAACGAATACTGGTCCTTGTGTTGGCCGAGGCTGGCGGCGCGGGCCAGGTGGACGTCATTGGCCAACCCTTCCTGATCGGCAGCGAGGGCGAGCGCGATGCCGTGATCGGGCTTGCCGTCGCCGTCCCAGTCGCGTCCGTTGAAGAATCTGGCCAGGGCGTCGAGCGCTTCCCAGGTCCTGGGCGGTTCGAGCGCGATTCCCGCGTCGTCGGCGGCCTCTTGATTCTCAGGGCGGTCGAAAGCCCCCCGGTCGAACACAAGAACGAGGCCAGATCCTCCCAGCGGCACCGCTTTGCGGTCCTTTCCGTACTTGGTCACTTGCTCGCGATAGGGCTCGAGCACGTCCGCGAACTGGTAAGGATTGGCCATGTCGTCATCCGTGGGCCGTTCGGTCTCGGTGCCCGGGTTTTCGGGAGGGGGAGGGGGATTCACGAGCTTCTCGGGCCAGGTCATAAGGGCCCCGTTATCGACCAGGTCGCCAAGAAGCTCGGCCGGAAATACCAGAACGTCGAGTCGAGCCGCCTCTTTCGCGGACGTGGGCCCTCTGGCGACCGTCACGTCGGCCTTACGAGTTTCGCGCCACTCGCCGATCAGCACGCTGCTGAGGGTTTCGGCCAGTTTGGGCTCACCCACGACGCCCACGGTGAGCTTCAGGCCCTGGAACGGATGGGCTGGGACGGTCGACGTGTCTTGCGGTCTGGAACAACCGAGGTAAGGCAATAAACAGAGCGCAAATAAACCAATGCGAAGACGGCCAGACACCCACTGCATCCCGAATTCCCCGCTCGAGAGACCCTATCTCATACTGACGTGGACACCAGGAAATCATCGTATTCGAGATGCGGCCGTCCGGTCAAACAGCGCGCAAACAATCGCGGGGCCTTGCTCCCGGCGGACCGAGGGCAAGGCCCCGCGACGTGCGCATTCCCGTGTCAAGGCTGTCTGCTCAATGGTCGATGCCGAGGCGATAACGGAGCTCGTCGAACTGCTCGCGGTACACGTCGTCGGTCGAATGGAGGTGCTCGGCCTCGGAGATGAACTTCAGCGTGTCGTCTCGCTTGAGCCCGTGGCTGATGAGGATTTCCTCGAACGCTTCGAGGTCATGGGCATAGACGAAGAGCAGCTTGTGCTCGTCGAACTGGACTTCCATCGGGCCGCTCGGGTTGAGGGCGGCGAGGCCGGTGCAGCCGTCGTGGAGCAAGAGCGACTCGAAGTCGTAGAGGGTGCTCTTGAGGATCACGGTGTCCATGTGCTCGCGATAGAGATCGGCGTGGGCGCCGGGCTCGCTTTCGTGGCTCGACTCCATGACGACGTCCACCTCGTCGCCGAGGGGATCGAGCAGATCCATCATCACTTCAAAGAGGTGTTCCGCGGAGACGGACGCTGCCAGGACGGGCATTTTGTTCCCCGTCTCGGGGTCGCAATACACGTCGCGCCGGTAACCCTCGCGAGGGATCACCTCGAGCCCGAACGAGGGCCGAACCGCATCGGTCAGCGTAAAGTTCCCATAGCGGCCGACCCGGAGGTGAGCGTCGAGTTGCTCCTGGCTCAGGTCGTCAAAGGTAGTCCGGGGCATACGGGTCGTGTTGTTGCGCAACACCCGCTCAAGGAAGCGTTGAAGGAAGCTCATGGAAAAGGGTCCCCCCTTTACAGATCAAATCGCGGCCGACACTGGGAATGAATCGTGGACAATCCTCGGGAACTGCGTCGTACGAACTCGGGTTTCCCCCCGATCCACGCCATCCCGGGCGCTCGTACGACACCGCGCCCAAGGGAGCCTAGACCCACCCCGGGGACGGTTGCCTTTCCATGGGCACCGCTTCAGAGCCGTTCTACTATATATACCATGTTTGGCGCCGAATTCCCGCGTCTTCCTCCATTCTCATTGAAGGGGGCCAAGCGAGCCGGCCGAAACATTCGCGAAGACGTCGCCTTGTGGTGGGGAACAGCGGATGAGCAACACGCGGTCTTCTCGGCATCTTGAGCGTTGCCCAATCGTAGTTCGCAATTCCCATACCAAGCAACGGGCCTTTGGTGTCGGCAGGCGTCGTCTCGGCTGAATCAGAGCCAAACTTGAGTCTCATTCGCCAAAACTATGGAGTCTAGTTCCCCGAAGTCAACTTGGCAGACGTTAGATTGATTTTGTAACTTTTGCGTGCGCCTGCAACAAGCTGAGCAGCCTCCGAACGCGATATCGTTGATTCAAGAAGACATTGGGAGCGTTTCAACCTCGTTCGAGATCTCGCCGCAGACTACCCATTCCCTGGGACTCGGACCTCCTTCCTTTTCGGACACGTTCGAAGTGCCGGTCACCGCCGGTCGATCCCCGAAGGTTCCGCGCTCATTCCGAGATTCCTGGCCCGTCGCTCCCGGAACATCGGCTTGTTATACTCCGGGCTGGCTCGGCCATGGGTCGCGCCCGCTCCCCAAAGGCTTCGTAAGGGCGATACGGATATGGCGATCGAGAGCGTGGATGCTTATCTGGACTCTCATAAGGATGCGTTCGAGGACCAGCTCAAGGCGTTCCTGCGCATCCCGAGCATCAGTGCCCAGCCCGCGCACAATGCTGACACGCTCCGTGCCGCGGAGTTTGTGCGGGACGACCTCATCGCGATGGGCTGCGCCGCCGAGTTGATTGCCACGAAGGGGCATCCGCTCGTTTACGCCGAGCGGAACGATGCTCCGGGCCGGCCGACCTTGTTGATCTACGGGCATTACGATGTCCAGCCCCCCGAGCCCATGGAACCGTGGCTCTCGCCTCCGTTCGAGCCTACCGTGCGCGACGGCAATATCTACGCCCGAGGCGCGACGGACGACAAAGGGCAGATGCTCACGCACCTCAAGGCGCTGGAAGCCTGGCTCAAGACGGCGGGGACCTTGCCCGTTAACGTCAAGGTGTTGATCGAGGGTGAGGAGGAAGTCGGCGGCGCGAGTCTGGAAGCCTATGTCGCCGAGCACCCCGACCGGCTCGCGTGTGACTATGCCGTGATCTCGGATTCGAGTCAGTTCGCGCCCGGGATGCCAGCCATCACCTACGGGCTCAAGGGGCTCGCGTACTTTGAGATTGTGCTGCGAGGCGCGAAGATCGACCTCCATTCCGGGACATTCGGCGGCGCGGTCGCGAACCCTTGCAACGCGTTGTCGGTCATCCTTGCGAGTCTCAAAGGACCCGACGGCCGCATTCAGATCCCCGGCTTTTACGACGCCGTGCGTCCTCTTGAAGACTGGGAGCGTGCCGCGTTCGCGAAACTGCCGTTTTCCGAAGCGGAGTTTCAGGCGAGCGTCGGGGCTCCGTCGCTGGAGGGAGAGGCAGGGTACACAACGCTCGAACGCAAGTGGGCGCGGCCCACGTGTGACGTCAACGGCATCTACGGCGGCTACCAGGGGCCCGGTCCGAAGACGGTGCTCCCGTGTACGGCCGGGGCGAAACTGAGCTTCCGGCTTGTCCCGGATCAAGATCCCAAGACCATCGCCGAACTGTTCCGCAAGCACGTCGAAGTCGTTTGTCCCCGTGGTGTCGTGATCGAAAAGTTCATCGATCACCACGGGGCACCCGCGGTACTCGTCAACGTTGAGACGCCTGGAGTTCGGGCTGCCGTGAAGGCGATCGAGGCGGGGTTTGGCAAGGCGCCGTTCTTCATTCGCGAGGGCGGCTCGATTCCTGTCGTTGGCTTGCTCAAGCAACAGCTCGGCGTCGATACGCTGCTGCTTGGATGGGGCCAAAACGACGACAATCTGCACGGTCCGAACGAGAAGTTCTCGCTGGCGGACTTCCATCGGGGCATCAAAACGAGTGCCCACTTCCTGGCCGAGCTCGCGAAGGCGTGAGCGGTTGCGGCGGCTCGGCACGATGGGTGCGAGCAGCCGTTTCAACGTTGGCGGTAGCTCAATCGATTTTTTCGGATCAGCGATCCATCCAGGGCTCGATCATGCTCGACTTGAAATACGTACTGGCCAACCTTGACGCTGTCAAACAGAACTGCCGGGACCGCAACGTCTCTACGGAAGTCCTGGATGATCTGGATCGGATGGCGGTCCTCGAGGACGAGCGCAAAACCCTTCTCCAGCAGGTTGAATCGGTACGTCGCCGCCAGAACGAAGTTGCCCAGGCGACCGGGAAGGAAAAGGATGCGGAGAAGCGCACTGAGCTCGTCGCCGAAGGGAAACGGCTGAAGGCCGAAGTGGCGGAGAGTGAGGACCGGCTCAAGGTCCTCGAATCGGAGCTCAAGTCGAAGCTGGGGCGGGTCCCCAATATGACCCATGCCGACGCTCCCCGGGGGGCGACCGAAGACGAGAGTCGCGAGCTTCGGAAGTGGGGAACCCCGCGCACATTCGACTTTCCCGCCAAGGATCACGTAGAGCTCGGCAAGGCCCTCAACCTGATCGATTTCGAAAGCGGAGCCAAGGTGACGGGTAACGGCTTCTACTTTTTGAAAAACGACGCCGTACTCCTCGACCTGGCGCTGCAGCAGTTCGCGGTGAAGACGCTCGTCGCAAAGGGGTTCCAGCCGATTATCACGCCGGACCTCGCGCGCAACCACATTCTGGAAGGGATCGGCTACAACCCACGTGGGCCTGAGACCCAGATTTACTCGCTCGAAGACTCCGACCTCAGTCTCATCGGCACAGCCGAGATCACGCTGGGAGGGATGCACGCCGACGAGATCCTCGAGGAGTCCGTCCTGCCGCTCAAGTACGTGGGGGTGTCGCACTGCTTCCGTACCGAGGCAGGAGCGGCCGGCCGGGCGAGCAAGGGGCTCTACCGCGTTCACCAGTTCACCAAAGTCGAGATGTTCGCTTTCACGGTCGCAACCGTGGAGGCGTCGAGCGCCATGCACCAGGAGCTGCTGGCGATTGAGGAGGAGATCTTCTCCGGCCTGGGCGTGCCGTTCCGCGTGCTCGATATTTGCTCGGGCGACCTGGGCGGGCCGGCGTACCGGAAGTATGACATCGAGGCGTGGATGCCGGGGCGCGGGGAGAACGGAGAGTACGGTGAGGTGACGAGTACGTCGGATTGCACCGACTATCAATCGCGCCGGCTCAATATCCGATATCGCCCCACCGGTCAGAAGGGAACGAAGTTCGTCCATGCGCTCAACGGCACCGCGATCGCGTTGAGTCGTGCGTTGATCGCGATTCTCGAGAACTACCAGCGCTCGGATGGTCGCGTGGACGTGCCTGAAGTGTTGCGGCCCTACGTTGGAAAAGACGTCATCGGCTGACCAGGGTCGTGAGAATCTTTTGCGGACACCGTATGATGAATTGAACCACTTCGCGATGGTCGTGAATTGACTTCAGCGTCGGTCTCAGGGGGCGCCGAATGCGAAACCCGCTGTTGGTGCCCGACCTGCGCGAATTGATCCGCGCGGGTGAAATCGCCGCGTTGAGCGACTTCTTCGGTGAGCATCACCCGGCGCAGGTCGCCGAGATTATCGAGGATCTCGAAGCCGAGGAAGGGGACGAAATCCTTCCGGTCCTGTCTCCGCGCGGGCGGGCGGAAGTGCTGAGCTACCTGGGCACCGAGCGGCAGGTCAGTTACGTCGAAAAGCTCCCGCCGGAAGAAGCCGCCGCGCTCTTGCACATGATGTCGCACGACGAGCGCGCGGACCTCGTAAACCGGCTCGACGAAGATCGGGTCGATCAGATCCTGCCCCACCTGGCGCAGGCTGAGCGCGAGGACATCCGCCGGCTCGCGAGCTACGAACCTGGCACCGCCGGTGCGGTCATGACGACCGACTACGTTACGCTCCCTCCCCAGATCAGTGTGCGCGAAGCCCTCGAACGGCTGCGCCACGAGGCGCCCGATCGCGAGACGATTTACTACAGCTACGTGGTCGACTCTGAGCGCCGGCTGATCGGGTTCGTCTCGCTCAAGAAACTGATCCTCTCGCGTCCCTCGGCGAAGATTCAGGACATCATGCAGCAGCGCGATGTCATCTTTGCCCGGGTTGACGAGGACCAGGAATCGGTTGCCCGCCAGATCGACAGGTATGACCTGATCGCGCTCCCCGTTGTCGATGCGAACAATATGCTGCTCGGCATCATTACGCACGACGATGCGATGGATATTCTGCGGCAGGAGCAGACGGAGGACATCCTCGCATTCGGCGGCGTTTCCAAGGAGACACCGGGTGACGAGGAGCCGTACTGGCAGAGCCTGACCCGTGTCGCCGTGCGTCGCCGAATCGGGTGGCTCTTGCTGCTCTTCCTCGGGGGCCTGATCACCCGGTACGTCAGCCGATCGTTCGACTGGGTCGACGAAAAGTTCCGGTATATCGACTTCGACGCCTTCGTCCCGTTGCTGATCGGCACCGGTGGCAACGCGGGAAGCCAGGCGGTGGGGACAATCATCCGGGCGCTGGCGCTGGGTGAGGTACAGCCTCGGGACACGCTTCGCGTCCTGGTCCGCGAGGCGACGACGGGGCTCTCGCTCGGCCTGATCCTGGGCCCGGTGGGTTTCCTGTTCACGTGGGGCCTGCTCGGTCACCCCCCGATTTTCGGCGCGGTGATGGGGTTGGCCATTCTCGGCATCTGTATCTGGGCGAACACAGTCGGTGCGCTGGTGCCGCTGGTCGCCCAGAAGTTAGGAGTCGACCCCGCGCTGGTCTCGGCCCCCTTGATCAGCACGGTCGTCGACGCCACGGGGCTGGGCGTCTTCTACGCGACCGCGATCCTCCTCCTCATCAAGCTCGCGCCGCCCGCGCCGACTCAGCCCCCCCAGGGGCGAATCACGCCCGAGGCTGTGAGGGTCTCATCGTCATCGGAGATGATCTGGAACCGCAAGCCGGGCTCGACCGGGACCGGAAGCGTGAGCTTGATGCTCAAGCAGGTACAGGTACGTTCGCTGATCGTCCCAAGCGGCTGCCGGTTCAAGACGGTGGCGATGACCTCCGCCGTCCGAATTCGCACTAACCACGACGACCTGGGAACGCAACGGTTGAGGAACTCATCGATACGAGCGTTGTCGTTCACGGTCACGAGTGCCTCGATCCGGTCGACCTCCCGCGCATCGAGTTCAGGACGAGATGCAGTCGGCATGTTAGAGCTCGTGAATACTTGGGACGAGATGCGGTGTCCGCCTCGGTCCCGGCCTCCTACAGCGGCTTGATCCTGAGATTCCGCCACTCAAACTGACCGTTCTCACCCTGAAGTCCAATGTGGCCTTCAGGCAAGATGATCGCGTCCGACACCGTGATCCGAACTCCGTTCAGCGAGGCCTCGGCATGTTTGCCGACGACCTTGAGCGCGATCGACTGCCATTCTCCAGGGCCTTTGAGCGTTTGTTTCAGTAAGTCCCCCTGCCGATCGTAGGTCGGAGGGGGTGTGCCATGCCCGAAGACACGGAACTGGCCGTCCGGGTTGTCGATCACCTGGAGCTGGAAACCTTTCTCAGGCCAGAAAGGCTCCTTGGCCGAGCTCGCTGCACTGGCACGAAAGAAGATTCCACTGTCGCCCCCTTTTTTGACGACACGATACTCCGCGCGAAATTCGAAGTCTTTGTACGACGTGGCTGAGCGGAGCCAACCCGTCCCGCCGTCCTGGATCACGACTCCGTCGCGTACGGAGATGCGGTCGGAATGTTCAACGCTCCAACCGTTGAGAGTCTTACCGTCGAAAAGGCTGGTGAACCCAGGCTCGTCCGTCTCCGCGGCCGCGGCCAGAACGAGCGCTGCGCCGACAAACATCCCGAGGTGGCACCGACTCATGAAACCCTTTCCCACGACACGGGCCTTGGCCTGCTGGTTCCAGTTTGGATGGTAGAGCTCAACCCTTGGCGCCAGCGCTTTGCAGGATCGCAGCGGCATAGTTGACAAGGTCGCCGTGAGCGCGCGCAATGCCGGCGAGTCGTCCCGGCTGACCCGCTCGCTGGCAGAGCTGGGAGACGCTGGGGCACGCCAACATCGACTCGGGGAACATGGCGAGGTGCTCCGCGGCGATATCAATCGCATCGTTCAACCGTTCGAGTCGGACGAGGAGGCCCACCAGGATCTGCGCAGGGTACGAATCGACCGGCCGGTCGCGATCGGGAGGAACCAGCTTTGCCCGGAAATGCGCGATCGCCTCGTCGACCTTTTGCCCCAGGAGTGCCCGCAAATAGACCGCATGATCCTCGTACGTGTTCTCGAACGGAGGCTCGCCCTCGTAGCGGTGACGTTCGGAGAGCCGCCGCCCGTAATCGGTCAGCTCAACAGCCAGCGCGATGGTCTCCGAGTCTTTCAGCATCGGCGCCATCCGCACGACGGCTCCAAGGTGCGAAACGTCGATGTGGTACATGTCGTCGCCGAATAGCCAATCATTTCCCGCGAGTAACTCGGGGATCCGCGCACCCTCGGGGGCGAGCGAAGGGTCGCGCTGGGCGAGTTCGGCACGCAAGTTCGCGGTGAGATGGGAATGGAGCTGGCGAATCAGCTTATCCGCGCACGCCGTGCGGACCGATTCATCGGTCGGAAGTTGCTCGAAGGCGGTGATGGCGGAACAGGTGCCGTAATGTTCCAGAATCAGCTCAAACCCCTTGCGGGGATTCGCACCCTGATTGAACGCGACCTCCACGATCTGACCGAGTCGTTCGTCCGCCTCGTTCGGCTGATAGGCATCGAGCGCTCGTGCGACGAGATCGGGCTCGCTGATCGCGCGGAAGTACGGCCAGGCCGCAGGGATGTCGCCCGCGTCCAGGAGTTTGCGGCCGACGAACCGGATCGCGTCGAGGTAGCGCTGTTCGTATTGAGAACGCAGCGGCTCGGGAAGGTCTGACAGCGAGCTCAGCGGGACGAGGGAAATCCCAAGGTCGTGGCGTGCTTTGAGCAGGAGGGCATCCAGCAGCGCTCGGTACTCGCCGGCTTGCTCAAGCTGTCCGATCAGACTTTCCAGGACCGCATTCGGGCCTGACGCCTTGAGGGTCGTATCGAGGACGTCGAATCGTTCCGCCCGCGCTTCGTCGATTGTCGTCGTTTCCATGCAAGAGGCTCGTCACGTTGGATGAAGCACGGTGATCACCACGAGTCGGCAACGGTGTCGGAGACCGGGGCACAGTAATTCCAGCGCCACTACCGAGTTCTGCCGTTTGAGGCGACCCCGGGGGCTCTCACACTCGTTCCGAACTCTCAGGATAACACGTCCGCCTCGCCGGACAAGCCGTGCGCGACGAAGGACGTCGTTTACAGAGTGCGGAACGCGACCCACGACGTTGAACCGGGACCGAACCTCCACGTGGCGCCATTCCTTTCATGGTTCACCTGGCGTAAACTGTCAGTTCCAACCTCCCGCTGGGGCCCAGGATTGACCGCTGATGAGTGAGACCAGCACCGTTGCACGCTGGGACGAGAGTCCGTTCGTAAAGGCATGTCGTCGCGAGCCCACCGAGGTGACGCCCGTCTGGCTCATGCGCCAGGCCGGGCGCTACATGCCGGAATATCGGGCCGTGCGCGCGAAGGTGTCGTTTCTCGAACTGTGCAAGGACCCGGCATTAGCGACGGAAGTCACCGTGACCGCGGCGGAACGACTCGGGGTCGACGCGGCGATCCTCTTCGCCGACATCCTGCTCATCCTCGAGCCGCTCGGGCTGGATCTGGAGTTCGCCAAAGGCGAGGGCCCCGTCATCCATAACCCAATCCGCGAGCGAACCCATGTCGATCGGATTCAGCCTCTGACGGACGTGGCGCCGTTGGGCTACGTGATGGACGCCGTGCGCTCGATCCGATCGGCCTTACGCCCGGAAACGCCGCTGATCGGTTTTGCCGGCGCTCCGTTCACGCTCGCCTGTTACGCCGTTGAGGGTGGCGGCTCTCGGCACTACGAGCTTGCCAAGTCGTTCATGTACCGCGATCAAGGCGCCTGGGACGCGCTGATGGAACGGCTAGTCGACGCAACAGCGCTTTATCTAAACGCCCAGGTCGCCGCCGGCGCACAGGCTCTGCAACTGTTTGATAGTTGGGTGGGAAATCTCAGTCCGTTCGACTACCGGCGGTTCGTCCTTCCCCACATGCAGCGTCTCTTCGCCAAGTTGACCCCAGGAGTTCCGATCATCCACTTCGGAACCGATACCGGCTCACTCCTGGAGCTCCAGCGCGATGCCGGTGGCCACGTCATCGGTCTCGATTGGCGCGTCGAGCTCGATGCCGCATGGAACCGTCTCGGAACGGGCGTCGCCGTGCAGGGGAATCTCGATCCGGTCGTGCTCTTCGCACCTCGAACGGAAATCGAAAACCAGGCCAGACGCGTGCTTAACCAAGCTGCTGGTCGACCGGGTCATATCTTCAACCTCGGGCACGGGATCCTGCCGCATACGCCGGTCGATAACGTGGTGGCGCTCGTTGACCTGGTCCACACGCATTCGCAGAAGTCGCGAGCGCCCGGATGAACCGCGTTGCCAAACCGGCCGCAGCGTCTGCACTGACAGGGGCGGGTCGTCGATCGCTTCCCGATCGGCTACAATGCCGCAAGAGGGAGATTCGGAAATACGGGACGAATCCTTCACGTCCCCCTCGCCTTATTTTTTCTTGAGTCTGGTACCCGGTGTGGATATTTGGTAATCGACATCGAGACGCATCGAAAGCGTCCAGGTCCGATTCATTTACGAGGAGATCCCTGGTTGGGAGACGGCGGCGGACGACAGAACCGGGTGGTGATTATCGGAGGTGGCTTGTCGGGTTTGACCGTCGCACGCCGGATCGTTCAGCGCGCCGACGCCCTGCGACAATCCGTGGAAGTGGTCGTACTGGAAGCCAGGGACCGCATTGGTGGCGCGATCCAGACTCAGCGGATCGATGGCTTCACGCTCGAGGGAGGTCCGGACTCCTTCATCACGAATAAGCCCTGGGGCGTCGAACTTTGCCGGGCGCTCGGGCTGGGCGATCAACTCATCAGCACCGACCCTGCGCACCGGCGTTCGTTTGTGGTGCGGCAGGGACGGCTCTCGCCCGTTCCCGAGGGCTTTGTCCTGATGTCCCCGCATCGACTCGGTCCGATTATCACCTCGCCGATCCTGTCGGTTCGCGGCAAGCTACGCATGCTCATGGACCTGGTTCTGCCGCGCAAGGATGACGACTCTGACGAGAGCCTGTCGTCATTCGTGAAACGCCGCTTCGGGCGAGAAGCGCTCGATCGCCTCGTGCAACCACTGGTCGGAGGAATCTATACCGCCGACCCGGCTGAATTGAGCATCAAGGCCACGCTGCCGCAGTTCCCGGAAATGGAGCGCAAGTACGGCAGCCTGATCCGTGCGGCGTGGCACCAGCGCAAGCAGGCTCGCTCGAGCGAGTCGAACGCTTCAGGAGCGCGCTATGGCTTATTTGTAACGCTTGCGGAAGGTATGGATACGCTGCCGCTGGCCTTGGCGGCTTCACTGCCTCCCGGCACGGTCAAGACGAACGCAGCCGTGCGCCGGGTGGGCCGGCCGGATCCGGTCTCTCCCTGGTTGATTGAACTGCTTGACGGCCCTCCGATCCGAGCCAATGCCGTCGTGCTTGCCACGGAGGCGCATGCGTCGGCGAGGTTGATCGATGCGTTCGATCCCACCCTGGCGCTCTGGCTGCGGGCGATTCCATACGCCTCTTCGGTGATCGTCAACATCGCCTATCGCCGCGACCAGGTGGCGCACCCTCTCGACGGCTTTGGCGTCGTTGTCCCCGCCATCGAAGGGCGGTCGATCCTGGCCGCGTCGTTCCTCAGTGTGAAGTTCCCGCGCCGAGCTCCGGCAGGAACCGTCCTCATGCGCGTGTTCCTGGGCGGAGCGACTCAGCCCGAGTTGTTTGATACGGACGACGAAATGCTCAAGGTGATCGTGCGCGACGAACTCGGAGCCCTGGTGGGTGCGAAGGGGGAACCCCTCCTGGCTGAGGTTGCGCGACATCCCCGCGCGATGCCCCAGTACACGCTCGGACATCTCGAGCGAGTGGCGTCGATCCGTCAGCAAGCAGCGCGGCATTCCTGCCTGTTCCTCGCGGGTATTGGATACGACGGCGTGGGAATTCCCGATTGCATCCGGGCGGCGGAGCAGACGGCGGACTCGACACTCGCGGCTTTGGCTGACCCTGCCACTCCCGCTGCGGCCTAGGGAACGCAAGCCATGGATCACGCGTTCTCAGAGAGTGAGCGCGAGGCCGTCTACCGCGCGATCTTCGAGCGCCGGGATTGCCGCCGGTTCCTCCCCGATCCCTTGCCCGATAGCGTTGTCTCGCGCTTGCTGGTCGCGGCACACCATGCGCCGTCGGTGGGCTTCATGCAGCCCTGGAATTTCATCCTCATCCGCTCGGCGGAAGTGCGCAGCCGGATCAAAGCGGCGTTCGAGCGTGCGAATCAGAGCGCCGCGGAACTATTCGACGGCGATAAGGGGACGCTCTATCGAGACCTGAAACTGGAAGGGATTCTCGATTCACCGCTCAATCTTTGTGTGACGTGCGATCGATCGCGGCAAGGGCCAGTGGTGCTCGGTCGGACGATTCAACCCGAGATGGACCTCTACAGCACGGTCTGTGCGGTGCAGAACCTTTGGCTGGCCGCACGCGCCGAGGGGGTTGGCGTGGGCTGGGTTAGTATCATTGACCCGGCAGATTTGCGCTTGATTCTCGGCATCCCGGACACAATCGTCCCTATCGCGTATTTATGCCTCGGTCGAGTCCCCGAGTTTCCCGATACCCCCGAACTTCAGCGGCTGGGGTGGCTCTCGAGGATCGACCTCGAACCACTCGTTTTCGAGGAGGGCTGGGGTCGCCACCTTGAGACGTTTCATCTTTCTTTGCCGGACGACGATCGATCTTGAGGATTCGGCGGATTTCCGCTTCGAATGCTTGCACGCGCCGAATCGCGGTGTTATATCAGAAATGGCGTTCGCATTTCGGTAACCGGAGACACGTTCTCGTGTGATTGTTGGAGGGTCCCATGGACCACTTCGTCACCTTGAACAAGCTGCCCGCAGGCGTGGAATTTCCCGCCGAGCTGCGGGACAAGATTCAGTACGACGAGACGTCACACCGTCTGGTCTTCCACGGATTCATGAGCAAAGCGGAATTTGACCGGCTTTGCAGCCTGAGCGACGACTGGGGCTATCGCCGTCCGCTCGAGGATCTCTTTCGGATATCCATGATCCCTGCGCCCCGTCCCAAGGGGTTACGGGGTCTCCTTTCGGCGTTTACGAGCTTTGAATTCTGAGCGGCAACCCCTAAGTCGGGTTCGCGCAGACGTTGGCATCAACCGTGCACAGGGGGATTTCTGTCGACCGCCGTTTGCCTCCCGGTCTTTTGGCCGAGAGTCACCTCTTCGATTCAGCAATAGGGGAAACGTTTATGAGTGACCCGGGGAACGCGTTATCACTGGACGAAGAGATTGCCGCCGTGACCCAAAGGCTGGGCCAGGCGGCGGTGGGACGCCCACTGACCGCCGATGAAGCGGGTTCGTTGAGTGCGATCCTGCGCGCCGCCGCAGAAGCGCTCCGCCAAGGGCATGCGTTCATCAACCGGTTGGCCGAACACGTGGCGGAAGAACGGAAGACGGAAAACGTCGAGGAGTTCTTCGAAGACGTGATCAAGACCGACTAAGAGTCCCTCCTGGAAGTGGAGCGGAGCCGGAAAACGGGGACTGGCTCCGAGTCTTCGAGGTGCCTGTCCCCGTTTTCCGGCGGAGCGGGAAGCGAGAAATGGGGACAGGCACCGTCCGAAGACGTCCGGAGCCAGTCCCCATTTCTCGCTTCCCGCCCTATTGCTATTGGGACAGACTCCAAGCCTGGCGGGAAACCAGAAAGTAAATCCCGGCCTATTCCGAGCACCCCAGCGCGAACCGAGCGGCTCGCGAAGGATACCGGCGGCGGATTACGGACCTGACGGTGTCCTCAATCGTGGCTGCCGCCGTCCTTCTTCAATTCCGCCCTCAGCGCCTGCGGGCTCGGGAGGCTGTCACGTAGCGCTGGGGGCAGGGATTCCACCAGCCTGGTGATGTAGCTCGCGATCCCGACCGGCTTTGCCATGTCCCGCAGCGCGTACTCGGCGACGACTTGATTCTTGGCCTTGCACAGAATGATGCCAACGGAAGGCTGATCATCAGGGTGGCGGAGCAGGTCGTCGACGGCGGAGAGATAGAAGTTCATCTTGCCGGCGTATTCCGGCTTGAAGGCGGTGGTCTTCAGTTCGATGACAATGTAGCAACGTAATTTGACATGATAGAACAAGAGGTCAATGAAAAAGTCCTCGCCGCCGACCTCGAGCGGATATTGCTGGCCGAGGAAGGCGAAGCCGGCTCCCAGCTCGATGAGAAACTGCTGGATGTGCTCCAGCAATCCTTTCTGAAGGGCACGCTCCTCAGCATCCTCGGCGAGTGTCAGGAACTCGAACTTGTACGGGTCTTTGAGCAGCTCGCCGGCGAGGTCCGACTGCGGCGGTGGCAGGTTCTTGGCGAAATTCGTGGTCGCTTTCCCCTGCCGGCTGTAAAGGTCGCTCTCGATCCAATGGACGAGGACGTTTCGGCTCCAGCCATTTTCGATGGTCTTTTTGATGTACCATTCGCGTTCGGCGCGGTCCTTCACGTAGTCAAGAAGACGCACGTTGTGTCCCCAGGGAATTTGTGCAACAAGCTGTTGCACAATTGGCTGGTCGGGCCAGGCTTCGCCGAAAGCCCGCATGTATTTGAGGTTACGCGACGAGAGGCCGGTCATATCGGGGAAGGAAAGGCGGAGATCGGTGGCCAGACGGTCGATGACCTTGGTGCCCCAACCTTCCTGTCCCTGACGATCGAGAATTTCGCGGCCGATGTGCCAGTAGAGCAGGATCATCTCGCGATTGGCGGCAATCGCGGCTCGGAGCTGGGCGGAACGGATCCGTTCCTTGAGCTGGGCGAGAAGCTCCGCGTAACCGTGCGGCAGCAGGTCGGTTGCATTCCTCGCCGGCGGACTGGCTTCGGGGTTCGTAGAGCGTTTCCTGGCCAACGGTTCTGCTCCTTACTCGTCGCCTCGGCTGGACCGGCGGATTGCTGGAACGGCACCGAGCTCGGTGCGTCATCGGGTCCTACGTGTGAACGCTTATAACATAAACGTCGCTCCAACGAACTACAACAGAACCATCAGACGTTGCGCTGGCGCGGGTCAAGTCGACGCAGCATGTCCGATTCATCCTTCGAGCCGCATTGATGTCACATCGGTCTTTCGCAAGCTAAAGCGGGGCGACACCAATCCGCGAAATGGCCTTGAAGCGAGGTACCTCCGGCTGGCGTTCTTGCGCACTCCGTGCTATTACAGCGGTCTACGACCGGGTTGCGCACATCATCGCGCCCAATCCACAATACTAACCCGAAGCGCGAGCGAGAACATTATATAATTATCCCTCGCTCGCGCTTCGGGTTAGTGTAAGAGCTAAGGTATATGTCGGAGCAATGCCCACACGAGCCTGTAGTACGACTGCCCCGTGGTCGCCCTGCTGGTGGGTCGCGGGTGTGCGCAATGCGACCGTAAACCGCTCTCGGGAGGCGAAGCCGGGGCAGGGAACTGCACGCCTTCCATGATCTCAACGCGGTCACATAACCTCAAAACCCCGACCGCAACTTTCTTGAGAGTCTCGCAGTCATGAAGAAGGAGAAGCCCGCCAAACCCTCGTCAATGCGCAAAGGCCGGTCCAGCCCGAAAGCGCCCGCCGTTGACGCCCGGTGGACCAAGCTGACGTGGAATGACGTCAATGAGTGGACGGGCAGCACCACCGTCTCGCGAGGGCGGAGCTACCAGCGCGGCGGTCAGGTCAAGGACCTGAGGATCTCCAGCGAAGGCGAGCTCCTGGCGACGGTTGTGGGGACCGAGTACTACGCGACCACCGTGGCCCTGGGCACAAAAGGGAAGGTTTCGACTCTTGAGTCCTCCTGCACCTGTCCCGTGGGCTTTCGTTGCAAACATGCCGTGGCCGTGATCGCCGATTACCTTCAGGCCGTCGCCGAGAAACGAGACGTACCCCTCGCTGACGAAGACGACCCGCGGTGGGAGGATCTCGAGGAAGAGCGGGACGACGATTGGGATGAGGATGAAGATGAGGATGAAGACTCATGGGATGACGACGAGGAGCCTCCTGTTCCCAAAGCGCGTCGTTCCAAGGCTCCGGCCCCCCGGCAGACCGGTGCGGGCAACTGGGACGAGAAGATCGAACAACACCTCCGCGCCAAAACTCAGGGCGAGCTGGCCGATCTCGTCTGGTCGCTCGTGCGCCGGTTTCCCGAGGTCTACCAGGAGTTCCGCGAGCGGATTACGCTCCAGCAGGGGGACGTCAAGAAACTCGTCGCGGAGGCCCGGCGCGAGATCCTGAAAGTGACGTCGGAGAGCGCCTGGAGGGACGAATGGACCGGCGAAGGATATACCCCGGACTACAGCAAGGTCCGGCATCGTCTGGAGCGGCTGCTGGAGCTCGGCCATGCCGATGAAGTCGTCTCGCTGGGACGGGATTTCATCGCCGACGGTCTCGACCAGATCAGCGAAGCGAGCGACGAGGGGGAGACCTCGACGGCCTTCGCCGAATGTCTCCCCGTCATTTTCCAGGCCCTGTTGCGCTCGAGCCTGTCCGGTCCGGAACGCTTGCTGTTCGCGATCGATGCCGAGCTGGACGACGATTACGATGTGACCTCCGAGGCGAACGAAGTGGTCTTCGATGCACCCCACACGCCGGAGGACTGGTCAACAGTGGCCGATACTCTGGCTGATCGGTTGAGGGCCTCGCACCCAGGGGTAGGTGGGGTGTCGGACGATTTCTCGCGCAACTACAAGCGAAACCACCTTTCCAACTGGCTCGCCACGGCGCTGGAGAATGCCGGCCGCGGGGACGAGGTACGAGCGCTCTACGAATCGGAAGCCCGGATCACGGGAAGCTATCAGCGGCTGGTCACGTTCTTGTTCGAAGCAAAGGAGTTCGATGCCCTTGAATGCTGGGCGCGCGAGGGGATCAATGCCACGAGCGCAAAGCTGCCGGGCATCGCGGCCGGTCTGGTAAAAACGCTCTGTGAGTTGTCCCAGAAGCGGAAGCAATGGGACGTCATCGCCGCGCACGCCGCGATCCAGTTCTTCACGGACTATCCCAACCAGTCGACGTTCGACGAGCTGATGCAAGCCGCCAGGAAGGCCAGGTGCGAGGAGCCCGTGCGGGCCGCTGCATTGCGCTTTCTGGAAACGGGGGCGATGCCCTATCAGGTGATCCGTCCGCAGGCCTCGGCAGCGCCGGCTCAGACCACGGGCCGCCGCTCGGCCCCGAAGAAACGCAGCGCCGCACCCGCCCCAGCTCCGAAACCCGAGCCGGGTGCACCGGTGCACGTGAAGAGCGAGCCCGACTGGCCGTTGCCGTTCCCCGATTTTCTCCTTCCGCTGCTGAGTCGTCCGGGACGGCACGAGTCCGCGCCGCGGCCTCATCTGGACGTGCTGCTTGACATGGCCATCGCCGCCAAGCGGCCGGACGAGGTGCTGCACTGGTTCGACGCAATGCAATCCGCCGCCCGCAATTCGCGTTACCGCGTCGGTGCATTCAGCGATTCAGACCGCGTTGCGGAGGCAGTCTCGGCCAAGTACCCGGAACGGGCGCTGGCGATCTACACGGCGGGTTTGAACGGCCAACTTCCCCGCGCGGACCCGTCCGCGTATCAGTCGGCCACGGCGTACTTGAGGAAGATGCGTCCCCTCTACATGGCCCTCAACCGCGCGGACGAATGGACCGCCCTGGTCGCCTCGATCCGCGCGAAGTACGGCAATCGTCCGCGATTCATGGAAGCGCTCGACGGTCTCGATGACCGCCCGATCGTGCAAACGGCGGCGCGGTCGCGTCGAAAGTGATCGCGCGGGCGACGGGTTCGTGTCGGGTGGTAACCGGCCCGCGGCCGGTTCGGCGCGAGTCTACCGGCCCGCGCGCAGGCATCTCGACGTCCCAGTTCCACGCGTCCTCCACTCATCGCCGGCGCGGCGGTGCCCCCGGTCTGTATCTACGGCCCAAACGTCCGGGGGCCACCCGTTGGGTGGACGCACCGAGCCACCCAGGGCTACTTGGCCTTGGCGGCGGCACCTGGCTTGGTGTCGAGAGTGCCGGCCTTGTTCGCGGCCTTGAACTCGTCGGCGGTCATCGTCTTGATGGTGCGGTTGAGCATGAGGACCCTGCCCCCGGACTCGGGAACCTGCTTCTCGTAGGCGAGGACGACATCGCCTGGTCCCTTGCCGGGCTCTTCGCCGGTATCGGGTAGCTCGACTTTGTAGAAGACGACGACGTCGCCCTTCTTGAGGGCCTCGAGCCCCATCGGGCTCATCATCTGCAGAGGGGTGAGATCGGCGAGCGACGCCGGCGGTTTCTTGTTCTTCGCGATGTACACCCGGTAGAGTTCGCCCACGTCCGTGAGGACGCCCTGCTGCATCTCATCTTCGGTGGGGGGATGATTATCCGCGCCTCCACATCCTGGCGCGATGAACCCAAGGCCCAACATGACGACAAACGCAAACCGACCGCGCATCAATCCTCTCCTTCCCCAATAACTAACGAAGGGGATGGGCGGAGGCCTCATCCCCTCGATCCATTCACACGTCAATCTCTCGGCCTACACCTGAGCCGCTCAATAGGCGTCTGCGCTGACGACTTCGCCCCCTGCGCGGGTGCCCAGCGCTCTCCACGTTGTGGGGTTGATCGTGTTCTTGATGAACTTGACCGAACCGTCCGCGAAGCCGCAGTTCACGCCGCCGGAGTGCTGGCTCCGGGCCGCGAGGTGGGCCATGGCGAAAGTGGAATCGGTCTTCGCGGCCACTTCGTCACCGTGGCTCGGCCGTCGACGCGGGGCAGGGCAAAGAGTAACCTGGAAAGCGGGAGTTCGCCCGACGGACCAGTCTCCGAAACAACCTTCCAGTGGCCCTCAGAGCCGGGTCCCAGGTCATGACCCCGACGGCACAATCGAGAATCCAGCGTGATCGATGACGGATCTATAACTGGGTGGTTTGATTCCCTGCAGGCGGGCGACCGGGACGCGGCGGAAAAGCTCTGGGAGCGCTTCGCCAGCCGTATGATCAGTCTGGCCAGGACTCGGCTGTTGACGGCCCGTCGCGCGGCTGCGGACGAAGAAGACGCGGTCCTCAGTGCGTTCGATAGTTTCTGCCGCGGTGCCGAAGAGGGACGCTTCCCCCGGCTCAACAGCCGGAGCGACTTGTGGAGTCTGCTCGTGACCATCACGGTCCGTAAGGTCTGCGACCAGATCAACCGCGAAAAACGTCTCAAGCGCGGCGGAGGCGCAATCCTGTCGGAAGCGGAGCTGAACCAGAGCGACGACCGCGTCATCGACCTCAATGATCTCATTGCGAACGACCCCACGCCGCAGATGGTCGCCGAAATGGCCGAGCAATCGCAACGACTGCTCGAAACCCTGGGGGATCCCGATCTCCGGTCGATCGCCCTGTGGAAGATGGAGGGCTACACGAATGAGGAGATCGCGAGCAAGCTCGACTGCGCCCGGAGCACTGTGCAGCGAAAGCTGAATCTCATCCAGGCTCGCTGGGAGGAGCATGTGGCGTGACCTCCCTCGGCTCTAATAGTCGAACGCCCCCGCTCTCCGTCGAGGCTCTCGAACGCATCGACGAGATTTGCACGCGCTTCGAGCGAAGCTGGCGGGGCGGTATGCGTCCGAACCCTCGCGACTACCTTGCGGGCGAGGGTCTGGAACGCGCAGCCCTGTTTCGCGAGCTCCTCAAGGTGGACCTGGAGTACCGTCTCAAGCACGGTGAGCAGCCTGCGGCGGAGGAATATCAGCAGCGGTTTCCGGACGAGGCGGATGGTTCGGTGTTCGCGAGCCTCCTCTGGGAAGTCGCGGCCGGGTATGATGCCGCCAGCGGCCTCCTCTCGGTGGCGGGTGTGGGCGCGCGCGCGTCTGCGTCCGCGGGCCAAAGGGTGCCGGTGCTGCCTGGCAACCTGGCTCGTTATCGGATCGAGCGGGTTCTAGGGCAGGGGGCCTTCGGTATCGTTTATCTCGCCGAAGACCTGGAGCTTCGGCGCTTCGTGGCCCTCAAGATGGCACACAGCGGGCGGCAGACGCGCGGCGACGGCGATGCGTTTCGCGCTGAGGCGCGCGTTCTGGCGAGCCTGGACCACCCGGCGATCATCCCGGTCTACGACGTGGGACGCGTCGATGGACGATCCTACATCGTGACGAAGTTGATCGAGGGGAGTAATCTGTCCGAACGGCTGCGGCAGGGTTTGCCGACGCGTCTTCAGTCTGCGCAGTGGGTGCTCACCGTCGCCCGGGCGTTACAGGCCGCCCATGAAACCGGGCTGGTCCATCGCGATGTCAAACCATCGAATATTCTGATCAACGCCGCGGGTGCGGCCTACATCGGCGACTTCGGCCTGGCTCTCAGCGGCGAGCACTTCGGCGAAGGCCCGCGCTTGCTGGGAACGCCCGCATACATGAGCCCCGAACAGGCGCGCGGCGAGGGGCACCGGGTTGATGCCCGGAGTGACGTGTTCAGCCTTGGCGCGGTGCTCTATCAACTGCTGGCGGGCCGGCCGCCGTTCCAGGCCGAGACCGTGACGAAGACACTCCGCCTAGTGATCGAACATGAGCCGGTGCCTCCGCTACGACTGAACCCCACCGTCGGGCGCGATCTCGACACGATCTGTCAGAAATGCCTGGAAAAGGCCCCGGAACGGCGTTACGCGTCAGCGGCCGCACTGGCGGAGGATCTGCAGCGCCATCTCGACCACCGGCCGATCCTGGCCCGGCCCGTCGGGCCGTCGGAGAGGCTCGTGCGCTGGAGCCGGCGGAACCCAGGGACAGCCGGAGCGCTGGCGGCCGCCGCGACCATATTCCTGGCGGCGTTCGTCCTGGTCAGTTGGAGTTACGTGCGCGCTGAGCACGCGTTCCAGGAGGAATTCCGGCAGCGGCAAGAGGTCCAGCGCCGAGAGCGGGCTGAGCGCCGAGAGCGCTACCGGTCCAATCTGACGACTGTGGCGAGCTCGCTCCATATCGACGACATCGCCAGCGCGCGCGAGACGTTGGAGTCGGCACCGCCCGAGTATCGCAACTGGGAATGGCGGCACTTTTCGCATCAGTTCGAACGTGCCGAATTCATCCTGCCCAGCCCGGACGGAGATAGCCAGACTTATTTTAGCTCCGATGGGAGTCGGGCCGTCGTCATTTCCGCCGCACGGCCGCCGCGATTGCTGGACCTGCGCACGCGCACGCAGCACAGTCCGCTGTCGATCGCCACTCCCGCGACCGACGGCGCGGTGAGCGCTGACGGGCGCTGGATGGCTTTACGTGATGCTGAGAACCATTTCGTTTTGTGGAACGTTCCGGCCGACCGAGCGCAGGCGCATTGGCGTGCTCCCGAGCCGGGAGTCACGTATTGGCGGCTGAACGACGATGGCACACGACTGGTCGCGTGCTGCAAGGATCGGACCTTGCGGGTCGTGGACACGGCGACCGGTGAGGAGCGCTTTTGCTTGCGCGGACACGAGGAGGTTCCCGATCAGGTCGAGTTCAGTCCAGACAACCGGCGCATCGCCTCTTGCGGGGAATACGACCCGACGGTGCGAGTCTGGGACCTGACCAATGGGCGCCCGCTCGCGGTTCTTCGCCCTGATCATCCGGGCGTCAAGTTGTTGTTCAGTCCGCAGGGCGATCGCCTCCTCACGGCCGAACGCTATCCCAACAACGCCCTTCGTCTGTGGGACCCCGCGACTGGGAAACCGCTGGCCGTCCTGAGCGGGCACACCAATGAAGTTCTCGGCTGGACCTTCAGCCGCGACGGCAGCCGAATCGCGACCGGCGGGTACGATCTGACGGTGCGTCTCTGGGACGGGCAGACCGGCGCGCTCAAGGCGACGCTCCGCGGTCATAAAGGCTGGGTCCTGAGTGTCGACTTCAGCGCGGACGGTGCGCGCGTGGTGTCCACGGGTCGGGACCGCACCCTCCGGCTCTGGGACACGACGACGGGCGAACGACTCGCGTTCGCACCGACGCACTCGGAATACAGGGCCGTGCGCTACTTGGCTGATGGCGCGACGATTGTCGCCGGGGGGGATGGGCCGGTCCGGTTCTGGAACGCCTGGCGGCTCGAGCGCGGCGGCGTGATGAGGGGCCACGAGAAGTCGATCTATGATGTGGCGTTTCATCCGGACGGTCGCCGCGTGGCGTCGGGCTCGTGGGATGGCACTGTCCGCGTCTGGGATGTGACGACGGGCGACGCGCAGCAGATCCTGGAGTACCCCGGCCGGACGATCGTCACCGGCGTCGCGATTCACCCCGGCGGTAAACTGCTGGCGTCGGTGGGCCGCGACGATTGCGCCCGCCTCTGGAATCTGGACAGCGGCCAGCAGGTTGGACGCCTACCCCTGCCGACGGCCAGCAACTGGGACACGCGCGTGGCCTTTAGTCCAAAAGGCGACCTGCTGGCCTGCGGCTCCCGCGACGACAAGGCGCTTCACCTCTGGCGGCTCGCGCCGCAGGCCAAGAACGCCGCTGGACAGATCGAAGCGACCGAGGCGTTGATCCTGCGCGGTCACGACGTGCCGAACGACGTGGCGTTCGGTCGCGACGGAACCTGGGTGGCTGCGGCCGAGCGGGGAAAGCCCATCGGGCGGGTCCAGGTCTGGGCCGTTGCGGGTGGGGAGCCGTCGCGCGTGCTGGAGGGACATACCAACGACGTGCTCTCGCTGGCCGTCTCGCACGATGGACGGTGGCTCGCCTCGGGTTCGGCCGACGGCACCATCCGCGTTTGGGGGACTGCGACCTGGGACGAGGTCGCCGTCTTGACTCACGGGCCTCAGATCTACGGGATCGCGTTCTCGCCTGACGGCTCCCGCCTCGCCTCCGCGTGCGCCGATAGCACGATTCGTCTCTGGGACACGGCGACATGGCAACGCATCTGTGCCCTGGAGGGGCACACCCAGTTCGTCCACCAGGTCGCCTTCAGCCCCGATGGGACGCGACTGGTCTCGGGCTCCGGCGATAACACCCTGCGCGTTTGGGACAGCCTCTCCTACGCGGAGCGGACCGCCCGTGATCAGGCGGAGAAGAAGTAGCGAGCGGTGTCTACTTGAGGACCGGCCGGGAATGATTGAACAGCCAATCCCTATTTAAAAACAACTCCATAACCCCTTCCTAGAGCGGATAACGATTGCATTGCACACGGCCGACCGCCCCGGTGCGCTCACCCATCGCTTCTCAAAGGGAGGAATATATAACTCCCCCCCTTGGGAAGGGGGGGTTGGGGGGGTGGGGAGTAGCCGGCGCGATTGGCTCCAGCGCTTGCACGCGTGTGGAGGATTACCGTACTTTCCTGGGAAATGACGGGTCAGCGACGGCCGAATGCCCTTGGCCGTGAGCGAAGGTCGATGCCCCACCCCCCCTAACCCCCCCTTCCCAAGTTTTGAAGTTGCGCATTTTTTCGGAGCGGCGGGGGGTCGAAAGGAAGGCTCCCCCCTTTCCGCGACTTTGGACAAAATGGAGGTGACCAAACCAAACATTCGCCAAACGCATGAGGAAGGAGCCT